>JBGPLZ010000058.1:0-21299 GCA_041486695.1 Acidobacteriota bacterium | reverse complement strand
GTGGGAGCGAGGCGAGCCGAGGGGAGGCTCGCGCCAGCGAGCCGGACCCGTGTCCGGCGACTGCAAGGCGCAGCGCTTCACACCGGGGGGGCGCCAGCTTGCCACGTCATCGCATCGCAGGTATCGTCTCGGGTCGTGACCACGTTCGAGGCGACCCGGCGCTCCTCCTCCCCTTCCATCCTGGCGATGTCGGCACCCCTCGTGCTGTCGTTCTGGATGCGCTCCCTGTTCACCTTCGTGGACACCGCCTATGCCGCGACGCTGGGCGACAAGGCGGTGGCGGCGATCGGGCTGTCGATCCCGCTCGAGTTCCTGATGATCGCCTTCTGGGTCGGGGCCTCGACCGGCTTGACCTCCAACCTGTCGCAGGCGATGGGAGCCCGCCAGGGGGCCCGCATCGAGCAGCTCCTGGCGATGACGCGCCGCATCATCTGGTGTCTGGTGCCGCTGTTCGCCGCCATCGCCGTCGGCCTCTATTTCGGCGCCTCGCACCTCGGCCTCGATCCGGAGGTCGCCCGGCTGTTCGCCATCTACGGCGGCGTGCTGGTCGGCGGCTCCGCCTTCAGCGCCTTCTGGTCGATCCTGCCCGACTCGATCGTCAAGGCGCACCACGACACCCGCTCGACGATGTGGGCCGGCATCTGGTCGAACATGATCAACGTCATCCTGAACACCATCTTCACCTTCGTCTTCCACTGGGGGATTTTCGGGATCGCCTTGTCGACGGTCGTCGGACGGTTCGGGGGGCTCATCTATGCCCTGCGCAAGTCGGCCGCGCACGAGGCGGAGCGCACCAGGCGGGGCCTGGACACCGATCCGACTCTCGACCCGGCTCCCTTCCGCTCGCTGATGACGCTCGCGGTGCCGTCCGCCCTGACCTACGCCCTGATGGCGCTGGAGTCGACGCTGGTGAACTGGCTGCTGACCCGGCAGCCGCACGCCACCGAATCGATCGCCGCCTACGGCATCTACTACCGCGTCCTTTTGTTCGCCGCCATGCCGATCATCGCCGCCTCGGTGGCGGTCCTGCCGTACGTGGCGCGGCGCTTCGGCGAGGGAGATGTGAAGGCCATCCGGGCGGGACTGCGCGACATCACGCTCGCGGCCGCCGCCTACTGTGGTCTCATCGTCACCCCGGCCCTGCTGCTCGCCGGCCCGGCCCTGGCGAACCTTCTGGCCGAGTCTCCGATCACGGCCAGGCTGACAAGGGTGGCTCTCGCCCTCTGCCCGCTCGGCTGCCTGGCGATGATCCCGTTCCAGCTCTGTCGCCCGGCCTTCGAGGGGCTGCAGCGCGGGCGGCCGGGACTGACGATGGCGGCCCTGCGTTATCTGGTGCTGACGGTGCCTTGCGGGCTGTTGGGAATGGCGGCCTCGGAACGGCTGGGACAGCCGGCGTTGTACGGGCTCCTCGCCGGGCTGATCGCGGCCAGCGGCGGCGCCTCGCTGGTCTTCCTGCTCTGGATGCGCCGCTTCCTGCGCCAAGTGGAGCAGCAGGTCCGACCGTCGGGGCTTGGGGTCGGGACGGGGGCCGGGACGGCCGCCGTCACTCCCTCGACTTGAAGGTCAGGGGAGAGCTCCCGGTTACTGCTCGACGACGAAGAGAACTCTCTGACCGCGCAGCGCCTTGTCGTCGAGCACCGTGACCTCGACCGTCCCGTCGTCGGCGAACTTCACGCCGATGTCCCGCCCCTCCTTGAGGAAGGTCGGCACCACCCGGACGTCCCGGATGTGGTCGATGCCGAACTGGCTCGGCTTCAGGATGATCGATTTCTCCTTCGTCAGATCGAGCGACGACGCGAATTTGACGTCGCCGATCGCATCGACCCGATTGAAGGTCTTCAGGACGCCGCGGGCCCGCAGGCGGTCCGCGAGATCCGCCTCATAGAAGAAGGAATTGCGCTGCCGATCGAGCTCCAGGCCGGTGGTCTTGGCCCGGTCCTCGGCCTTGGTCTTGTCAGAAACGAGCTGGGCCACGTTGGTCTCGAGGTTCGCCTTGCGGACCTCCAGGTCGGCGACCTCTTTCTCGAGCTTCGCCAGCGTCTCCTCGAGATCGGCCTTCTTCTCCTCGAGATCCTTCGACTTGGCGACGGCGGTGTCACGCTCGCCGATCAGCTTCAGCTCGCGAGCCCGGACCAGCGCCAGCGGCGTGCGCTTTGAGCTGCCGGAGGAAACCCAGGTGCCGAAGAAATCCTTGGCCGGGTCGTAGAAGAAGTAGACCTTGAATCCCGCCTCGAGCGGGCCGTCCAGCAGATTGAGGCGCTCCGCCAGCTCCTTCGCCCGGGTTTCCGGAACATGCTGCTCCTTGACCAGCCACTCCTTGGCGAGCTTGAGGTGGGTGTCGCCGCCCTTGGCTTCGATGCCGTCGCCCGGCAGCTTGGCCTCGAGATCTCCGACCTTCGTCTGCAGCTCACGGATCTTCTTCATGTCTTCGACGACCTGCGACAGGACGCCGCGATACGACGGATCTTTCTCCTGCTTGACCAGCTGGTCGAGCGCCTGCTCCTCTTCGGCGCTCAGGCCCTGCAGGAAGACCTGCGTGAAGGAGACCGGCTTGCGCCCGATCGCCGCCTGTCGCTGGTTGAACTGCTGGATCCGCCCGTAGATGTCGCGCGTCTGGCCGTCGATCGAATCACGAGCTTCCTTGAGCTCGCTCAGGAGACGATCGGGAGAAGGGGGGATCGCCCGTTCGGTCAGCTTCGGCGGGAAGATCGCGTAGTAGGTGAAATACCCGCCAATCCCGACGATCGCCAGGGCGACCACCACGGCCAGGGAGACGTAGAACCCCTTCTTGTCCCGCGGGGGCTTCCGCTCTTCGGTTGTGATCTTGACGTCTCCGGGATCGTCAAACAGACTCTTCATCGAGATACCCCTCTCCCTAGGTTGTATAAGGTCGCAAAAGTGTATGACGATCGGTGCCGCCGCGCAACCAGGAAATCCAATGAGCGTGCGGTGTTCATGCCGCCGACCTGCCCCGGGGTCCGAGGCCGGCCAAAGCGTCCATGTTTTGGACAGGGAAGACCCGCCTCACCCGCACGGTCGTCGGGCATGTTCTAATTGATCCGCGGCACCACGGGCATCAAAAGCACCTGCTCCGGAGAGGGGCCGGGGCCGTTCGTCGCCAGCGCCTCGACCTTGAGCCGCAGGCTCTCGAGAGCGGCCCGGGTGTCGTCACCGCTATCGAGGATTTTCCGAATGAGCCCTTTCGGCCGGGGAAGCTCGATGAGGTTGACGCGCCCCTCCGGATCGATTTTCGCGAGCTCCAGGGCTCGATGGATGGCCAGGGCCAGTCCCCCCAGCTCGTCGACCAGCCCGAGCTTCTGGGCATCCTGTCCCAGCCACACGCGGCCCTGGGCGATGGCGTCGATCGCTTCGAAGCTCTTGCCCCGCCCCTTGGCGGCCTTCTGGACGAAGTCGCGGTAGATCCTCTGCAGCCAGCTCTCGAAGATCGCCCGCTCCTCCGGCGAATAACGCAGGTCCTTCGAGTAGAAGGTGGCGTGCTTGCCGCGCTGCACGGCATCGGAGGTGATGCCGAGCGTGTTCCAGAAGGCCGTGGTCACGAACTTCCCGGCCAGCACGCCGATCGAGGCGGTCAGCGTGCCCGGTTCGGCGATGATCCGGTCGCAGCCCATGGCGACGAAATAGCCGCCCGAGCCGGCGACATCCGACATCGACGCGACAATCGGCTTGACGCCGCGGGTCAGCTCGACCTCGCGCCAGATGATGTCCGAGGCGATGTACGACCCGCCGGGGCTGTCGATGCGGAAGACGATCGCCTTGATCGAGCGATCCTCGCGCGCCTCGCGGATCGCTTCGGCAACGGTCGTGGAGCCCATGGTCGCCCCGCTGAAGACCGGATCGTAGCCGCTCTCGCCGCGGCCCACCGTGCCCATCCCGTAGATCAGCGCCACCTTCGTCCCCCGGTCGTAATAGGCACCCCCCTTCACATACCGCCCGAGGGTGATGCGCGGCAGAGACCCGCCGTTCTTCTCCTTCAGCTCCGCGTCCAGCTGGTCGCGATAGCCGAGGTGATCCACGAGCTTCGCCTGCATCGCCTGCGGCCCCGTGAAGGGCCCCCGGTCGACGAGGTCGGCGACCTGCTCCTCGCTCATCTTGCGGCCCGTGGCGATCCCCTGGAGCATCTGTCGATACAGCCCATCAGCGATCGACTCCATCGACTCGCGGTACGGTTCGTTCATGATCGTGTCGGTGATCATGTTCTTGAAATTCTTGTACTTTCCGAGGTGGCCGAAGTCGGGGAAGATGCCGAGCTTGTCGAGCGCGCCGCGGATGAACGGCACCTCGACCCGGAGTCCCGTCAGGTTCACGTCGCCGGACGGCACGACCCAGATCGACGGGCAGGCGGTCGCCAGGTAGTACTCCTTGTTGCCGGGCGCGAACTCTCCCGCGGTCTCCATGAAGGCGACGGCCCACTTGCCCGATTTCTGGAAATCGCGCACCGCGTCGCGCAGCTCCTGCACCTTCGCGAAGCCGATCCGGGGGGCGTCGATCAGAAGAATCAAGCCATGGATCCGGCGATCCTCGCGGGCCCGCTTGATCCCCGCGACGTAGTCCAGAAGCGTCAGGGTGCGAGTCCCGAGGACCGCACCGAACGGCCCTGCCGGGGCGTTCTCGGGAATCTCGCCCGTGATCCTGACCTCGAGAACGCTGTTGCGCCTCGGTCGTCCCGCGCTGCGCACCACGAGGCCGACGAGCACGAGCACGACGATGACGAACGCCACGACGATCCAGAACCTTCGCGCGAACCAGCTCATGGAACCTCCCTCTGCAGCGGTGCCGCCGGAGCCCCGCCGCGGCGTGCCATTAGATACATCACGGTGCCGCACCCGAGACCTGCGAGACCGGCGACGATTTCGCGCCCCTCGAGGGCGCCGAGGAGCAACACGATGACGGCGGCCGTCAGGGCTGCCACCACTCTCCGGCCCGCGCCGCCGGCCGCTCCGGGGACCAGGCAGGCGCCGCAGCAACCGAGATAGATCAGCATGCGCGTCCCGGCGCTGATCGCGGCAAGCTCCGCATAGCCACCGGCGATCGCCAGGGCCGCCGCCAGGCCGCCGAACAGGAAGGTCGCGACGACCGGGGTCCGCCGGCGGCGACCGAGAGCTCCGAGGATGGCCGGGACCTGCCCCGACCGGGCCATGGCGTAGAGGAGACGGGTGGCGCCGACCATGCTGACCAGGGTGCAGCCGGCCATCGAAATCGCCGCCACGGCGGTCATCCCGTAGCGGCCGGAAGGTCCGGCCAGGACGGCGGCCACCCCCGCGAGCGGCGCCGTCTCGGAAGGCAGGTCGGGGAGGACTCCGAGCGCCACGGTGTGCACCGCGAGGTAGATCAGACAGACACTGGCGATCGTCACGAGCAGAGCGAAGGGGATATCGCGACGCGGGCGCAGCGACTCCTCGGCCGGCACGGTGAGGATCTCGAACCCGGTGAAGGCGAAGATCAACAGCAGGACGGCGCGCAGGAAGTCGGCGGGATGGACCGGGATGAGAACGAAACGCTCCGGCCTCAGGAAGAAGAGCCCGGCCACGCCGAGAAGCACGAGCGGGCCGACTTTCAGGATCGCGAGGGCGGTGGCGGCGCCCGATGCGGCTTTGATCCCGGCGACGTTGATCCCCACGACCCCCACGGCGCAGATCAGGACGAGGAGCGTCTGCGCCAGGGGCTGCGCTCCCCACGGCGCCAGGGTTCCGAGATACCGGGCGAAGCCGTTCATCAAGTTCGCCATGGCCGTGAGGCGCGCCAGGCAGAACAGCCAGCCGACCTGAAAGCCGGCGAAGGGGCCGAAGGCGTGAGAGACGTACGAGTACGGGCCGCCCGATCGATCGGTCCTGGCGGCCAGAGCGGCCAGGGTGAGGCCGACCCCCGCCACCACCATGGCCGCGGCCAGGTAGGCCACGAGGCTCGTCGCCCCGACCAGCGCCGCGACCGTCGCCGGCAGGATGAAGATGCCACCACCGATCACCGAGTTGATGCCAACCGCGACCAGCCGCAGCGGTCCCAGGGAACGAATCGGCAGAAGGCCGCTCACCGCGCTGACCGGTCGCTCACCGGGCTGCGTCGGCGGCGCTCCGGCGACATCCGGGACACTCGCACAGGGTGCGGAGGCGCTTGAAGGTGTAAATGCCGGTGTTGTGACCGTCGCTGAAGCCGAGCTGAAGCCCATAGCGCCCGACCGGCTTGACGTCGCGAATGACGACGCCGTCGGGCACGTTGCCGGCTTGAAGCCGCGGCTCCCCCGACCATTCGTCCTCGCAGAGGGCGCACTGACAGGAGAGCCGAAGCTCGCGGCCCGAATAGGTCGCCGGATGCCGATCGTCCCACAGAATCGCCAGGCCGCCATCCTCTCGCAGCTCGACCTTGCGCGGCTCGCTCACGCCGCCTTCTCCTCCAGGCTCCACCCCGGATCGATTCGCCTCACTTGCCGCCTGCCGCCGGGGCCGGGGCCGTGACCGCCGCGCCAGGCGGGATCGGCAGGTTCAACCGCGCCAGCTCGCCGTTGATGACCTGCGCGAACTCGGCGAACGGCTTGGCCCCCGAAAGGAATCGCCCGTTGATGAAGAAGGCGGGCGTCCCGGTGACGCCCAGCGCCTTGCCGTCGGCCAGGTCGCCGTCGATCACCGGCTTGCCGGCGGCCTTGTTGAGAGAGGTCTCGAAGCGCTTGGTATCGAGGCCGAGCTCCTTCGCGTATTGCAGCAGGAACTCGCGCTGGATTTTCGGCTGGCTGGCAAACAGCTTGTCGTGGTAGGGCCAGAACTTCCCCTGTTCGTCCGCCGCCAGGGTCGCGAGAGAAGCGAGCGGCGCATCCTGGTGAAAATCGAGCGGAAAGTGCTTCCAGGCGATCCGCACCTTATCGCCGTACACCGTGCGGATCTGCGCCAGGGTCGGTTCGGCCCTGGCGCAGAACGGGCACTGGAAATCGGAGAACTCGACGATCGTCACGGGAGCGTTCCTGGGCCCCCGGTACGGCGCGCCTTCGGCGCGCACCGTGTAGACCCGGTTCGGGTCGGGGCCTCTCTGCGGCTGGACGTTGGCCCGGGCCCCCGCTTCGACTTTCGACGAGATCTGGGTCAGGCGTGTGTCGATCTGATTCAGTCGCTCGTTCAGCCGGCTCTGGAACCGGAGCGACTCGCTCCAGTTCGTCGCCACCATGAAGACCAGAACGGCGACTCCGCACAGGGTCACGAACCGCATCGTCCCCGGCGAGAGGAGGGAGGTGCGTTCGATGGCCGGCCCCTCTTTCCCGGCGTTATCGCGGTTGCGTCGGGACATCGTGTCTTTCTCCTCCGCTCCGGGCCGTTGCGCCCGGCGCCCAGAGCCAGATAGAAATGTTGATGATAGCCGATTAAGCCTGCCCCTTCGCGGCTTTCACCGCCTTGGTGAGCGCCGGCACGATCTCGAACAGGTCGCCGATCACGCCGACGTCGGCGACGCCGAAGATCGGCGCCTCCGCGTCCTTGTTGATGGCGACAATGTAGCCCGACCCGCGCATCCCCACGATGTGCTGGATCGCTCCGGAGATGCCGCAGGCGATGTACAGTTTCGGGCTGACGGTCACGCCCGAGCTGCCGACCTGATGCTCGTGCGGCAGCCAGCCCATGTCGGTGACCGGCCGGGACGCGCCGATCTGCCCCCCGAGGGCCTCGGCCAGGGCGCGGATGACCGGGAACTTGTCCGGCGCGCCGACGCCGCGCCCCCCGGAGACGATCACCGACGCCTGCGTCAGATCGACCGATCCCGTCTCGCCCTTTTTTATCTCCACGAACCTGGCCCGCAGACCCCCTTCGCCCACCGCGGCCGTGACCTGGCGGACGGCACCCTGCGTGCGGCCTGCGAAGGCGGGGGCCGCCCCCCTCTGGATCGTCGCCACGAGCGGTCGCGCACCGCCCGGGTCGACCACCTGGATGAACTTGCCGTTGAAGATCTTGCGCGTGAGGCGCGGCCGGCCCCCCTCGAAGGCGACGGCGGAACAATCGGTCAGGGCCGAGACCCCCAATCCGGCGGCGACCAGCGGCGCCACGTCCCAACCGTTCGGGGTGTGCCCGCAGAGAAGCATCTCGGGCTGCTCGGCTTTGACGATCGCCTCCAGCGCCTTGCCGTAGCCGTCGCCGGTGTAGTGCTCGACCGCCGTTCCCTCGGCATAGATCACTTCGGCGGCGCCCCGACCGGCCACCTCATCCGCCAGGGCGCGCGCGCCCTGCCCGAGCAGGACCGCCTTGATCTCTCCCGCGCTCCAGCCGGCTTCGCCGGCCAGCCGGTGCGCCAGGCCGAGCAGCTCCCAGGTCGTCTCCCGCACGACGCCCTCTTCGTGCTCCGCCAGGATCAGCGCCTTGCAGGCCATGGTCAGATCACCCCCGTCTTCTCGCGGATGCGTTTGAGCAGCTCCCGCGCCACGTCGTCCGGGCTCCCTTTCAGGATCTCGGCCCCCTTCCCCTTGGGAGGAGGCGCGATCCGGAGGGTGCGGAGTCGCGCCGCGGCGCCGCCGACGGCGGCCGGGTCGAGGCCGAGATCCCCCAGAGCCACGGTGCGAATCTCCTTCTTCTTCGCCGCCATGATTCCCTTGAGCGACGCATACCGCGGCTCGTTGATCCCGGTCTGCACCGTGATCACGGCCGGCAGCTTCAGGTCGACGACCTGGAGCCGGTTGTTCTCCAGCTCGCGCTCGACCCGCACCGTCGTGCCGTCGACGAGCGCCAGGGACATCGCCGCCGTGGCGCAGGGACGATCGAGCAGTCGGGCCAGGAGCGGCCCGGTCTGCCCGTAGTTGTCGTCGTCGGCCTGCAGCCCGGCCAGGATCAGACCGAAGCCTTCATCCTTGATCGCCGCCTGGATAACGCGCGCCAGCGCCAGCGGCTCGGCCCCCTGAAGCGCCGCGTCCTGAACATGGATCGCCCGGTCGGCGCCGGTCGCGAGGCAGGTGCGCAGCGCGGTCGCGGCCCGCTCGGGCCCGACCGAGAGCGCCACCACCTCGGTCACCTTGCCGGAGTCCTTGAGTCGCAGAAGCTCTTCGAGGGCGTAGCGATCATAGTCATTGATTCCGAACACCAGGTTACTCTCGTCGACCCAGGTCCCGGCGCTGTTGGGCCGGAACGCTGAGTCGGCGTTCGGGACTTGCTTGACGAGAACCAGGCTTTTCATCGTGCAGGACCTCTCCGTGGCCGACGCCGGGCGATGTGAGCCGGCGCGGGGCTCCAGATCAGCGTCATGATAGTCGAGGCGGGCTAGGAGTGTGTCCGAGTAATTAGGATGGGTCGCGGCTACTGTTTCACGGCCGGGCCGAAGAGGTCGACACGGCCGTCGACATGAAGCATCTCGACGAACAGGCTGCGAGTGCCCTTGTGCCCTGGCAGGTTGAAGGCATAGGTGTGGCCGAGGCCCGTGATGCACTCCTGGCAAGGAATGCGGGCCGGGTTCAGCTGCAGCCGGGTCCCCTTGCGATCGTAGACGACGATGTTCCACCCGTTCAGATCGACCTCGACGGTGGCCGTCCAGGTGAGGGTCCCCTTGCCGTTGGCGAAATGGACCATGAGATTCACGACTTGTTGATCGCAGACCGACGGGTCCTGATCCGGGTTGTAGATCGTCGGACAGTTGTCGCAGGCGTCACCCAGCCCGTCGCCGTCGGTGTCGCACTGGTCGGGGTTCGGGACGTCGGGACAATTGTCCGGGGCGCAGGTGTTGGCCGGGAAGCCCGGGTTCCCGAACCCGTCCTGGTCGGTGTCGGTGCATGGATCGAAGGCGTCCGGGATGCCGTCATGATCGGCGTCGGGATACGGCCCCTGGTTCAGGAGCACGGCCCCCCCTTCGCCGTTCGCGACCGCGAGGTCCTGCCGTCCGTCGAGATCGAAATCGCCCGCGACGATCGCCGCCGGCGCCGGACCGGCGCCGAAGCGGGCCTCCGCCGCGAAGCTGCCGTCGCCACGGCCGAGCAGCACGGACAGATCAGACGATCCCCGGTTGACGATCGCCAGGTCCTTCCGGCCATCGACGTTCAGGTCGCGCTCGACGATGGCGACCGGCATGGCCCCGACCCGCTGACGCGTCTGCGGGGCGAACTGCCCGGTGCCGGCGCCGAGCAGCACCGAGACATCCTCGGAATCGCGGTTGACCACGGCCAGGTCCTCCCTGCCATCACCGTTCCAGTCGCCGACGCTGACGCCGACCGGAATGCTCCCGACGGCAGGCTGAGCCGCCGGCTGGAAGGTCCCGTTCCCCTGCCCGAGCAGAATCGACACCGTTCCGCCGCCGGAATTGGGCACGGCGAGATCCTGCCTGCCATCAGCGTTGAAATCGCCGGCGGCGAGCGCCAGCGGGGCGATCCCGACCGGGACGGGCGTCCCGGGCGTGAACTGGCCGGCGCCCTGCCCGAGGAAGATCGACAGGTCGCCCGAGCCTTGATTCGCGGTCGCGAGATCGGGGAAGGCGTCGCCGTTGAGGTCGGCGACGATGACCGCCGCCGGTGAGGCGCCCGCCGGCAGCGACCGCGGTGACCCAAAAGATAAGTCGCCCAGGCCGGGCAGGATCGTCACGTCGCTCGAACCCTGGTTGGCGGTCGCCAGATCGATCCGGCCATCGCCGTCGAGATCCGCCGCCACGATCGACAGCGGTCCCAGCCCGGTGGAGAACGACGGCCCGTTCAGATCGAAACTCCCGTCACGATGACCGCGCAGAATCGCCACGGACGACGTGGCGAAGAACGCCACCGCGAGATCGGGCGCGCCGTCCCCGTCGAAATCGCCGCTGGCGACCGCCTGCCCGGCCGCCGTCAACAGGAGCCGGCCGAAGGTATGGAACGTCCCGTTGCCCTGGCCGAGCAGGATCGACACGCCGTTCGAATCGGCGTTGGCCACCGCGAGGTCCTGCTTCAGGTCGCGGTCGAGGTCACCGCTCGCGATCCCCGCCGGCGCCGCGCCGACTCCCACCCGGCTCCCCGGCGCGAAGCTGCCGTCGCCGCGGCCGATCAGGATCGCCAGCTCGTTGCTGCCTCGGGCGGTGACGGCCAGGTCTTTGCGACCGTCGCGGTCGAAGTCCCCGATCACCAGGCCCGCCGGGGCGCCCGCCGCGGCGCTCCGGATGCGGGGCGCGAATCCGCCCGCGCCGTTCCCCAGGAGCACCGAGACTTCCTCCCCCGCCTCGTCGGAGATCGCCAGGTCGCTCACGGTGTCATTGTTGAGGTCCCCGACCGCGAGGCCGGAAGGAGCGGCCCCGGCCCCGAAGCGGAGCTGGACGTTGAATTGTCCGTTGCCCGCGCCCAGGAGGATCGCCACGTCGTTGCTGTCGAGATTGGTCACGGCCAGATCGCGCCGGCCATCGCCGTTGAAATCGGCTGCAGCGATCGCCGAAGGGCTGCCGATGACGGTGACGAAGGACGGCGGCAGGAAGGTCCCATCGCCGATGCCGATCAGGATGGCGACATCGCTCGACAGCGCGTCGGCGACCGCCAGGTCGGAGATGCCGTCGGCGTCAAAGTCACCGGACACCACACCCGTTGGGCCGCTGCCTGCGAAGCTGCGGCTCTCCGGCGCGAAGTTGCCGCTGCCGTCGCCGAGCAGCACCGAGATGTCCCCCGAGCTCCGGTTCGCGACCACCAGATCCGGGTTCAGGTCGCGGTTGAGGTCGACCACCGCGATGGCGGCCGGCTCGACTCCGACTCCGTACCTGACTTGCGGACTGAAGGTGCCATCGCCCCGGCCGAGAAAAACCGACAGATCGAAGGTCGTCCGGTTCGCGACCACCAGGTCATAACGACCGTCGAGGTTGAAGTCGAAGACGACGGCTGCGGCCGGCCGGCCTCCGACCGGCAGGACCGGCTGCGGGAACAGCGGCGCCGCCAGCACCGCCGGTGCGGCGAAACCCAGTCCGGAGAGAACGATAGCTGCGAGCCGGGCGGTTCGGGTCAAACACTCCTCCGCTGACAGAGTCTTCCCGGATCCTCCTGGGAGCGCCCGGACAAGATACAGTGATCGGACGGCCGGGCCAACTCAAAAATCAGCCCCGGACGCGGACTTCAGGCGGTCGCCGCCTCCACGAAGGCCGCCAGGCGGGCGCCCAGCACCGGCATCGCATCGGTATCGACGATCCTGCGATCAAGACCGAGGAGACGGAACTCCTCGGCCGCGGTCCGGACGATCTGGCCGAGCGCCTCGGCGGCCAGGATCGCCTCCGGTTCCCTGGCTGGAGCGCGGGAGATCAACAGGGTCCCTCCCGGCGCCAGCGACCGGACCGCCTGCCGGGCCACGATCAGGCCGGCGGTCACCTGCCGCTCCAGGAAGTGCGACAGGGCTCTCTGGTGCTCGAGGTAGCGCGCCTTGAGCGTCTCCTCGTCCAGCTCCGCGACCGAGACCTCGGCCGGGAACAGGACGAAGCGCTCCCCCGCCTCCGGCGCGCCGGGCGCGTACAGGACGCTGTCGACCGGGCCCACCGCCGCGAACAGATCGGCGACGGCCGCGGAAGAGGCCGGGTCGACCGGATGGATCTCGAGCCGGCCGTCCCCGGCGGGGGCGACCGGCAGATTCCACCAGGAAGAGTCGGACGCGCCGCGCTGCAACCGGCGGCGCAGGCGCGCCATGGTCACGTCGTCGGCCGCCACGATGACGCGCTGCGATCCCGATTCGAGACACCAGGAGGCCAGAAGACCGGTGCGGTCGATCTCCGAGGTGGTCCGTGCGCCGCTCACGATCACGACGGTAGCCCCCGGCTGCCAGGAGACGGCCAGGCCGGTTCCGGCCGGCTGTGGACGGCCGACCGGCAGCGTCGACACCGCCATCCCCTGCCCCGAGCCGGCGAGCCCGCGCTGGTGGGCAAAGAAGACGGCGTCCGCCACTTGATCGGGACGCGGCGCCTGCGCCGGGATCAGCCGGGTGAACCAGTCGCGCACCGCGGGGTCCGCCATCGGGTCGGCCAGGCCGTGGCGGCGGAAATGCTCGGCGTAGTTTTTCGCCACCCACTTAAACCGCGGGCCGTCGATCAGGCTCGGCTGGATGTCCGAGATGAAGATGCCGTGCGGTCGGAGCGGGTCCGCCAGAAGCTCGGCGCAGGTCTTCAGAAGAATCTTCGGGACGGTGTAAGGGATCCGGAAGACATACGGCTGGTCGGCATAGAAGGTGCTGACGTTGACGATCCCGCCCGGGACGCCGCGACGGCGCATGTCGAGGATGGCGCGCGCCATCCCCAGCCAGGCGCCGGTGAAGTTGACTGCCAGGGTCTGGTGCCAGCCCCCCTCGCCCTCCAGCTCGATCTCGTCGAGGGTCGCGAAGGCGCCGCCGATCCCGGCGTTGTTCACCCACAGGTCGACACCACCGCCCTCCGCCGTCCGGCCGCGCCCGGCGCGCGCCGCTTCGAGGATTTTCGCCCGCTCGCCGGGGAAGGCGACGTCGGCGACCACGGCCTGACCGTCCCCTCCGAGGGCGCGGGCCGCGCGGACGGTCAGATCGAGGTCGGCCTGGCCACGACCCGCCACGACGACCCGCGCCCCTTCCCGCGCCAGCCGCAGGGCGATCGCCTGCCCGAGGTTCCGGCCGCCCCCCGTGATCACCGCCGTCCTGCCGGACAGCGGCGCGCCGGCGCCGACGAGGGCATTGCGCTCATCGGGGTAGTAGATCATCCCGGAGACCGAAGCGGTCGCGTCGCAGGCGAGTTGCAGAGCCGTGCGCGCCGCCCGGTTCGGATCGGCCGGGGCCGCATCGCTCCCCGGGTAGAGAGCGTTGACCCGCATGGCCGATCGGGCCGTCGCCACCTCGGTCGCCACCGAGCTGACCACCGCCTGGAGCCCGGCGCGCAGGACGCCGATCATCGCCGCCTCGTCCGCCTCTTCGGGGGTCAACGAGGGACCGACGACGATCAGGCTGCCGCGCGCCCCGCGCGCCCCGGCCTGCAACGCCGCCTCCTCCTCGGCGGTGAAACCGCCGGCGATTCTCTGGATCGTCCCTTCGCCTCCCGGCACGCCCCGTTGCCGTTCCAGGATCGCCATGAACGAGGAGAGGGTCAGGAAGCGGGGATCCTTGACCCCGGCGCGCCGCTGGCCCTGCAGGAGCAGGGTCGCCAGGGCGTGGCGCATCAGGTCGGCCGGCTCGAAGGCGAAGATCTCCTTCAAGAGATCGACTTCCCGGGCGGAGATCTCCACCGTTTCGCCCGAGGTCGCGGCCTCACCGGTCATCACCACGACCGCATCGAGGTCCCCTTCGTCCGCCAGCCGCTCGAACAGCGCGGCGATCGCCGACTCGTCGTCGATCATTAGATTGACAGCGCGAACCTGGCCGAGGAGCTTCTTCTGGCCGTCGCTGTAAGCCGCCGGCTCCTTGCCGCCCGCCAGGCCGAGCAGGATCTCCGGCGCCTGGGGCGCCGCGAAGGCGACCCGGGCCCCGCACGCCGCGAAGGCCAGGATCATCGCCTCGGCCTGGGCGGCCGCGGGCCGGCCGACCAGCAGCACCCGCCGTCCGGTGAGATCGGGCGGCCGCCCGGTCGACAGCGGCGGCGCCACCTGAGGCGGAACCTTGTAATCGACCCCCCCGGCCAGCTCGACGACGGTTCCGTTGGCCGAGTCGCGCAGCTCCCGCGACACCAGCGCCAGGATCGAACGCGCCGCATCCTCCTGCTTCAGGAAGCGCCGCGCCGGATGCATCTCTTCCGTCTTGCGGCGGATGTCGGCTCCCGCCACTTCGCGGCCCCACAGGCCGCGTTCCATCGCGCCGAGCGGATAGACGATCGCGTCGATCCGGCCGCCCTCGACCGGCCCGAGGTTCAGGGCGATGACGCGGATGCCGTCCTTCGCCAACTCCCAGGCGCTGACCCGCGAGTGCTCGAGCTTCCAGGCCTGCGCCCCGGTGTAGGGGGTGCGGAACGGATAGGGCCTCAGGATCTGCCGGTGCGGCGAGGTGAAGTAGGTGCCGACGTTCAGGATGGTCCCCTCGGTCCGGGTGGCGCGCATCAGGCGCGCCGCCAGACGGGTCGTGGTCATGGTGTGCAGGTGGACGTTGAAGGCGTAGCGCCAGCTCTTCCCGGGGATGCGGACGAGGGCTCGCACGTCGCCCGAGACCCCGGCGTTGTTGATCAGGATGTCGAGACGGCCGAAGGTCTTCGCGGTCTCCGCGAACCACCGCTCGAGGGCGGCGTCGTCACTGACGTCGCCGACGACCGCCACGACCTCCCCGCCCTGGGCCTCGATGTCGGCGACGGTGCGGCCGATCGTCTCGGCGGTGCGGCCGATGATCGCCAGCCTGGCGCCGGCGCGGGCGAACGCCATGGCGGCGTTGTAGCCGATCCCGCCTGGCCCCGATCCCTTGCCGGCGCCGGTCACCATCACCACCTTGTCCCGGAACTGTCCGGGATCGAACAGCGCGCTGCCGCGCCCTTCCGTTTCCGTCATCCCCTCGCTCATGACATCCTCCGTCTCAGTCCGTCAGCTGCCTGGTCCCCGGCGGCGGCAACGGCTCCGGTTCCTGGCGCTCCAGGAACTTGCGGATCCCCTGCCGCCCATACCGCTCATCCACCACCAGCGAGGCGAACAGCTGCGCCTCGCGCGCGCACCCCGCCTCGAATCCTTCCACGAGCCCGTGGAGCGTCGCCTCGATGGCCCGCACCGCCGGGACGCCGCGCCCGATCCCCGGCTCGGTCGCCTGGCGCACCAGGAGCCGCAGACGCGCGTCACCATCCAGGAAGCGTTCCGGGAGGACGATCGGCGCCTTCCAGGCGGCGCGCGCCGTCCGGCGCGCCTCCCGGGCGCGCGCCAGGAGGCCGCCGCCTTCCCCCGCCGCCTCGGCCGCGATCAGCGCATTGGCCCGGTGCAGCGCGCCGGTCTCGACCACCTCATCCAAGAGGCCGATCGCGAGCGCCTCGTCCACCTCGTAATGCCGGCCCGTCAGATTCATCTCCAGAGCCTCACGGACGCCGCGCTCGAGGCCGAAGCGGTCGATCAGGAGCCGCGTCAGCCGCTGCGTGCCGCCGAACCCGGGCATAATGCCGAGCTCGATCTCCGGCTGCGCCAGGCGCACCCGCGGGGAGCGCATGGCGATTCGATAGTGGGCGCAGACCAGAAGCTCGTGGCCGCCGCCGAGCGCCACGCCGTTGACCACGCCGATCACCGGTCGCGGGAACGACTCGATCGCGTCGAAGATCCGCTGCGCGTCGCGGGCGATCGCCAGGGCCGAGGAGGCATCCTGCACGTCGTCATACAGCTGCCGCAGGTCCTGGCCCGCCAGGAAAGCGACGCTTCCCTCGCCCGTGAGGATGACGCCGGCCAGGTTCGTCTCGCTCTCCAGCCGCCGGAAGGCGTCGCCGATCTGATAGATGGCGTCGCGCGCCAGCGTCGGGGGGCGGCCGCCATCGCCGCGCAGAGTGACGCGGGCGACGCGCGCGTCGTTCTGAGCGCCGCGTCGCGCGGCTTGATGAGCGCCGCCGGACGCCGGGCGCAGACGGTCGATCCGCACCGTGACGTACTTCTCGTCGTGGAACAGGGTGCCGTTCGCCTCGTCCACCTCGCGCTCGGTCTTCAGGCCGCGCCCGGGCGAGGTCAGATGCACCACGAACGAGCCGGAGGCGGTGTTGTCGTGCATCGCTTGGAACGCCTGCGGCGCTTCGCCCGCCTCGTGCACGCGGGGCACGGGGATAGGCACCAGCCCCTGGGCGATCCAGTCGATCACCTCGCGCCCCTCGTGTGGATTTCCCATGTGGCTGCCGAGGATCTCGAACGACGGGAACAGCACGCGGCGCTGCCGCATCCAGACCTGCGGCGCATAGATCGTGTAGGCGCGCCGGCGGGACTCGCCGTAGACCACGACCCCGGTGAACGGGCGGACCATGAACAGGTCGGCCGCCAGCGTGTCCTCGGCGCCGCGCGCGAAGACGATGTCGGGCTGGCCACGGAACTCACCCGGGGTGCGCAGCAACCGCCCGACGGCGGTCGCCAGCGGCTTGAGCGAGTAGGTCTCGTAATGCTCGTAGCGCTTCGGGTCGCGGTCGTAGTCGGGCATCCGGTCGGGCCACTCGAAGCGCGAGCCGCGGCGCAGCGACTCGAGGCTGACGGTGCCGAGAAGGCGCGCCGCGATTTCCGGATCTCGGTTGAGGCGCGCGCCCTGGGCATCGGTGTTGGTCACCGCCACGACCCGTGCCCCGGCCTCCTCGGCGGCGCGGATGGCCTCGAGCGCCACGCCATCGATGTCGTCCCGCTCGCCGGCGCCGCCCGGCCCGCCCGCGCCGTCCCGCTCGCCGGCGCCGTAGTGGACCAGCACTCCCATGCCGGGGCGCAACCCGGCGCGCGCGAACATGGTCGCCGCCGGCGTCACGCTCGCCGCCGCATCCGCCCTGCCGAGGAAGCGCAGGCAGTAGCCGCCGAAGGCGCCGAAGAAGGTCAGCCGGCCTCCCGGCGCCAGCATCTGGGTCAGGCGGCCGAAGGCGGCGCGTCCGGAGAACGACACGACGGCATCGGCGAGCGCCCCGCCGTTTTCGGAGCGCAGCCTGTCGAGCAGCGGCGCGCCCGCCTTCTCCCACGCCTCCCACTCGCGAGGGTCGTCCGGCACCGGGGTCCAGAGATCCTTGAGGGCTGTCTCGGTCCGGTCGAGAGTGCCCGCGGCGCCGCGATCGAGCACCTGGCGGGCGCGCCGCGCGCTGCTGACGATGCCGATGACCCGCGCCCCGAGCAGCCGTCCCAGATCGACGGCGTGCGTCCCGGTCCCGCCGGTCGCCCCCTCGACCAGCAGGCTCGCTCCGCGCCGCAGCGCCAGCTTCCGGGTCAGCGCCCGGTAGACGGTCACCAGGTTCAGCATGAACGACGCCGCCTGCTCGAGAGTCAGTCCTTTCGGCACCGGGAGAAGCTGCGTCGCCTGCAGGCGGTCGAACGGCCGCAGCGTGCCGTCGGGCGTCTCGAACCCCTGGATCTGGAAGCCGGCGTGCATGGCGTCCTCGGAGACCCGCGGATCGAGCAGCCGGTAGGTGGCCGGGAAGTTGACCGCCAGCTGGCCGACGGCGAACAGCCCCTGGCGCTCCACCTCGCGCCCGCAAGCGACCACGCGGCAGACGGCTCCGCTGCCGAGCACGTGGTAGGCCTGCCGGTGCCACTCGAACGGTGAGACCGGGTCGGCGAGCAAGGCATGCAGGACGTTGTGCGTCGATCCGGCGAACAGGTTCTGGACGATCACCTCGTTCGGCTCGGGGTGGCGCGGCGCCGGCTCGATCACCTTGACCATGGCGCTCGCCGGCTCGCCATGAACCGGCCGGCCGAAGGCATCGCGGCTCATGGCCCAGGCCTCCTGCGCCAGCGGCAGAGGGTCGATCCCGGGACGGAAGTCGGTCCGGCCGAGCGCATAGATCCGCTCCGCCGGCGCGCTGTACGGCTGGTAGGCCGGGACGCCGCCGGAACCGCCGCTCCGCTCCGCGCGCGCGGCTTCGTCGGGCCGATCCGCCGGCGGCGCGGTCGACGCGGAGGGCAGCGAAGCGGCCGGTTCGGCCGGGACAGGCGGCACGATGGTCATCTCCCGCCGGCGCGCCACCGACTCGAGGATCTCGACCAGGACCGCCATCCGATCGATGGTCGCGATGCTGCCGAGCCGGATCATCCGGTCCTGGCGGGTGAGCGTCGGGAAAAGGGCGGCGAGCGTCTCGCGGTCGGCCGCCATGAGCCGCGCCCGGACGGCGGGGTCCTGGAGGCGCGTCAGGATCCCCGCGAGCGTGTCGCGATCGAGCGCCGCGGCATACTTCAGCACGCGGCGCAGGATCTTGCCGCTCTTGGTGGTCGGCAGGCTGGTGACGTAGAAGATGAAATCGGCGCTCGGCGCGACGTGGCTCCCCTTCGCCTCGGCCACCGCCTCGCGGATCTGGTTGTCGAGCATGCCGCCGGCCGCGTGCCCGGCGCGCAGCGTGATGAACAGCGCCGGGTTGTCGCCGCGCAGCTCCGCGGGGATGCCGATGGCGGCGACATTGCCCACCGCCGCATGGCCGCGCACCGCACCTTCGATCTCCTGCGTGCCGACGCGGTGGCCGCTGACGTTCAGCACCTCGTCATCGCGCCCGAGAAAGGTCAGCGTGCCATCGGCGTTGCCGACCGCCGCGTCGCCGGTGTTGTGCCAGGCGGGAAGCTCGGAGTGATAGATCTCCCGGAAGCGCGGATCGGTGCGCCAGTCGCTTGCCGCCGCCGTGCCGCCCGGAGCCGCCGCGCCGGCCGGAGCGACCAGCGCGACGGCCTCCGCGGGGCGGACCCAGGTGCCGCGCGCGATCCCGGGGTTGCCGCGCACGAAGACCGTTCCCTTCTCGCCCGGCTCCGCGCGGCGTGGCGCGATGCGGTTGCCATCCTCGTCCCTGATCGCGAAGACGCCGAGCTCCGCCCAAGGGAGCGGGCGGGCCGCCGCATTCGGCGTCTGCGGATGGGCCGTGGGATCGGCGCCGGTCTCGGGGCCGGAGTCCTCGGTGCGCCACCAGCAGTTCATCATCGGACCGAGGTGCGCCTCCCACCAGGCCTGCACGGCGGCATCGAGCGGCTCGGCGCACGAGCACGAGGTGTAGCGGCCCGCCTCGCCCAGGGTCGACAGATCGTGGGCGCGGATCAGCTCCGGATCGTCCCCCATGGCCGCGCGGATGCCGGTCACGCCGGTCTTCATGAAATCGACCCCGTAGCGCTCCACAGCGGCCCAGAGGCGGTCCTCGACCGGAACGAACCCGACCAGCACGCTGGTCATGCCATAGGTCAGCGGCCCCCAGCAGGAGAACGACTGGCCGGTGATCCACCCCGGATCGGCGACGGTGAGGATTTTCTGGTCGCGGCTCAGGCCGAACAGGGTCCTAAGCAGGAACGGCAGCCGCGACAGGTAGCCGCCATGCGTATGCACCAGCCCCTTCGGTTTCCCCGTGCTGCCGGAGGTGAACATCACGAAGAGAGGATCCTCGGCGCCCAGCGCCTCCGGCTCTGACTGTCCGGCCGCTCCCGCCAGGAAATCGTCCCACGACAGATCGCGTCCGTCGACCCAGCCGGCCTCGCTGCGCGTCCCGAGCTGGCGCAGCACGACCACCGTTTCGACCGGCGATCGAAGCTGATCCAGCCGCGCCGCGATGGTGCGCAGGATCCCCGCCCGGTCGGTCGGAATCGCGCGCTCCTCATGGCTGTCGAGCAGGCGCGCCGCCTGATCGATCCGCTGCACGAAGCTCCGGCCGGAGGCTTCGCCGAGCAGGAGCGACTCGAGGCTCTCCGCCCGTTCCGCCGCCGCGGCCCCGCCGACTCCCCCACCGCTGCGCGCCCCGGCGTCCGATCCGGCGCGCGCGTCGGCGGGCCCCGCCGCCCCCTCCTCGGACATCTCGCGGGCGAGGATCTCGAGGAACTTCGCCTTCTCGACCGTCACCTTGTCGGCCAGGACGGCGCGCACCCGATTGAGAAGCCGGCCGCTCGCCCCATCGCCCCGCTGCGACAGGATCAGGTCAGCGGCCGCCATGGCGGCCTCGACCGGTACGAAGTCGCCGAGAGCCGGATCGACGAAGTCGCGCTTGTACTGGATCACCTCGCCCTTGCGGAAGGCGCCGTCGACGGTCAGCAGAACCCGGGCCCCCATCAGGTGCAGCCGATCGCTCAGCTCTTCGCGCGCGAAGCCGGCGAACACCGGGTGGTAGACCACGCCGATGCGGGCCGCCGCCAGCTGGACGACGAAGGTCTCGATGAGGTTCGGCATATAGAGGACGAGGGTGTCGCCGCGGCCCAGCCCGAGCGCCCGCAGCGCTGCGGCGCAGCGGCGCACCTCTTCGAGAAGCCCGGCATAGGTGATCGATCGCTGCTCCAGGGGGCGCCGATCGGAGTCGACCCGGTCCCCCTCCCAGACGAAGGCGACCCGATCGCCGCGACCGCGCTCGACCCAGCGATCGACCGCCTCGACGCTGGCGTTGAGGGTGCCGTCCGCGAACCAGCGGACGCAGGGAAAGGTCGAGCCGTCGTACCCCTGCCGCGGCGGCCGGATCCAGTCGAGCTCCTGGCGCGCCACCTCGAGCCAGAACGGGTCGCGGGCCAGGCGCGCCGCATGCCGCAGCAGCGTCCAGCCGGCCCGATCGCGGAACAGCGCCCGCTGCACGCCGAGCGGCTCGGCGGCCGACGGGAACTCCGGCTCGCGCTTTTCCTGAAACGCCCGGACCCCGGCGGCGAAGTCGGGATGCCGCAGCATCGCGGTCGCCGCCAGGAACTCGGCCGCCAGCGCCAGGGCCCGCGCCGACGGACGCTCAAGCGCCGCCAGCTCCCCCACCTCCACGGCGGCGTCCCGGAGACTCTGGCGCAGATAGGCGAGCCACTCCGGCGCCTCGACCTCGTCACCCCCCCC
>JBGPLZ010000057.1:0-21351 GCA_041486695.1 Acidobacteriota bacterium | reverse complement strand
GGAGGCGACGATGGCGAGAGAGGGTTTAGCTAGATTGGTTGAGTGCGTCAAGACTGTGACGGTCACGAAAGAGGATCGCGAGAAACAACGCCGCAGCTTCGCCTACGGTAACACCAAAATTGAGAACGACCGCATCACCCGAGAAACAGTGGATAGGGCGGCGGAGAAGTTGAACGGCACCAAACCGCAGAAGTGACGGCGGAAAGATTTAGTACCCCAAGCAACCTCGGGGACCTACCTAAGCTTACTGCCGCCGAAATCGACGACCTAGAAGCTCGTAATGCCCTGAAACAGTTTGACAGGGTAATGGAGCTTGTGCGGCAACGGGTTGGTGCTGGCAGTCGCCTTGCTCTTGACCCCGCGCTCATTAAGAACCTGAACGCCATAGCTATATCAGGTCTGAATCCCGATGCTGGGGAGTACCGTTGCGGCAGCATTACGATTTATGGCAGCCACCACCAACCTCCGGCAGCCTCCGATGTGCCCGGAGCCGTTGAGGAGATGTGTCGGTACTATAACGAGCACGACGGCGTGAATGATGCGGTTGACCTTGCTGCGTACCTCATGTGGCGGGTGAATTGGATCCATCCATTCTCTAACGGGAACGGGCGCACGTCCCGGGCCGTGTCCTACCTGGCCCTTTCTGTCGGTCTAGGTGCAGAATTGCCAGGAACGCCGACTGTGCCTGACCAAATTGCTTCACGCAAGCAACCGTACTACGAGGCCCTCGAAGCTGCGGACGCCGCCTATTTGGCCGGACAAGTAGATGCTTCCTTGATGGCGCAGCTGATCTGGGAGTGCTTGAAGATTCAAGTCGCCACCGCTGTACCGCCTCCGAAGTAGATCCCCTAAGACCAGCCCTACCCCGTCGTGTCGCGGTAGTCGTACGTATCCGCCGCTTGACAGTGCCATACTTCTAGGGCTACACTTTACAGTATGGCCTATCTAGAGAAGAAGCTGATTGACGGTCGCATCTACTGCTACATCATGCAGAGCTACCGGCGCGGCGGGAAGGTAAAACGGCGCATCCTGCAATACTTGGGACGCGACCCTGAGCCGTCCGTGTTGCGTCGGGCGTTGGCCTACTGGCGCGTCAAGGTTAAGCCCGACAAGGGCGGGAGGTAAAACGTGGGTCTCTACAAGCAATGCGGATGCGGCAGAGAGACGGAGTCGCCGCACACCGAGCATACGAAAGACTGGTTCATCGACTATTACTACCCTCCGGGCCGCGCCGGTAGGCGTGTCCGCGAGAAGATCGGCCCCAAAAAGGACGAAGCCCGCATCGTGCTAGCGAAGCGGCTGGAGGACATCCGGCAGGGACGCAATCCAGAGCTACGCAAGATCAAGCCGGTACTCTTCAAGGATCACGCGGCCGAGGTGCTGGCGAAGCATTACGCGGCCAAGCGGTCGCACGAGTGGGCGAAGTTGATGATCGAAAAGCACCTCTCCCCTTTCTTCAGAGAGGCGTTCCTAGCTAACGTCAACCCGAAGATGGTCAGTGATTACATGAGCGCCCGTCTCGGGGCGGGTGTCCGCAACGGCACGGTCAACGGAGAGCGGGCTGTGCTCTCAAAGGTCATGTCGCTGGCCGTGGCGTGGGAGCGCATCCACGAGAACCCAGTCCGCCGCGTGGCGAAGCTAGAGCAGTCTCGCGGCAGGCTGCGGTTCTTGACGCATGACGAGGCCGACAGGCTGGTAGAGAAGGCGCCGACGCATATCCAGCCGGTGA
Source organism: Acidobacteriota bacterium (assembly GCA_041486695.1). Lineage (GTDB taxonomy): Bacteria > Acidobacteriota > Polarisedimenticolia > Gp22-AA2 > Gp22-AA2 > JBGPLZ01. The sequence continues at coordinate 19,622 of JBGPLZ010000057.1, read as the reverse complement.
TCGTGACCGCGCTGGAAACGGGCGGGCGGCTGTCGGAAGTCTTGGGGCTCAGGTGGGAGGACGTAGACTTTGGCCGTGGTCTGCTCTACTTCGATCAGACGAACTGCAAGAGCGGCAAGCAGCGCGAGATCCCGATGACGCCGACCCTGACCGCGACACTGAAGGGGATCGCCCGAGGCATTGCTGGACCCGCCCGGGAGTACATCTTCAGCCGCTACGGGAAGCGGCTCCAGGACATCAGGACGGCCTTCGAGAAGACGAAGCAGCGGACGAACGAGAAGGCGGAGGAGCAGGACAAGCTCGGCGCGGACGTGACCTTTCACACCTTGCGGCACACGTTCGCAAGTTGGTATGCTATGCGCCCTGGCAGCGACCTGAACCTGTTGCGGGAGCTTCTCGGGCATCAGGATCTCAAGACGACTATGATCTACGCGCACCTCAGCCCCACCTACCGCAAGGCGGCCGTCCCGCTCATGGGTCGGCAGGCCGGTAGTCACCCGGTAGTCATTCCTGGAGGCAAGGCGGGAGAGTCACAGTCGTAAGTCATTTAGTTTCAGACATGCCGAAGTGGCGGAATTGGCAGACGCGCTAGATTCAGGGTCTAGTGGGCGCAAGCCCGTGCAGGTTCAAGTCCTGTCTTCGGCACCACTCGAAACCGCAAGAGCATCAACGATTACATCGGAACTCCTGGATCGCCCCCGACCACTTCCCTGATGGCCCCCAACAGTCAGGTCGTAAGCTTCCCCTGCCCGATGTCAAGCCCGAGGTTGACGGAATGGCCCTGATCGGAACCAGAATCTCAGCTGAACTTCCTATGCGCTCCGGGTCACTTCCAGTCGAAGTCCTTCAGGATCTCCTCGCGCACCATCTCGCGGATCTGCTGCAGCTCCACCTCGAACAGGCGGTGCTGCTCTTGCTCGTCCGGGTGGAACTTCGCCTGGATCTCGGACCAGGCGGGTTGCTCGCGATCGAGCGCCGCGAAATTGGCGAGCTCCGCGACGAAGACGTGCGTGTAGTCGGCGCACGGAGACGGCCCAGCGTATGGTACGGTCATGAAGGTGTACCGCAGCCAAATCCCGCGGCGGACCATTTCCTCAAGCATCGGCTTGAACACGGTCTTCACGAAGCGGTCGTAGTCGCCGCTCCGTCCGGGCCGGGCGCGCAGGTACTCGAAATGGAAGATGTGCCCCGGCTGCCCGGCGGTCGGGGCGACCGTGGGCGGCGTGATGGACGCGCCGGCGGGCGATGCGGCGTCGGGCCGCCGCAATCGACTCCGGCGCGGCCAGCGGAAGCGAGACGAGCGTGAGCAGGATCGTCACCGATCCGAGGGTTCTCATGCGTCATTCCTCCTGGCGTGGGCTTCCCCCACTTTCGTAAACAGTGTAGTTACGCTGTCTGAGTCCGTCGTTCGTACTCTGCCGGGCTGATCAGTCCGATGGTCGAATGCCGCCGGCGCTGGTTATAGAACACTTCGATGTAGTCGAACAACTCCATCTTCGCGTCGCCGTGATTTTCAAAGCGCTCACCGAGCTCGCTCTTCACCGTCGAGAAGAAGCTCTCCATCACCGCGTTACCGTAGCAGTTGCCACGGCGGCTCATGCTGCACGTGATGTCGTGCGCTGCGAGCATCGCCTGGTAGTCCTCGCTCGCGCAGGTGTACCCCTGATCAGAGTGGTGCAGCAGGCCAGCCTATGAGCATCTCAAGAGCGGTGACGTCGATGGCGCCAGCCGGCTGTCCCAGGCGAGCCTCGAGAAATGCAAGGCCGACGCGAAGGCCAAGGAACCAGACACGCTCCACCTGATCGGCGCGCACCAGCTCGGCCAAGACGGCCCTGATTGCTTGATCCTGCGGCACCCTCTAGTGGTGCCGCTGGCAACGTCGGGCCGATCTCGGCTCGCCCGGCGTAATCGTCAACTGCCGAGGGAGGAGGGCTCCGCCATGTGCAAGCTGATCCGCTACACTCTTCGGTTCATGGCGATCGTCACGATGCTGATCCTGATTCCCCTCGCCTTTGGGCCAGGAAAGCCGACGAACACGCCATACCCATCGGCTCTTTCCGATTTGGTGCTCGAGCCGGCTTTCGCAGCGCCGTGCCCGCGCACTGCCTGCTATGACATTGCAGGTGACGGTAAGAAACCCACGTGTCGCCACACATCGCTGCGACTGTCCTGCGTCATCTCCAGTGGATGCATCACCCCGGGTATACCCTGCTGAAAGACTTTCGAGAAGGGGGCCGGCGGCACCGCCGGCCCCTTATACGTGCTTGGCGATCTTGAACCACGCGCCAACCGGAGGTCGGCGCCCTTTCCCCCGTCGAGGCCGAGCTTCATGCCTTAGGCTGCCCTCTCATCGCGCCGGTTTGAAACCTCCACGGACAGCACCATTGCCCTCAGGGAGGCCCGGCCAAGCGATGCGGCGATCGAAGTGATGATGGAAACCATCGCCAGGAAGCGGAAGCCGCCAGGGCGTCACAAACCCCCGATTCCGGGGGTAGCGTTCAGCGGGCGTGCTCGTGCAGATAGCGCAGAACGCCGCGCACCGAGACGAAGGCAGGGGGCTTCCCGGCGCACAGGATCGGGATGTGCCGGTAGTTGCCGACCGCCATCCGGTGCATGGCGAAGGCGAGGGTATCGTCGTCGCGCAGTGCGACCGGGTCGCGCGTCATGAAGCGGCTGACGGGAGTCTTGTCGAGATCGAGCCGGCGACCGGCCACGCGGTTGAGCACGTCGCGCTCGCTGAAGATGCCGACCAGCCGGTCCTGCTCCATGACCAGCGCGCTGCCGAGCCGCTCTTTCTGCATCCGGGCGATGACGGTGGACACCGGATCTTCGGGCGCGACGGTGAGGGCGCGGGCCGGGTCCAGGTCGCGCAGCGGCGTCTCGAGGATGCGACGTTGCAGGTGGGTCCCGGGCCGGGGCATGACGTCGATCGAGCGCAGGTCCTGGCCGCAGTGATCACAGGCATCCATCCCCGCGATGTTGTCATGGCCGCAATCGGGACAGGTCAACAGTCTCTCCTTGGCCGCTACGTCACCGTCCAGGTCCCATCCGAGGTCAACAGCCGCTTCAGGCTCCCCGCTCCCATGCCCGCGGTCGCCTGATTCGCCTGCTTCTCGACGATATCCTCGAGGCAGGGCCTCTCGGCGCGATAGAAGACGCCCACCGGGACCGGAAAATCAGGATAGGTCATCCGCGACAGGAGATACGCCAGCGCGGGCTCCTGGGCGTTCTCGTCGTGAACCAGAAGATCTTTGTCCGTGACCCCGTTCTCGCCGAGGGTCACGACCTCCGTATCGAAGTTGCGCAGGCGGATCCCCTTGTTGCGATCCTTGCCGAACACGAGAGGCTGACCGTGCTCGAGGGAGATCATCCGATCGCTGCGCAGCTCCCGGGCCGCGAAGGCCTCGAAGGCACCGTCGTTGAAGATGTTGCAGTTCTGGTAGATCTCGACGAAGGCCGTCCCTCTGTGTTTCGCCGCCCGCTCCAGGATCATCGACAGGTGCTGGGTATCGGTGTCGAGGCTGCGCGCCACGAAGGTGCATTCGGAGGCCAGGGCGATCCCGAGCGGATTGATCGGCTGCTCGGCCGTGCCGAACGGGCTCGACTTCGTCTTCTTGCCGAACTCGCTGGTGGGCGAGTATTGGCCCTTCGTGAGGCCATAGATTCGGTTGTTGAACAGCAGGATCTTGAGGTCGAGGTTGCGGCGCATGGTATGGATCAGGTGATTGCCCCCGATGCTGAGGCCATCGCCATCCCCGGTCACCACCCAGATCGACAGATCGGGGCGGCTGATCTTCAGGCCGGTCGCGAGTGTCGGGGCGCGACCGTGGATGCTGTGGAATCCGTAGGTGTTCATATAGTACGGGAAACGGCTGGAGCAGCCGATTCCGGAGATGAAGACGATGTTCTCGCGCGGGACGCCCAAGTTCGGCATCAGCTTCTGCATCTGGGCGAGGATCGAATAATCCCCGCACCCCGGGCACCAGCGCACCGTCTGGTCGCTGCTGAAATCCGCCCGCGTCAGCCGGGGGGACGATGTGTCCACCCCTCCCATCTGTGTCGCCATTGCGTTTACTCTCCGAGGGCCGCTTCGATCGCGTGCACGATCTCGGCGACCTTGAACGGCTTTCCCTGGACCTTGTTGAGGCCGATCGCGTCCACCAGGTAACGGGCGCGGATCAGCAGGCGAAGCTGCCCGAGATTGAGCTCCGGCACCAGCACTCGGTCGAATCTCTTGAGAATCGCTTCGAGGTTGCGCGGGAACGGATTGAGGTACCTGAGGTGAATCGACGAAACCGACACTCCCTTGCGCTGCAGGCTTTCGACCGCGGAGGTGATGGCACCGAAGGTGCCGCCCCAACCGACCACGAGGACCTTCCCCGAGGGCTCGCCGAGGATCTCGAGCTCGGGGATGTCCGCGGCGATCCTGGCGATCTTCTCGTTCCTGAGATGCACCATCTTCTCGTGGTTCAGGGGATCGTAGCTGACATTGCCGGTGACGTCTTCCTTCTCGAGACCGCCGATCCGATGCTCGAGACCAGGCGTCCCGGGGATCGCCCAGGGGCGGGCCAGGGTCTCCGGATCGCGCTCGTAAGGATGGAACCCCTCCGGCTGATCCCGGAAATGAACCTCGAACTTCGTCAGCTCGTTCTCCGCCGGGATCTTCCATGGCTCCGATCCATTGCCGAGATACCCATCCGAAAGGAAAAAGACCGGAGTCATGTACTTGGTGGCGATGCGAAACGCCTCGATCGCCATCCCGTAGCAGTCGGCGGGGGTGGCCGGCGCCACGATCGCCACCGGGCACTCGCCGTTGCGACCAAACATCGCCTGCAGGAGATCGGCCTGCTCGGTCTTGGTCGGCAGCCCGGTGCTGGGGCCCCCGCGCTGGATGTTGGCGATGACGAGCGGCAGCTCCGTCATGACCGCGAGGCCGATCGCCTCGCTCTTGAGCGCGACACCCGGACCGCTCGTCCCGCACAGTCCGAGAGCGCCGCCGTAAGAAGCGCCGATCGCCGCCCCGATGGCGCTGATCTCGTCCTCCGCCTGAAAGGTCTTCACCGGATAATTCTTCAGGCGTGACAGTTCGTGCAGGATGTCGCTCGCGGGAGTGATCGGGTACGACCCGTAGAACAGGGGCCGACCGCTCAACAGCGCCGCGCTGACGAATCCCATGGCGGTCGCCGCGTTTCCGGTCACCGTGCGGTAGATGCCGGGCGCCAGCTTGGCCTTCCGCACGCGGTAGTGCGTGGTGAAGATCTCGGTGGTGTCGGCATAGTTGTACCCGGCTTGAAGGGCCTGGATGTTGGCCCGCGCCATCTGGGCGTTGTTCTTGAACTTCTTCTGGATCCACTCGCGCGTGTAGTCGACCGGCCGCTCGTACATCCAGAAGACCACCCCGAGCGCGAAGAAGTTCTTGCAGCGCATCGCCTGCCGCCCGCCCAGGCCGGTGTCGGACACCGCCTGCAGCGTCAGGCTGGTGAGCGGGATGTCGAAGAGCCTGGCGCCGCTCAGGCTGTGATCCTTAAGCGGATTGGTCTTGTAGCCCGCCTTGGTGAGATTCCCCTCGGTGAAGGCGTCGACGTCGACGATCAGGATCCCGCCCTCCTCCAGGTCGGGCAGGTTGGTCTTGAGGGCCGCCGGATTCATCGCCACCAGCACGTTCGGCTGATCGCCCGGCGTGCGCACGTCGTGCGACGAAAAATTGATCTGATAGCCGCTGACTCCCGCCAGCGTGCCGGCGGGGGCGCGGATCTCGGCCGGAAAGTCCGGGAGCGTCGCGAGGTCGTTGCCGACCAGGGCGGTCGAGTCCGCGAACTGACTCCCGGTGAGCTGCATGCCGTCGCCGGAGTCTCCGGCGAAGCGAATCACCACCTCGTCGATCTCCTGAACCTGGGCCTTGGGGGGCACGACCTCGGTCTGGGTGCTCACTTTTTCCCTTATCTCCCGCGGCGCCCGGAGGCGCCGGCCGTTGTGATCACGCCCCTTCGGGCGTGGCGAATTTCTGGTTCAGCCTCGGCGGCAGGTTCACCACCTCCGCCGGAAAGTGTTCCGCGACGTAATGAACGATGTCCTGAGCGGCGATCATCCCTGTCCGCCGGCCGTTCCGATCGCACAGCGGGACGTGCCGGTAGCCATGTTCCGTCATCAGGCGTATCGCCTCCCCCAGGGTGTCGTCCGGCGTCAGCACCTGGGGGTCGCGGGTCATGAAGTTCTCGACCCGATCCGCCAGGTCGACGTCGCGTCCGAACAGCTTGTTGAGCACGTCCCTTTCGGTGAAGATGCCGACGAGCCGGTCGTCGGCCTCGCAGACCAGCACGCAGCCGACCCCCGCCTCGCGCATGATGTCGAGCGTCTCCGCCAAGCTCGTCCCCACGTTCACGCAGGCGGGGTACGAGGTGGGAAGGCTGCTCAGGTGCTCGTGCTTCAGGGCTTCTTCGATCGTCATGATCCCGCCCCCCACGCCATGTTACGATCCCCTCAACCAAGATAACGACTATACCCCGTTTCGGCCAGCACGGGGAGCCCTCGGCGGGAACCCCTGCGGCCTCGCAGAGCGCACCCGGAGGGACTTTTCCGTCCGACTGTGGTATAGATCCCCCGGCACGAAAGTTGAGGATTCCGGAATGTCGCGAAACAACCGCCGTTCGGGCGGCGCCAGGCCGCCCGGTACCGCCCAACCGGCCGTCCGGCACTCGCTCACGCCGGTCGACCCGCTGCCCGGTTGGAAGGCCCTCGTGCAGGCCGTCCTCCTGCTCGGCATTCCATTGACCCTGCTGCTGCTCGCCAAGCTCGTGCTCCGGTCGTTTTTCCCCAGCCTCGGTTATTGACAGCCCGAAGCCGCCGCCGTTAGGATGGGCCGACTGTCGCGCCTGCGGAGGTCCCGCGGCCGACCTTCCGCTCGTTCGGGCTCCCGTCAGCCCTTGGAGGCTTGCCATGCGGTTCCCGGTTTCGTTTCGACGTGAGCTCCGGATTCCCTCCCTGCTGCTTCTCGGCGCTGTCGCTCCCCTGCTCCTCGCCGGGCTCGCTGCGGCGGCGCCGGAGGCGGCGCCCGACCAACCATCATCGCCGCCGACCAAGGCAGGATCGCCGCTGACCGTGCCGCAGGCATCGATCTGTACCGAGGTCAAGGACCGCGAGGCGGTGGGATCGGCCGCGCGGTTTCCGAGCTCGGTCGGCAGGCTCTACTGCCTGACCAAGATCGTCGGCGCCGCCGAGCCGACCACCGTCACCCACCTCTGGTTCCATGGCGACACGCAGGTGCACAAGGTCGAGCTGACGGTCGGGGGACCGGCCTGGAGAACCTACAGCTACAAGACGATCCCGCCCGGCTGGACGGGCGAGTGGCGGGTCGACGTCGAGGACGCCAAAGGAGTCGTGATCTACTCCATTCCCTTCACCATCTCCGACGCCCCGGAGAGCTCGCGTTGACCCGCCTGGAGGACGACGACCCCTCTGGCCAGGCCAAGCTCGTCGCCCACTTCAAGGATGGACAGATCGCCAAGGGTTTCTCGCGCGACTTCGATCCGGGCCGCGACTCCTTCCACATCGTGCGGCGCGAGGGCCGGGTGGCGTCGTCGCTGCCGATCAAACTCGATGACTTGAAGGCGCTCTTTCACGTCAAGACCTGGGGCCGCAAAGATCGCCACCGCGGTCGGGAGGTGAGTGGCTTCCCGCCGGCTCCTGACGCGGAGCGGCCGAAGGAGATATCCTTCGTGAAGACGGTGCTCGAATTCTACGATGGCGAAAAGATCTTCGGCTACAGCCTCGACTACGACCCGAACCGGAAGGGATTCTATGTCCTCCCGGCCGACCCACAGGACAACAACCAGAAGATCTTCGTCCTGACGTCGTCCCTGGTGAACATCCAGTTCCTGCGAGAGTGATGCGCCAAGCCGGTCCGATCCCTGCGAGCGGTTCCAGGCTGCTCCTGGCGGCCCTCGTCCTGGCGGTGCCGGCGATGGCTCTGGCGGCCACCCGGAGCGCTGCGGCGGCGCGCGCGAAGCCCGCGCGCGGTCCGCGGATCGTGCTCGGTTCCCCGAGCGGCGGGCAGCGCGAGATCGCCGCTCCCGATCTCCGTTTCGTCTACTTCAAACGCACCTACTACGAGCGCCGGGCTCCCCGCGCCGACAACCCCGGCGGTCGCCGGGTCGAGGTCGAGGACCGGCGCGCCGGCTGTCGCTGTCTGAGGTTCGAGGATTGGTCCAGAGTAAGGTTCGCCCTCCTGCGCCAGATCGAAATCAGCTATCCCGAGGCGGGCCGCCAGGCGATGGTCCGCTTCACCAGGAGAAACGGCCAGATGCACGAGGTTCCGGCGGGGGCCTTCTTCGGCGCCGCCGGCTCTCTGGCGCCGCGGTTCACGGCGACAATCGAAGGGTCGGTGCGCGAATTCCCCCTGGTCCTGGGCGGGGGCGCCGACGAGCGGTGGCCGGAGGACCGTCTCCTGAGGGTCATCCTCATGCCTCCCCCGCCAACCCCGCCGACGCCTCGACACCGCGCCCGTAGCTAGCCCGGAACGATCAGGGGGTTGGAGAAGGAGCGGGCGTTGGCGAGGCGGCCGGCTTCGGCTCCGTCGCCTCCTTGATCAGGCTGTCGAAATCTCCCTGGAGCGTCTGCAGCTCGCTGCTGCCGAGGATGGCGATCGGCCGCCAGGCCATGTCGCGCACCCGGACCCGGCCGGCGCGATCGGGGGCTCCGAAGACCAGGTGCTGGCTGCGCGCCTTGCCGCCCGAGGTGTCCGCCTCCTCGTGCAGGGTAAGTTCGAGGGCGGGCGATCGTGCCAGCGCCCCACGCAGCGACTCGTCCGGACGATCCTCGAAAGACTGGGCCTTCAGCGCCCCGAGATGGCGCAACAAGAGATCCGCCGAGTCGGCCTTGACGATCCCGCTGCCGGGTCCCGAGAGGCTCCAGCCGCCCTCTTTCTGGCGCGTGAGCACGAGCGTCGGCTTCCCGGCCCGGGCGGCCGTGATGGTATCCAGACGGTACTGTGACAGCCCCAGGACCTCTTTGCGCCGCAGGTCGGGGATTTTGGTATTGAGCTTCTCCCAGAAGTCGCCGGGCACCGACAGCACCGGGTCGCGCCCCAGCACTCGCGCGTAGAGCTTCCCATTGGCCGTCTTGCCGAACACCACGGTCTTGTCGGCGTCCCATCCTTCCTGAAGCAGAGTCACCTCGGCGGCGTCCGGCTCGAGAGCGAACCGGCGCAGGTCCTTCCCGGAGGCCTTCTCCGCCGCCACCGTCGAGGCGCGCAGGCGCTCGAGAGCGCTCAGGAGATCGGTGACGGTCGGCCCGTCGGCCGGAGTCTCGACCGGCTCCTGGATTTTCCAGCCATCCGCCGGCTTTTCCAGGAGCACGGTGCCGCTGCTGCGCTTCATCCGCAGCCGCTTCACCTTCCACGGGTCGAAGGCAAGAAGAGCCTTGTCGCGGAGCGCAAACAGATCCTGCTTCGCGAGGTCCCCGACCCCGGCGCTGGCCACGGCGATCTCCTGTCCGCCGGGCAGCGACACGAAGAACCCGCCGCCCACCGGGGCGCCGTCTCCCACGCCAAGGACCGGCGCCACGCCTCCCGAGGCGAGTTCGAGCGTGACGATCGTCCTGGGAGGGTCGAGGCCGTAGCTCTTGCGGTCGGTGGCGGCGCCGAGGCGGCGCTCGATCCTTGCGGTCTCGAGCGTCGACAGCACCGCCTCGACGGCGGCCTGGTCCGCCGCGGTGCGCAGCGGCTCGACGATGGTGAAGGAATCAGCGGATTTCTCGAGGCGGACCGCGCCGTGCTCGTTTTCGATCCGGAGCCCCTTCAGGCCGGAGCGTTCGAAGGCAACGAGCCGATCCTTGCCCTCGCTCTCCTTGCGGCGGGCCTCGTCCGCCGGACGCTCCTTGAGGAGCACCCAGCCCCCGAGCCCGGCGAGGAGCAGGAGGGCGACGATCGGTCCGGGATTGAGGCGGTGTGTCATCGGCAGTTTTCTAGAGCTTCTTGCGGCGGAGCCAGATGCCGACGCCCAGGACGACCGTGACCACGAGCGGCAGCGCCACGATGCTCCAGAAATAGTAGAACACCTGCTGCCGGGTCAGGATGGCGATGCGGGGCGTGTTGGTCTTCGGGCGGATCGACACCAGGTTCTCCTGCTCGGCGAGCCAGGCGATGCTGTTGAGCGCCAGATCGCCGTTGCCGGCGGCGTTCACCGAGGCGTTGGCGATGAAATCGGAATCACCGAACAGCACGAGTCGCGTGTCGGGGGCTGCGTTCTCCGGCTTGCCCTTGGCGCTCTCGCCCTTCGTCGCCGGCGCATGCCGCACGATCGCAACTCCGAGGACCAGCGGACCCTTGGTATCGATCCCTTCATTGAGCGTGACGTGCCCCTTTTTGAATTCCTCCGGGTTGGTCTCCCCCCACGAGTAGGGCGAGGTCTGCGCCAGCTTCGTCACGGTGACACCGTCCGGGAGCGACGACCTGACGTCGACCGAGGAGGCGAGCGGAAAGAACGTCTGCAGCCGGAACGTCTTGGTGATGGCATGGAACTCATCGTAGCCGTCGGCGGGCACCATCGGCGTGCGCGCATCGCCGCCGAACAGCTGCGACACCCGGTCGATCACCACGTCCTTGCGGACCGCGACGCCATAGGCGGCCAGGAGATCCTTGAACCCCGGGTCGGTGTCGGGATCCTGCATGTAGAACAGACGTCCCCCCTTGTCCAGGTAATTCCTGATCATGGTCACCTGGGCCTCGAGAAACGGGCGCTGGGGGCCCGCGATGACCACGACGCTGGCATCGGCCGGCACGCCCTGATCCAGAGGCAGCGGCTTGACGGCGTAGTGCTGCTTCTCAAGCGCTTCCTTGAGGAGGGTCAGTCCTCCCCGCTCCGAATCCTTGAGGTCGCGCTCGCCATGGCCGCTCACGAAGGCCACGTTGAGCTCGCGGTCGCGGGTGACCTTGATCAGGGCGTTGGTCAGCGCCTCTTCTTCGGCGGCGGTGACCCGGCTCTCCTGCTTGCCGCTCTCGATCACGACCGTGCCGTATTCGGTGATGCCATAGCGCTTCGCGTCCGCCGGATGAGAGTCCGGATCGACGAAGGAGAACTTCAGCTTGCGGCTGCGGGCCTGATACTCTTCCATCAGGTCCTTGAGCCGCTCCTTGGTGGGGGCGCCATCCTGGTAGAAGGCGGTGATGGTGACGTCCCGCGGCAGCGACTCCAGGATCTTGATCGTCTGCTCGCTCAGCGAGAAAACCTTGTTCTCGGTCAGGTCGAAACGCTTGTGATGGCGCCCGGCGAGGAAGTTCACCAGCAGGAGGACCGCCAGCACCGTCAGGATGTATCCCAGGCTCGCCCCCGCCGCCCGGCTGCGCCGCCCCCGCAGGACGGCGAGCACCCGGGCGCGGTTGAGCAGCAGCCCGGTCACCAACAGCGCCAGGCCGAAGATGCCGAGCGACAGGACATAGGCCCGGCGCTCCGGCACGAGCGTGTTGGCAATGAAATCGACCGCCAGCACCAGCGCCCCGAGGCCGCTGGCGTAATTCTTCAGAAAGGTCATCGCCGCCGCCGCATCAGCGCCATTTCTGCGACTCCACCACGCGCTGAGTCAGGAAGAGCCCGAGGAAAATCGTGCTGAGGTAGAAGATCAGGTGCTCGGTGTCCAGGACACCCTTGTAGAAATCCTTGCTGTGTCCGGAGATCGACAGGTGCGTCAGGAGGCTCCCGAGGGTCGGCCCTTCCAGCCCCAGACCGACCTTCTCCCACAGACCCAGGGAGAGCGTGTTCAGGACCGAGGCGAGGGTCACGGTCGCTGATTCGGCCGTCCAGTCGACGATGAACAGCAGCAGGAGCACGCCGAAGGTGCCGACGGCCGCCACGATCTGGTTCTCGGTCATCGCCGAGATCAGCAGGCCGATCGCCAGGAACGACAGGCCCATCAGCAGCACTCCGAAATAGCCGATGTACGCGGGCGTCAAATCCGGGCCGCCGCCGGTCGATGAGATGAGCAGCGGATAGATCATCGTGACGCCCAGCATGACGAGGAGCAGGAAGGCCGCGCCGAGAAATTTTCCCAGGACCACCTCACCGCTGGTCACCGGGCAGGTGAACAGCAGCTCGGCGGTGCCGGTCTTGCGCTCCTCGGCCAGGAGCCGCATGGTGAGGACCGGGATCATCAGGAGCAGGATGATCCCGAGCGTGCCGAACAGCGGGCGGATCACCATGTCGTTGACGTTGAGCATCGAGGCGTAATAAGGGCTGTTGCCGAAACGCAGGCAGAGCTCCGAGAATCGCCACAGGTGGGCCCAGAAGATATAGCCCGACAGCGCCAGGAAGACGCCGATGACGACATAGGCGAGAGGCGAGGTGAAGTAGGCCCGCACCTCGCGCCGGGCGATCGCCAGGGCGTTTCTCATGCGGCCTCTCCCCGGATGATGCGGATGAAGATGTCCTCGAGCGTCAGGGTGACCGGCCGCAGCTCCAGGAGTCCCCAGCCCCGCTCGACCGCCCGCGCGGCGATCGCTTCACGCAGGTCGCGCGTCCCCTCCGTCTCCAGGACGAAGGCGCCGTCCCTCCCCTCCTCGCGGCGGACCGCCAGCACGCCCGGCAGGGTGCGCAGTTCCGCCTCGACCGTCTCACCGCCACGGGCCACGTGAAGCGAGATGCGCCGGTTGCGCTCGCCGCGCGCCGCCAGACCCTCGAGGGTGTCTTCGGCCGCAATGCGCCCCTCGTTGATGATCAGGACCCGATGGCAGGTCATGGTCACTTCCGCCAGGATGTGCGTCGAGAGGATGACCGTGTGGTCTCCCGCGAAACCCTTGATCACCTGGCGGATCTCGCGGATCTGGGAGGGGTCGAGGCCCACCGTCGGCTCGTCGAGGACGAGGACGTCGGGCTCGTGCAAGATCGCCTGCGCCAACCCGACCCGCTGCTGATAACCCTTCGAGAGCTGCCCGATCAGGCGACCGGACACCGCCGTCAGACCGGTGCGCTCCAGGGCGCGGTCGACGCGGGATCGGATCTGCGGTCGCGGCACCCCCCGGATGGTGGCGACGAAGCGCAGGAAGGGCCGCACCAGCATCTCGCGATAGAGCGGCGGGTGCTCGGGCAGATAGCCGATCCGGCGCTTGACCTCGATCGGGTCGTCCTGGATGTCGAAGCCGGCCACCTTCGCCGTTCCCGACGTCGGCGGCACGAAACCGGTCAGGATGCGCATGGTCGTCGTCTTGCCCGCTCCGTTCGGACCCAGGAAACCGAGGATCTCCCCCTTGCTGACCGAGAAGCTGACGCCATCGACGACGGCGCGGTTCCCATAGACCTTGCTGAGCTTCGTGACTTCAATCATGAGGCGCTCCTGCCACCCGTTCGCACGCGGCCAATCACCTTAACAGAGGGTGCCGGATTTTTCCACTCCGCCCCGCCGAAGGCGGCGTACCGTAACCCCGCGGGCGTTCGAGTGTCAAGTGCGCCGCCTTCCTATCGGGGAATCACTCAGCGGGCGGGGGCTTCGGCCACGATGTCGGCGAGGTAACCGGGGCCGATGACGTACAGGGTCATGATCTGGCGCTCCGCCAACGGGAACCAGGGCGAGGCCTGGATGCGCACCGTGAGGAATGGCAGGTAGCGGGCGGCCTTCATGAGCAAGGCCGCGGAGGGCGGTGGCGACTCGAGCCTGGTGCGCTCTTCGCCGGACCCCGTCGAGGTCCCGGTCGTGTCGCGCGTGCCGAAAAGATAACGGACGCGATGACCGTCCGTGAGGCCCAGCCACTTGAGGTCCCGGGACCAGGAGATGAAGTCGCCCGCCACCGCCCAGCGCGCGCCCGACACCTCTCCCTCGAGGAGATGCGCGGCCGGGTAGAGCGGATCCGGCACGATGCGCACCGTCACCTTTCCCCAGCCGGAGCGGCGCGCCTCCACGCGGGCCACACGCACCGTCCCCGCATCGCTCCGCTGAAAGCTCGACTGGCCCCAGGCAAGGAACAGAAGCCCCAGACCCAGGAACAGGACGGGAAGGGTCATCGCCAGCCCCAAGAGACGGTCCGCGATGGTGCCCCGACGGTACGGCGCCCCGTAGGTGAAGCGGGCGCGAATCGATCGTACGACGCCCCGCAGGCTGCGGGCGAAGATCACCAGTCCAGCGAGGACCAGCAGCGCCGCCAGAATCCCGGACCGTCCGGCAGTCCAATCCATCGACGCCGATCTCCATGCCGCCGCCCGGACGCGAGGGCGGTGACGGCGGCGCGGATCGTACGCGCAGCGGGCCGGTCCGTCAACGAGCCGGATGTCTGTGCTATCCCCGGTGTGAAGCGCCGCGCCCTGCAGTCACCGGGCACGGGTCCGGGTCGCTGCGCGACCCTCCCCTCGGTTCGCCTCGCTCCCACCCACCGCGCTGTGAAGCGCGCGGTGGGGCCCTGGTCGCTCGGTCTCACACGACCCGGCGACTGCAGGGCGCGGCGCTTCACACCAGTGATCCCTCCGACGTCCCGAGGCTGGACGGGGCGGCGCCACCGGCGCGATCCTCCGCCGCGGTCGGAGACGACCTTTGCGTGGCCACTCCTCCAATGCGCGCTCTCACCGGACTGCAACATCCTGCCTGAGCGGCTGATGCCGGCGGTGGCGCGGGTGGAATGCGACCGTTAGCATCGCCGAGGGTGCCCCTGCGTGAAGCGCTGCGCCAGGCAAGTCGCCGGGCACGGCGCTTCACACCGGGGTTCCATCGAGCGTCTCACGATCGCTTCGGACGGCCTGCCGCTTGACCGGCGGCCGGCTCCTTGCGGATACTTGGCGCGCCAAGGCATCGGGCGGATGGAAAGGAGCCGGATGGAGTTCTGTCGATTCATTTCGAGTTGGGGAGGCGTCGCGCGCTGCCGCGACGCGGTCCATCGCGAAGGCTTCTGCCGCTTTCACTTCGAGTGCTACCGGCGCGAGGAGATCAACGACCGCGGCATCATCTCGGAGAAACTGACCGATCAGGAGCGCCGGCGGGCGATCAATTTCCATGCCCTGGGCGGACCGAGCGGGCCACCTGCCTAGGCCGGCGGAACGGCGCGATCTGATACTTGTGCACCGCGCGGTTGTGCTCCCTCAGATTGGTCGAGAAGAAGTGCCGGCCGTTGTTCATCGACACGAAGTAAAGGTAGTCGGTCGCCGCCGGGTGCACGGCGGCGCTGAGGGCGGCCGATCCCGGGTTGCCGATCGGGCCCGGTGGGAGCCCAAAATAGTGGTACGTGTTGTAGCGCGAATCGATCCGGAGATCGTCCTTTCTGATGTTCCCGTCGTAGGCGTTGCGCATCGCCAGAGCGTAAATCACCGTGGGGTCGCACTGCAGGCGCATGCCGACCCGCAGCCGGTTGTGGAAGACCGACGAGACCAGCGGGTCTTCCTCCGAGCGCGCCGTTTCGCGCTCGATCATCGATGCCAGGGCCACCGCCTGCCGCACCGACAACCCTTGCTGGTGGGCCGACTCGATCCAGGAGGGGTCGAAGACCTCGCGGAAGCGAGCCACCATGACGCCCACGATGACGGCCGCGGTGGTGCCCTTCTGAAGACTGTACGTGTCGGGAAAGAGGTAGCCCTCCAGATCGACCGCCTCTTCATCCATGCCCGCAACCGGCGTGACATCCCGGAACGCCTGCTGAAACTCCTCCATGGTGCCGAAGCCGGAGCGCACGAACTGCGTGAACACCTCATCCGACCGAAAACCCTCGAGGATCGTGACCCGGTGGTAGAAGACGTCGCCGCTGATGATCTTGTCGAAGACCTCGCCGGGGGTCATCGGACGCACGAAGGAGTATTCGCCCGCCTTGATGCCGGCCGTGCGCCCGGTGAGGCGCAGGAAGGTCATCGCCCTCGGGAAATGCTGCACGATCCCATGGCTCTCCAGGATCTCGAGGACCCGGAGGCCTCCGGCTCCTTCGGGGATCTCCACCATGGCGTACGATGCGCCGTAGCCGCGGTAGGGGATCGAGGCCCAGAGGTAGAGACGCAGGGCGGTCGTCAGGATCGCCACGACCGCCAGGAGCAGGGCCGCGCTGGCCAGGACCCGCCAGGGCGGTCGCCCCTGGTCGCCCCACCAACCCTTCATTCCGGAGCCGTGGCGGATCGCTGCGCGTCGAGATAGCTCTGCAGCAGGATCACCGCCGCCACCTGATCGATCACGCGGCGGCGCCGGGAGCGGCTCAGATCCCCCTCCAGGAGCGCCCGCTCCGCCTGCAGCGTCGTCAGTCGCTCGTCCCAGGGCTGGACCGGCAGCCCCGTGGCCCGGTGGACCCGCTTCATGAAGATCTCGGTCAGCCGCACCCGCTCCCCCCGCGTCCCGTCCATGTCGAGCGGCAGGCCGACCACGATCCGGCGGATGTCGTGCTCCCGGGTCATGGCGCGGATCCGTTCGAGATCGCCTTCCCATGTCGTCCTCGTCAGGGTCAGGAGCGGGCGGGCCGTGATGCCGAGGGGATCGCTCAACGCCACGCCGATCCGGCGGTCGCCGTAATCGAGCGCCATGATCCGCCCCGTGGCGGACTCCCCTGAGCCGTCGGCCGCCTCGCCCTTCATCGTCCGTAAGTTATACGGAGCGCCGCCTCAGATCAAGAAAGCCGTGCGCCCGCCGCGGCCGGGGGCCGCCGTCACCGGGAGGTCCTGGCGTCATCCCAGTGACGGATCTTCGGGATATAAAGGGTGGGTTCGAACTCCGGACTGTTCTCTTTGGTGTGGCAAGTCACGCAAAACGAGGTCTGGGACCGGCCGTACCCCTCCGCGACCCCTTCCGGGTGGCGGCTCGAGGCCCCGTGGCAGGCCTCGCAGCCGACGTCTCTGAGCTGGGGCGTCGTCTTCGCGTCGACGAACCCTCCGAGCCGGCCGAACCCAATGCTGTGGCAGCCAACGCACTGCGGATTGAAATCCTGGTGATCCTTGACCAGCGCCTCGAAGGCACGCGCGTGTCCGGAGCGCTTCCAGACGGCGAACTCTTTGGCGTGGCAGGCACCGCAGCGCTCCGAGCCGGTGAAGGCCGCCTGGGGCGCCGTCGGCGCCGCGGCCGGAGGGACGGCCGGAGCCGCTGCGAAGGGGGTGGCCGCCTCCGCCTGGCTCCGGTTGAAATCGTTCACCGCGACCTTGGTCGTCTCCATCAGCGTCTGCAGGGCCGTGTCTTCGGGCCACTCGCGCGTCAGGCCGACCAGGCTGCGTTGCGTCGAGGCGATGCCCTTCTGCGCCGTGAAAAACAGGCGCACCTCCCCCAGAAACTTGCCCTGGTCGCCGACGAAGAAGACCCGGGTCTTGCCGAACTGAGTGTCCTCCGGAAAGTCGTCTGCGCGGGTCTGGTCCGCGACGGCGCCACCCAGGATCAGGTCGATGTCCTTCACCTGTTTCGGCAGCCGCCTCGCCTCCGTGAGGTCGAGGGCCGCGAGCACGATCACGATGTCCGCCTTCTGACGCAGGGCCGGCACCAGCTTCAGGGCGGCCGCGAAGGGATCGACGGTGACGATATGCCGCCCGCCGGTTCCTTCCTTCATGAAGGCCGGATCGTTGCGGGTCAGCCCGAGAAAGCCGACGCGCATCTCGCGTACCCGCGCCCCGTCGCGCAAGGTCACCTTGCGCACCGTCGTCGGCGCCACGATCGGCGCCCCGGTATCCTGCCAGACCACGTTGCCGGAGATCAGCTCGAAGTGCGCTTTCTTCTGTCGCCGCGCCAGCGCGTCGTAGCCGTGCTGCAGCTCGCGCTGGGAAAGATTGACGACCTGGTAATCGAGAGCGTTCATGCCCTCGATCAGCGCCTCGGTCTGCAGTTCACCCGGACGGGTCGGATCGCCGGTGAAGTCACCGGCGTCGACGAAAAGGATGGGGGTCGCGGGGTAAGCCTGCTTGAATGCGTCCCTGTAGCCGGCCCGCCGGGCCAGACCGCCTCGCGGGTTGTGCGGTCAGCCACACGGCTCGATCCAGCCGATCACGTGGCTGGTGAAGATGAGATCGAGATCGGGCGCCGGTCCGGGGGCGAGCGGCGGCGGCGCCTTCACGGACTCCGGGGCCGGGACCGAAAGGCCCGCGCCGGGCATCGCCGGCGCGGCCGGAGCGGTCCCCTGCCGGCCGCCGGCCCTCGCGGCAGTGAGCACCGCGGCGATGAGGACGGACGATAGCAGCAGAACCGGCGGAACCGTGCGGCGCATCACAACGGTCTCCCAGGAAGAGCCGACGCTGGGGAATTATAGAGCCCGGGCGCATGACGGTCAAACGGTCGTGCGGAGCGCGGCCGCCATCACGGTGCGGTCGTTGCGCACGCCGCCTCTTTCCGCTAGAGTGAGTCCGGTGCGAACAGGGACCGCGGGGCGCGCCGCCGCGCGGCCGAGGAGACGGCGGAGATGGACCAGCCACCCAAGGAGATCCCCATCCGGGTCCGCATCGACGACGCCGTGGCCGAGGGGATTTATGTCAACTTCGGGAGCGTCGCTCATAACCGCTCCGAATTCATCCTGGATCTCGGCCGGATGGTCCCCGGACGAGCGGACGTGAAGATCCTGACCCGCATCCTCACCACTCCCCTGCACGCCAAGCAGCTCTGCCGGGCCCTGACCCAGAATCTCGAGCAGTACGAGAAGACCTTCGGTGAGATCGCCGGCGTGGACGACGCGGGGAAAAAGGTGGGGTTCTGACCGTGGCGCGCGGCCACCTGCAATTCTGGCACCTGGTGGTGATCGTGCTCCTCGCCGCGATGCTCGGCACCGCCCTCGGCGACATTCTCGGACGCGCCTTGCCGGACGGGCCGATCGGCCGTTTCGCCTCGGCGGGCGTGAGAATCGGCACCTCGACCCCCTGGGATCTCGATCTGCGCGTCGTGCAGGTGACGCTCGGCGTCGTTCTGCGCCTGACGATCCTGGGCGCGGTCGGCGCAGGCGGCGCGCTCATCATCTTCTTCCGCCGCCTCTGAGCGGCGAGCGCCCCATGCCGCCCAGGGAGCTCGTCCTGGCCTCCGCCGCGCCGCGCCGCGCCGAGCTGTTGCGCATGGCAGGGCTCCCCTTCTCCGTGAGGGCCGCCGACGTCGACGAGACGCTCCTGCCGGGAGAGGCTCCCGACGCGTACGCGACCCGGATGGCGCGCGCCAAGGCGCTCGCGGCCGGCGGCGGGAATGAACCATCCCTGGTGCTTGCCGCCGACACCATTGTGGTCGTTGGCGGGGCAATCCTCGGCAAGCCTGGCGATCGGCAGGAGGCCGCGCGCATGATCGGGCGCCTCGCCGGTCGGACGCACGAGGTGCTCACCGCGATCGCCTTGCGCCTGCTTCCCGAAGGGACCGTGACGACCGATCTGACGATCTCCCGGGTGACCTTCGCTCCGATGTCGGAGGAGGAGATCGCCTGGTATGTCTCGACCGCCGAGGGGCTCGACAAGGCGGGCGCCTATGCCCTCCAGGGCCGGGGAGCTCTGTTCATCACTTCGGTCGAGGGGAGTTACACCAACGTGATCGGTCTGCCGCTCGAACGGCTCTACCCACTGCTGAGGCGCTGCGGATTCAGCCTCGGACCCTGAAATGATGCCCCCCGAGGTCCTGGGAGGCCCCGCATCCCTTGCCGTTCCGCCCGCCGCACTCTAAATTTTTCGGTGGAATTCCGGCGACGGGGGGGACGGGTGGCGGACACAGAGACGGCGGTCCTGGAAGCGTACGAGAAG
>JBGPLZ010000056.1:0-21376 GCA_041486695.1 Acidobacteriota bacterium | reverse complement strand
GCGCCGCGCGCTCCTGCTGGCCCGGGACCGGCTCGGCGTGAAGCCGCTCCGGTATCGCATCGCCCCCGACGGCCTGCGCTTCGCATCGGAGGTGCGGGGGCTGCTCGCCGAGCCGGGCTTCTCTCCGGAACCCGATCCGGAGGCGATTCATCACCTGCTCGCCCTGCGGTTCTGGCCGCACCCGCACACGCCGTACGCGTCGATCCTGCAGCTCCCTCCCGCCCATGTCCTCATCTACCAGGACGGACGGGCCAGCCTGAAGCGCTACTGGTCGGTGCCCGTGCCGGGCCCAGCCGAGGTTGTCGATCCGCGCACCCTCGAGGAGCGCTATCGGGCCCTGATGGACGACGCGGTGCGGATCCGCCTGCGCAGCGACGTGCCGGTGGCCCTGCTGCTTTCGGGCGGACTCGACTCGGCCGCGGTGGCGTACCACATGCGGCGCAACCTGACCCGATCGTTTCGCGCCTTCACCGTCGGCTTCCCGGAATCCGACTACGATGAACGGCCGGTGGCGAGGCTGGTCGCGGATCGCTTCGGTATCGAGCCTGGCGTGATCGAGCTGCCCCGCCTGGCGATCGACGAGCTGGTCGGGATCGTCCGCCACATGCAGGTCCCGTTCGCCGATCCTTCGGTCGTGCCGGCCTGGCTTCTGGCCCGGGAGGTGTCGCGGCACGTCAAGGTCGCCCTGGTCGGGGATGGAGGGGACGAAACCTTCGGCGGATACGATCGCTACCGGGCTCATCTGCTGGCCGACCGGCTCGGCTGGCTCCCGGGGCTCGTGAGGCGCACGCCGTTTGCCGCGCTGCTCGAGGCGCTGTCGACCGAGCGGAGCAGGCGCAACCTCCCGGGAAGACTGCATCGCCTGCTGGAAGGCTGGGAGCTGCCGGCCCGGGAGCGCAACGCGCTGTGGATGGCCAATCCGGGGGCCCGGCGCATCGCCCGTCTTTACCGCCCCGATTTTGCCGCGCGGGTGGCCGGCATCGATCCGACCCGGGGTCTCGGGCGGATCCCGAACGACTGGGGCTCGCCCGATCTGGTCGGCACGCTCTTGAAGGCCGACCAGGAATGTTTTCTGCCGGACGATCTCTTGTTGAAGGCCGATCTGACGTCGATGGCCTTCGGCCTCGAGCTGCGCAGCCCGTTCCTCGACCACCGGATGGTGGAGTTCGCCGCGACGGTCCCCTCCCGCCTCAAGGTGCGAGGGCGGACCGGAAAGTGGTTCCTGCGCCGGGCCTACCGCGGGCGCCTTCCGGACGCCGTGTTGCGCGGACGCAAGGCGGGATTCGGACTGCCGCTCGACCACTGGTTCCGCGGCGATCTCGGGACCCAGGCGCGTGATCTGGTCCTCGCGCCCGAGGCGCGTTCGCGCGATTACCTGCGGCGCGAGGCGGTGGCGGCGATCTTCAAGATCCATCGCAGCGGTCAGCGCAACTACGACGAAATGATCTGGACGCTCCTGGTGCTCGAGCTCTGGCTCCGTGACCTGCCCCGGCCCGGGATCCGCGAGGTGGCATGAACGAGCCGATCCCCGTCTGCCACGTCATCACTCAGCTGGAGCTGGGCGGCGCGCAGGAGAACACCCTCTATACCGTGACCCATCTTCGGCCGCCCTTCCGCGCCCACCTGGTCTGCGGCCCCGGCGGCCTTCTCGACCGCGAGGCGCGCGACGAGTCAAGAGTGCCGATCACCTTCGTGCCGGCGCTCGTCCGACCGATAAGCCCCGGTCGCGATGTCACGGCGCTGGTCCAGCTGACGCGCCTCCTCCGGAGGCTGCGCCCGGTGATCGTCCATACCCATTCCTCCAAGGCCGGGATCCTGGGCCGTTTGGCGGCGCGTCTGGCCGGCGTGCCGATCGTCGTCCACACGATTCACGGCTTCGGATTCAACGATCGCCAGGCGATGCTGCTGCGCGCCTCGTTCCTCGGCCTGGAGAAATTGGCGGCGCGGCTGACGACGCATTCCGTCGCGGTCTCTCGGGCCGATCTGGAGCGGGGCGTCCGTCTCGGAGTCGTTCCGCGCCAAAGGGTCAGCGTGATCAGAAGCGGCTTCCCCGTAGCCCGCTTCGAGGCCGCCGGCCACGACGCGGCGGCGGCGCGGGCCCGCCTGCGGCGCGACATCGGCGCCCCGCAGGAGGCGCCCGTCATCGGCATGGTCGCCTGCCTGAAGCCGCAGAAGTCCCCGCAGACGTTCGTCGACGTGGCGGCGCGCGTCGCCGCCACCATCCCGGCCGCCCGCTTCGTCCTGGTGGGGGACGGCGATCTGCGCGGCGCGGTCGAGGCGCGCGCCGGCGAGTTGGGCCTCCGGGAGCGTTTCCATTTTCTCGGCTGGCGCCGCGACGTGCCGCAGATCATGGCCGGCCTCGACGTCTTCCTGCTCACCTCGCTCTGGGAAGGACTACCCAAGGTCATCCCGCAGGCGATCGCCGTCGGCGTGCCGGTGGTCGCCACCGCGGTCGACGGCACGCGCGACATCCTGGAAGAGGGCGTCAATGGGTTGATCTGCTCCGCGGGAGACGTGGCGGGACTCGCCGAGCGCACCCTCCGCCTGCTGCGCGACCCGGAGCTCGGGGCGAGGTTGGCGATGCGCGCCCGGTCGATCCTGCCGGAGTTCGAGATCGACGGCATGGTGCGGGCCCAGGAGACGCTCTATGGCGGGCTTATTCGCGACGCCGGGCTCGCGGCGCGCTTCGAACTCCAAGAGCAGCCGGGTCAGTAGCTTGACTGCCCCGATCGCGGCGCTATATTGGAGCTGTCGGCGGAGATGTCCGCCCGGCGCCTCCGGATGCACCCCCGTGGTCCGAAGCGCCTGCCGCACCGGGGATTGATCATGGCCGTTCTGGAACTATCCCGCGTCTCCAAGAGCTACATCACGCACCTGTCCCTGCGCAAGTACTGGATCCTGCGCGATCTCAGCCTGGCGGTCGAGCCGGGGGAGATCTTCGGCTTCATCGGCACCAACGGCGCCGGGAAGACCACCACCATCAAGCTGGCGCTCGGTCTGATCTTTCCGGATTCCGGCTCGATCCGCCTGTTCGGCGAGGCGGCCGACCGGGTCGAAGTGCGGCGCCGGATCGGCTTCCTGCCGGAGAATCCTTACTTCTACGACTATCTGACCGGCACCGAGTTCCTCGACTTCCACGCTCGCCTGTTCGGAATCGGCGCTGCCGACCGGCGACGCCGGGTCGGCGAGCTTCTGGAGCGGGTCGGGCTCGGCAACCGCGGCGATCGCCAGCTGCGCCACTATTCCAAGGGGATGCTGCAGCGCGTCGGGCTCGCGCAGGCGCTGGTCAACGACCCGGAGCTGGTGATTCTCGACGAGCCGATGTCGGGGCTCGATCCGATCGGCCGGCGGGAAGTCCGGGACATCATCCTCGACCTCAAGGCGCGCGGCCGCACCGTCTTCTTCTCGACCCACATTCTTTCCGACACCGAAATGATCTGCGACCGGGTCGGCATGCTCGTCCGCGGCAGCCTGAAGGCGGTCGGCACGATCGATGATCTCTTGACCCGGGAGGTTCGTTTCTGGGAGGTCTCGATCCGCGGCCTGCGTGACGATCGGCTGCCATGCGGACAGATCGTCTCCCGGCGCGAGGATCTGGTCCTGGCGCGGGTGGAATCGCAACAGGAGCTGAAGCGGCTGCTGGCGTTTCTCGACGGACGCGGAGCCGCGCTGGTCTCGGTGACGCCGGGGCGGCAGTCGCTCGAGGATCTGCTGATCCAGGAGGTCCGCTCGGCCGCCGACGCGGGCGACGCGCTGCCTGCGGCCCGGGACTCCGGGGAGGAGCGTCATGCTGGCTAGAGTGAGCGCCATCGCCCTGAATACCTTCCGCGAGGCGATCCGCAATCGCATCCTCTATTTGCTGCTGATCTTCGCGGTCGCGATGATCTCCTGCGCGCAGATCCTGTCGCTGCTGACCGTCGGCAGCGAGGAAAAGATCATCAAGGACTTCGGGCTCGCCTCGATCGAGTTGTTCGGCGTGCTGACCTCCGTGTTCATCGGGATCGGCCTCGTGAGCCGGGAGATCGAGCGGCGCACCGTCTACACCCTCCTGGCGAAGCCTATCCACCGCTTCGAGTTCGTCCTCGGGAAATTCGGCGGGCTGGTGATCACGCTGTTCGTGAACACCGCGGTGATGATGGCCTGGTTCTTCGTGGTCCTCCAGGTGAAGGGGATCTTCGACCCGCGACTGGTCACGGCCGTGGCCCTGCTCTATTTCCAGTTCCTGCTGATCACGGCGATCGCCATTTTCTTCTCCTGCTTATCGAGCCCGATCCTGTCGGGTGTGATGACCCTGGCGTTCTACGTCATCGGTCACCTCCTGTGGAGCCTCGATCTCCTTCGCGATAGGATCGCCTCGCCCGCCGGGAAGGCTCTATGCGGCGTGCTCTACTACCTCCTGCCGAACCTCGGTAACTTCGACGTCAAGGGAGAGGCGGTGCACGGTCTGCCGATTCCCCCCGCTGCCGTCGGCTTCGCCGCGCTCTACCTCCTCCTGTACGGATCGGCGGTGCTCGCCGGCGCCTGCGCCATCTTCCAGAGGAAGGAGCTGCAGTAAATGTCCCGAGTCCTCCCGGCGATCGGTCCGCGGCGCGGCCTGGCGCTCGGGGCGCTCGCGGGCCTGCTCCTGGCGGCTGTGGCGCAGTGGCGCATCGAGGCGCGCCCCGTTGCCCACGCCGACATCCACCCGCTTCTCTACCTTCCGTCGGGGAAATATCTCAAGATCGCGACGCTGGGGTTCGACGGGCTCGCGGCCGACGTGCTCTACCTCTGGTCGATTCAGTACTACGGCAACTACCAGATCGCCGACCGCTACCGCTACCTCGAAAAGATCTATGGCGAGGTGATCTCCGAGCTCGATCCGCGCTATCTCGACCCTTACCTGATCGGCTCTCTGATCATGACCTCGGAGGCGCGCGACCCGGAGATGGCTTTGCGGCTGCTGGACAAGGGGATCGCCCGCAACCCCGGCGTCTGGATTCTCGCCTTCGAGGCCGGGTTTATCTGTTACGACACGCTGCGCGACTACGTCCGCGCCGCCCGCTACTTCGACACCGCGCTTCAGGCCCCGGACGTGCAACCGCAAGTCCACCGTCTGTACGCGAGCATGTACGAAAAGGCCGGCGACAAGCGAACCTCTCTCAAGGAATGGTCGGAGATCTATGACACGGCGGGGGACGACTACGTCCGGACGGTCGCCTGGAATCATGTTCACGATCTCAGGGTGGAGGTCGATCTGGCCGACCTGAAAGAGTCCGTGCGGGCGTTCACGGCTTCGGTCGGGCGGCCGCCGCGCCGTCTGCGGGAGATGGAGCAGCACGGCCTCGCAGGCGCTCTGCCGCGCGATCCGGAAGACCGCGAGTATGCTTACGACCCGGCCACCGGTGCGGTCTCCTACCGTGGCGGCCTGATCCTCGCCCGATGATCGGAGGTGGCGCCATGCCCGAGTCGATCGTCCGGCTCCTGGTCGCCGGCCTGGGAGCCTGCGTCGGCTCGTTTCTCAATGTCTGCATTCACCGGCTGCCGCGCCGCGAGTCGATCGTGACGCCGCGCTCGGCATGCCCCGCCTGCGGAGGCGGCATCGCCTGGTACGACAACATCCCCATCCTGAGCTATCTGCTGCTGCGCGGGCGCTGCCGCCGCTGCCGCGCCTCGATCTCGATGCGCTACCCCATCGTGGAAGCGGCGACGATGGTGCTGTTCCTCCTGCTCTTCCGGGTTCAGGGCGCGACTTTCGCCTTCCTCGTGCAGGCGTTCCTCGGCGCTTCGCTCATCGCCCTCATCCTGATCGACGCACGGCATCAGATCCTGCCGAACGCCATCACCCTGCCGGGGATCGCCATCGGCCTGCTCACCAGCCCCTGGCGGGACGGGACGGGGGCCTTCCATGGCGGGCCGGCCCTGATGTCGCTGCGCGATGCGGCGGCCGCGGCGGCCCTCGGCTACGCCATCCCCTGGAGCGTCAACGCCTCGTACCGGATCTGGCAGGCGGCGCGCGGCGTCCGCTTTGAGCTCCGTGAGGACGGGATCGGTCAGGGCGACTTCAAGCTGCTGGCGATGATCGGCGCCTTCCTCGGCCTGCGGCTGCTGCTGTTCTGTCTGTTCTTCGGGGCCGTCTCGGGGGCGATCTTCGGCCTCGCAATGATGCGCTACGCCGGCTACGGCTGGAAATCGAAGCTGCCGTACGGGGTCTTCCTCGGCGGCGCGGCCCTCCTGGCGCTGTTCGTCGGGGATCCCTGGATCGCCTGGTATCTGCGACTCGCCGGGATCGCGCCATGACCGGCGCGCTCCTCCGCAGCTACGAGGGGCAGATCAAGATCTTCCTGGTGTTGCTGGTGTTGTTCCTCGCGGTCGCCCTCTATTTCAACTTCCATCTCCTGATCGTGGCGCGCAACGCGCTTCAAGATGAGGCCGGGCAGAGGATGGCGCTGGAGGCCGATCTGGTCCGGGTCGAGCTGGAACGTGACCAGATGCTGCGCGGGCTGGGGGCGGCGTCCACCGTGCCACCCTACATACCGCCCAGCTTCCTCGATCGGATGGCGCGGCTCAAGGGGATGAGCGTCATCGAGATCCTGACGCCGGAGGGCCGGGTGATCTCCTCCTCGAACCCGGCCCGGGTCGGAGCGCTGGACGAGACGATCGGCGGTCGCGACGACGGCCCCCGCCGCCGGCTCCTGTCCGGAGGCAGCGTGCTGACCCCGCTCGAACGACCCGGACGGGAGCCCTGGGGCACGCTCGCCGCCTACCGTCCGATCCAGGACCGAAGCCGTGCGAGCATCGCCATAATCCGCGTCGAGCAGGAGGTGCCGGTTCTCGCCTCGGTCGATCTGAACCTCAAGACCATCGCGGCGCTCCAGACGGGAGGTTTGATCTTCGTGCTGGTCCTCGTCATCCTGTTCGCGCGCTGGCTGCTGCAGCCATATCGTCGGCTGGCGGCGGCGGCGGGGGAGGCGCCCGGGCTGCTGCGCGCCGAAGGCGCCGGGGCCGCCGGGGAGCCCGACTATCTGGTGGCCGCGTTCCAGGGCGTGCTCGACAAGCTGCACGATCAGGAGCAGGAGCTCGGCCGACTACGGACCCGCGGCGGCGAGGCCGGCGCCGCGCTCCTCCCGGGAGAGCAGCTGATCCGCGGTCTCGGCAGCGCCGTCCTGGTCTTCGATCGGCAGGGGCGCCTGACCGTCCTGAACGCGGCGGCGGAGGGGCTCTTCGGCCTGGCGCGCGCCTCGGCGGTCGGACGAACGTATGCCGAACTGTTCGGCGACCACGCCCGGCTCGGCGAGCTTCTGAATCGCAGTCTGCAGACCGGGGCCAGTCATTCCCGTGAGCTGGTCTCGCTCGCCGGTCCGGGGGGCCGGATGGCCCACCTCGGCGCCATGATCGCCCCGATCCTCGCCGACCGCGCCGAGGGCGGGGGAGCGGTCGAAGGGGTCGTCTGCCTGCTCGCCGATTTGACCGAGATCAAGACCCTTCGGGAGCGCGTCGGGCTCAAGGAAAATCTTGCGACCCTGGGAGAGATGTCGGCCGGGATCGCGCACGAGTTCCGCAACTCCCTGGCGACGATTCATGGCTATGCGCGCCTCATCGCCCGCAATGGAGGCGCGGAGGGCGCGGCTGCCGCGCCTAGCCGCGATCATGCCGAGGCAATTCTCCGCGAGGTGGGAGGGGTCGAGAAAGTGGTCGATGATTTTCTCCGCTACGCCCGCCCGGCCCGGCTCGAGCTGCAGAGCGTCGATCTCGGTGGGCTGGTGCGCGATCTCGTCGCCGAGTTCCGCAATGATTCGCGCGCCACCCCGATCGACCTCGCGATCGAAGGGACCTTCCCGTCGATCGTCGCCGACGAGACGCTGCTTCGCCAGGCCCTGCAGAACCTGCTGCGCAATGCCGCCGAGTCGTTCCTGGCCGATGGAGCGACCCAGGGGGGCCCCACCCTGGCCGGGGGCAGGCCGGCGCCGCGCATCGTCGTGCGCGGCGATCGCCAGGAGGGAGGACAGGGTGGGGCGCGGATCGAGGTGGAGGACAATGGGCCGGGCATTCCGGCCGACGATCTCGCTCACCTGTTCACCCCATTCTTCACCACCAAGGACCGGGGCACCGGTCTCGGGCTGGCGCTGGTTCAGAAAGTGGCCGTCCTCCATGACGGCCAGGTCGAAGTGACGAGCGCGGCAGGGCGCGGCACGCGATTCACCCTCGTCCTGCCGCCCCGTCCGGGGTCCTCGGTCTCGGCTGGGCCGCTCGCCTGAGGTTCTTCCAAGGCCTCCGGCAGGCTCCCGGACGTTACGATTCGTAACAGAGCGGTCATCGATCACGCTACCGTGATCAATCCCGAATCATCCGGCTGTTTCCCAACCCCACTCGAACGCAGCAGATAGCCCCTGGCCCCGATCTCCGGACGGTCGTGGCACATCCCTTGCTCTTCCGATCGTCGTTGCCCGGGCCCGAGAGCGAGGGCCGGGGGACAGGACGCAACGATGAGCAGGGAGAACGCGAGTGACGAACCTAAAGGTCAAAACGATGCAGCGGCAGGAACGAGGCTTCTCGCTTCCCGAGCTTCTAATCGTGATCGCGCTGATGGGCCTGTTCATCCTCTTCGGCGGACCGGCGTTCATGGATGCCTACCGCGCTTACAGGGCCCGCGCCACCGCCGACAATCTGCTGAACGACCTGCGGGCGCAGCGCTACATAGCGGTCGCCAACCGGGCTTCGAGCACCCTGACCCTCAACAACCAGAGCAACGTGACCGCGCCGAACACCTACAGCTTCACGAATTCCAAGGGAGTTCTCATCACCATCACTCTGGAGCCGGGAGTGAACATCGAGACGACCAGCGCCGGGTCCGTGACCTTCGGGACGAACGGCGGTACGGGCGCGTCGGGCAACACGCAGGTCATGGTGAGCTGCGCCATCAACAGCACCCGGAACGATCGGTACACCATCACGATCACGCCGACGGGGACGGTGTCGTCGGCCTATTCCACCTTCTAGAGATGAGAAAACGGAGCGAGGTACGGGCGATGAGAACGAAACACACGGCGACCGAGAGGACGGAACGGGGATTCAGCCTGGTCGAGGTGGTGATCGCGATCGGGGTCCTGGCGGGCGTTCTGATCTCCATCAGCTCGATGTTCATGTTGGGCGGGCGCCAGGTGAAGACCGGGAAGACGATCACAGAAGCGACTGCCATCTGCCACGACATCATGGAGACCTACGACCAGCAATCGTTCGTCGCGCTCTACACCAACATGGGGGGCACCTCGACCGGCACGGTGCCGGTTTCCGCCGTGAGCACGAGCTCCACCAGCGTGCTCTACCCTTGGAATGCCGAGATCATCCGGAAACTCGACGGCGGCGTGGCGACGGCGACGCTGACTCCAATGGGTCCGGGGACGCCGAGCTTCGGGTCGGCGGTGGCCCTGCGGCTGACGGTGACCCTGACCTGGACGGAGCTGGGGCGGCCGCAGAGCGTGTCGCTGTCGACGGTGAGATTGTAAGGATAGGTTGCGAAGCCGCCGGGATACGGCGGCGGATCGGAGGAGAGCGTGTTGAACGATCGAAGCACAGAGAGACGCATGGAACGGGGCTTCAGCCTGATTGAAATGGTCGTGGCGACCGCCATCTTCGCCATGGCGGCGTCCGTGGCCTTCATTCTCTACACCGCCGCGCAGAAGTCGTACAAGGCGGGTGAGAACTCCAGCGATCAGCAGCAGTCCACCCGCGTCGCCTTCGACCGGATGCTCTCCGACGTCCGCCTCGCCGGCTACAACACGAACCCGGACGGCGACACCACCCGCGTGGACGAGCAGATCGAAGGGGCCTGGGACACGGCGGTCACAGTCCGCGGCGACTTCGATCGCGAGGATCCGACGGCGAGCCTCAGCCCCGAATCGGCCCTGGCCGGAACGGTCTACAACTCCGTGTCGACCGGCAACGACGAGATCGTCACCTACGTCCTGTCGAAGCCGGGGGTGACCAGCACCGGCACGATGGACCTCTGGCTCGACGTCGACAAGCCGCGCGTCAAGACGGTCAAGCAGGTCACCATCCCGAAGGTGGCGCTCATCCAGGACAACCCGCCCTACACCCTATACCGGGTCACCATGGCCGACGTGAACGGGACCTTCCCGACGACGCCCCAGGCTTCGACCAATTTCATCTACGAGCCGGTCGCCGACAACATCAAATCGATGACCTTTCTTTACTACGACGACAGCGGCACCCTGATCAGCCCGAACACGCCGACGAACTCGGCCGACGACATCGCCGGGACGGCGGCCAACCAGATTACCCGGGCGCGGATCAAGAGGATCTCGATCAGCCTGGTCGGGATGACCAGGGACCCTGACATGAACTACGTCGACACGACCGACGCCAACGCCGCCACCCAGGCTTATCGCAAGTTCGATCTGTCGTCGGACGTCAATCCGGAAAACCTCGGGAAGAGCGGCATCAAGGACGTCGATGTCTCGCCACCGCCGGCGCCGACTGGTGTGGGCGTTGTGCCTGGCCATTGCAAGGGGATGCTGGTCACCTGGAACCAGCCGGCCTCGACCGACGGTGTGAGCGCCTACGTGGTCCGCTTCTGGCCGGATAGCTCGCCGACGACTATCACGAGCCAGTCGTTCACCTATCCGCACAATGAATACGGGACGATCGATTACCTCGGCCACGCGTTCGTGACCGGGCTGAACACCACGACTCCATACCATTTCCAGGTGCAGGCCAAGGATGCCGCGGGGAACCAGAGCGCCTGGGCGCCGAGCGGCGGGACCGGTGGCACCGTGACGGACAACCTGACGACGACGGTGCCGTACACGAACCCGGCGGCCCCGACGGGCCTAGCGCTGACCAGCAACCAGGACAGCCAGATTCCGCTCACCTGGGCGCAGTTGAAGACCAACACCAACGTCCTCACCGGCGATCCGAACACCATCGGCGGCAACACGATCCTGCGCGATCCCAAGGGGTACCGGCTGGAGAAATCGCAGGTCTCCGCCTCGAGCGGCTTCATGACCGTCGTCGACGCTCCTCCGGCGGTGCCCTCGCTCGGCCCAGGCAACACCAGCTATTTAGACACGCCGGTGGCCAACTGCAAGACTTATTACTACCGGCTGGTGGCGATCGACACCTGCGACAAGGTGTCGGGCTACAGCAACGTCGTCTCCGGCCAAGCCTACACGACGGTCAAGCCGGCCATCGTCACGGGCGTTGGCGGAGATCGGACTTCACAGAACAATATCACCATCACCTGGACCCCGGTAACGACGAACGTCAACGGCACTACGATCGCGGTTGATCAGTACAAGGTCTACAGGTACAAGGGTCCGAAGAACAGCCCCCCTGCCACCAGCAGTTTTACCTACCTCGGCAGCTCGACGACGGCCAGCTACGTCGATGCGCTGAGCGCTCAGGACAAACAGGATCTGAACGGCCAATCGATCTCGCTCTACTATTACGTCACCGCCGTCGATTTTTGCCCTAACGAAAGCGACCCGTCGACTATTTATGAGGTCTATTGCGCATCCAATCTGGGCCCCCTCTTTACGCCGCCAGATGGGGGAAGTGGCGGCGGAAACCAGTTGATCCGCCTTACCTATACGCCATCGGGGTCGACCGTCGTGACCAGGGTCAGGGTTCATATCGCCAGGCTCTCGGGCTCGGGGGACATCTACGATCAAACGGTGCAGAACGCCGCCGGTCTCGCCAGCCCGATCGATCTGCCGTTATGGAACTCTTCGGCCGAGGGTGGCGGCGCTTATACCCTGAACTGGGAGATAGAGACGAACAAGGGATGCATCCAGTTACTCCCCAAGATCTTCAACGCCGCCGCGGCCGCCAGTTGCAAGATCTCCGCGACCAACCCGACGATCGCGCCGGTCAGCGGCAAGCCGAGCGCCTTCTATACGGTGGTCGCGTGGGACATCCAGAACTATTCGGGCGACAACCTCGACATCTTCGAGATCGACGTCCAGTTCACCAGCACCGCCGGCACCGGCACCCACAAGCTGCAGAAGCTCGCGTGGCCGAGCACGGCGACGGCGATGCCCGGTCTCAAGACTTTCTCTCCGGCCGTTGCGAGCCCGGGGGCGTACTTCCCCGTGCTGGGGGCAATCACGTTCGCCTCGACGACGCCGATCATCAACATGTCGCTCACCTTCGACAGCGCCATGCTGAACTCATCGACCGGCAATACCGAGACCATGGTCGTCACCTACCGCTTCCAGGACTCGTCCTTCACCTCTGGGATATGCGCGCTGACGATCATCCAGGGCCCGTAGGAAGGAGACGACAATGAAACGGAGCGCTACGACGATGAGCATCATGATACGGGAAAGCGGCCGGGATGAGCGCGGATCGGCCTTGATCATCGCCGTCCTCGTCTCGGTCATCCTGAGCCTGCTCGGCATCTCCTACATGCTGATGGCGCAGACCGAGAACACCATCGCCGAGAACGAGCGCAACGCGGCGATGGCCCTCTATGTCGCCCAGGCGGGGGCGCGCCTCGCGGTCAACTGGTTCAACGACCCGTCTTCGACCGGGTACCTGGTGCCGACCTCGGGCCAGGTCGACAGGACCCTCAGGCTTGTCGATCAGGACAACGACCCGAACACGGCGCGCGTCCTCGCCGTGTCGGGCACCTGCGCCAAGCCGCTCTACAAGGATTCGACCTGCACCACGAGCCCGATTCTGGACCGGCCGTATCGACCGTCGCTCGCTGACACCCTTGGAGGCATCGAGACCGGCACCGACAGCGACCCGAACAATGCCGCCAGGGGGCCCGACCTGGTCGTCAGCGCGTCACATCTGACCACGATCAACAACACCCTTTTCCCCAACTTCCCGACCCAGAACCTGCGGGCCCGGATCGCCCGGATCGAGATCTACGGCCCGCCGATCATCACCGTGAGCGGCGCGCTGACCCGGATGGGGGTGGCGACGGTCAAGGTGATCGGCGGCGTCTTCATCTTTCCGGGGACTGCGCAGGAGAGGCAGATCGCCACCCGGGTGGTCAAGGCGGTGGTCAACGAGATCCCGGTCCCCGGTCCGGTCGGGCCGCTGCAGTCGTGCACCACGCTCGACTATCAGGGCAGCTTCGAGGTGCATTGGGGCACCGGATCGTCGCAGGGGGACGCGACCCTGCAGCTGTCCTCTATGGACTCCAAGATCCCCAGCGCTCTGCCGTACGCTCTGAACGACCCGTTCACCTACTACACCACATCGTCGCCGGTTCACACCCTGGCCAGCTGGGCTGCCGACCCGGCGATCAACGACCAAAAGATCGACGACCCATGGTTCAAGTACGTCGCCGGCGGGAATCTCATCGGCGCCGCCAACACCAATCAACAGCCTTACGACATGGCGACCTACTGGCCCGGAAGCGGCACCGGCGGCAATGGCAGTCACACGAACGTCTTCCAGAACACCGTCATCAACTGCCCCACCTTCGATTACAGTCTATGGAAGTCGATCTCCCAGGGCGGGAACAAGGGGAACTACTACTACAAGTGGTCGAGCGGCGATCAGTTCCTGCTCGACGGCGTCGGATCGCCGGTCTCGTTCGCGACCGCGACCGGTGGCCGCCCGGGGATCTACTTCTTCGACACCACCAACGCCCAGGTCCCGGCCGGCGATCGGACCATGACCCAGTACACCGGCACCGGCCCAACTCCGGCCGGCCAGACGAATCTCACCGACGATATTACGATCACCAGCTCGGACAACTGGCTGGGAGGGCAAGGGTTCATCTACCTGAACGCCAAGACCTTCGGGACCACCGGAACCGGCAGCAGCGGCAGCCTGCAGACGATCTTCCCGCCGGGCGAGCCGTCCGACTCTTCGGGCTTCGTCAACCTCGAGTACCCGGGGAGCCTCACCGGCGACACCTTTGTCAGGAGCGGCACGGCGATCAACCGTCACTTCCATGACCCCGTCACCGGGGACGACTTCTGCACCGATTACACCACATGTGGAGGCACGCCGAGCGGGCCGGCGGTGATCCAGGACCCCATCGGCCTGCCATTCCAGACCACCGTCGTGATGAATGGCGTGTTCTACACGAGCGGCGCCTTCTCGTCCCAGGGGAACGCCAACTTCTACGGATCGATGGTCGCCAACGAAGGCGTCCTCAACGGCGGCGGAACCCCGGGACTTTACTTCGACGAGAGCCTGATCAAAGGCGGCTGGCCGCGCAAGGGGATGAACATGCCGCGGGTCGTCGTCAGCTCCTGGCAGACCGACCTGTAAGGTCGGCGCGAATCGAGCCTTGGATCGGGCAGGTTGCCGATTCTTACGGCCCGCTCCCAGGCTTGATCCCGCCCCCACCGGAACCTACATTTCCGTCATCGGCGAGATGCCGGGAGGCCGTCATGGTCCATTTTCGAAGCATAAAGCCACCGGCAACGAGAGCCGGCGCGTCGCCGCGGCGGGGGCCGCTCGGGCTGATCGTCCTTCTCGGATGTCTGACTCTCGTGGTAGCCGGCGCGGCGGCCTTCGCGGCCGAGGGGCCGGCTCCTTCGCCGGCCCCCACACCGACCGCGACGCCGAGTCCTACACCGACCCCAACGCCCGAGGCGGCCAGGAAGTCCGCCAAGCCGGCCGCTGCCATTAATAAGGATAGCGTGAAGGGGGGAATGGACTCGTCGAAGCCGCAACCCTCCGGAACGCCGACGCCTGCCGCGAGCGCACACGACCAGGCTCCGCTGCGATTCGACGATAACGATCTGACCACGAGGTACCACGGCCGGCCGGCGCCAGCGGGGCCTTCCGAGGAATCGGATCAGGCGGTCGGGGATACCTCCGGCGGTCCTGCGCCACCCACTGGGCCTGTAACTGGGTCGGCGAAGCCGGCCCCGGCGAGCCCCGCGCCTGCAAAGCCACCGTCCGCGAGCCCGTCGCCCGCGAAGCCTGCTCCCCCCAAGCCGGCGCCACCCCAGGCCGATCCGCTCAAGGTCTATCACGATCGAGAGGCGAACGAGACATTCCGCAAGGAGCAGATCGAAGCGCTGCGGGCCAGGATCGCCCAGGCGCAATCCCGCCTCGATTACCTGAACCAGCGCCGGCTGGCGGTTCTCGACCCGCTGCGGATTCCACCCAAGGCACCCGAGGGCGAGGAGGTCGATCCGAAGCTGAAGCCGAAGGAGCTGCTCGAGCAGCTCGACGCCCAGATCGCGACGGCCAGCTCCGATCTCGACGATCTCAAGACCCAGCTGGTCACCATCGAGACTCACTTCCAGAGGGAGTCCGGCAACAAGTGAAGGGCTCCGATCGCATCCTGATCGTCGAAGACAAAGAGAACCTCCGGGCGGTCCTGCGGAAGACCCTCGAAGCGGAGGGGTTCGGCGTCGAGGAGGCCCCCGATGGCCGCGCCGCGCTGGAGAAGATCCGCCGCGACCGCTTCGCCATGATCCTGTCCGACCTGAGGCTGCCGCGCGCCGACGGCCATGAGGTGCTGAAGGCGGCGGTGCTCGCCGACCCCGAGATGCCGGTGATCTTGATGACCGCCTACGGCACCATCCGCGACGCCGTCAGCGCTATGCGGGAGGGGGCCTACGATTACCTGGAGAAACCCGTGGACAATGATCATCTGCTGGCCCTCGTGAGGAGGGCGCTGGAGCACCGCAGCCTGCTGCGCGAAAATCTGCTGCTCAGAGAACGCTTCTCGCACGAGCTCGAGTTCCCCGAGATCATCGGCGACAGCCCGGCCCTGACCCGGGCCCTCGACCAGGTGCGCAAGGTGGCGCCGACCGATGCCACCGTCCTGCTGCAGGGGGAGAGCGGTTCGGGAAAGGAGCTGTTCGCCCGCGCCGTGCATCACCTGAGCGGGCGCAAGACGCAGTCGTTCTTGGCGATCAACTGCGCCGCCATCCCCGAAGGTCTTCTTGAAACCGAGCTGTTCGGTCACGAGAAGGGCGCCTTCACCGGGGCGGTGGCCGCCAAGCGCGGCAAGTTCGAGATCGCCGACAAGGGGACTCTCTTCCTCGACGAGATCGGCGATCTGTCGCAGCCGCTGCAGGGGAAAGTGCTGCGGGTGATCGAGCAGAAGCAGTTCGAACGGGTCGGCGGGAACGACACCCGGCAGGTCGACATCCGCCTGGTCGCCGCCAGCAACAAGGATCTGACGGCTTTGGTGGCCGCGGGCGGGTTCCGGCAGGATCTGTTCTTCCGGCTGTCGGTCTTCCCGATCGTCGTCCCGCCGCTGCGGGAGCGCCCCGAGGACATTGCGGTGCTGGCGCGTCATTTCATCACCAAGTTCGCCGCCGAGCAGAAAAAGCGCGGCCCGATCGGCCTCGACCCGGAGGCGCTGCGGGTTCTCTCCGCCTACGACTGGCCCGGCAATGTCCGCGAGCTCGAGAACACCATCGAGCGGGCCCTGATCCTCGGGGACGGCGATCGGGTGTTACCGGACCATCTTCACCTGCCACACTGATCGGAGAGTGCCTCATGCTCGACGAGCGGGGAATGAGTTTTGCCGAGATCAGCATCGTGATGGTGCTGGCCGCCATGGTGATCACGGCGGCGGTGACCTACACCATCCCCTGGCTCGGGCGCGAGCAGATGCGCAGCGCCGTCTACGAGGTGCAGCAGTTCATGCAGCTGGCGCGCATCGAGGCGGTCAGCCGCAACCGCTCGTGCCGCTTCCGGCTCGACACCGCCAGCCGCCAGTTGCAGGTCTACGACCTCAACGATGAGGCGAACACCGCCGACGACATCCAGCTCTACCAGACGGTGACCCTGCCGGCGACGGTCAGCTTCGCGCGTCCCGACAGCGGCTCGGCGGTGACCTTG
The DNA here is from genome assembly GCA_041486695.1 of Acidobacteriota bacterium. Taxonomy (GTDB): domain Bacteria; phylum Acidobacteriota; class Polarisedimenticolia; order Gp22-AA2; family Gp22-AA2; genus JBGPLZ01. The sequence goes on along the minus strand of JBGPLZ010000056.1, from coordinate 4,603 downwards.
AACCTGCTTTCGGGCACCACCTACGAGTCGACCTTCGCCTCGGACGGCAGCGTCACCACCGGCGCGGGGCTGGTGGCGATGCAGGGCGGGGATGGGAACTATCGCGTCAACCTTTACGGCGCCGGCGGCGTGCGCGTCGAGCGTTGGAACGGCTCGGCCTGGCTGCTGGGCTCCTGAGATGAGGGTGGCGATGCGGCTGCGGACGCGGCAGGGGTTCACGCTGGTCGAGGTGCTCATCGCCCTGGCGCTGATGTTCGTCGGTCTCCTCGCGGCGGCGCCGATGTTCATCTTCGCGATGAAAGAGACGGCGGCCGGGGCCGATATGGGAACGGTGGGCGCGGCCGCGGTGGACCGGATGGAGCTCCTGCGCGCCGGCGATTTCTACTCGCTGACGGCGGGCGGGAACCTGGCCTCGAACGTCAGCGGCTATTCCGACCTCGCCAACGCGAGCTACACCGTCCGCTGGCAGATCGTCGACAACGCCAGCCCGGCCACGGTCAAGACGATAAGCGTGAGGGTGATCGCGACCCGGCAGGCGATCGGCGCGCCGAAGGAAACGACCCTGACCTCCCTGAGGGCGCGATGAACGGGCGCGGGCAGGACGACGGCTTCAGCTTCCTCGAGCTGCTCGTCAGCCTGGCGTTGTTCTCGATGGCGATGGGGGGCCTCGCCAGCCTGTTGATCCAGAACTCCCAAATCAACCGGGTCGACCAGATGCGGGTGGAGGTGCAGAGCACGGCGCGCACCTGCCTGTCGATGATCGTGCAAACCCTGCGGACGGCCGGCTGGGACCCGCGCAATATCGGGTTTTCGCCGGTGGTCCTCGATCCGTCGCCCACCAACAGCACGAACTACCTCGAGGTGTACGCCGACCTGAACGAGGACGGGGACACCAGCGACGCGGGCGAGGATGTCCTGATCCGCTGGAGCGTGAACAAGATCGAATGGCGCACGAGCAGCGACACGACACAGCCGTTCGTCACCCTGGCCGACACGATCACCAACGACTCCGATGGGGACGGGGTCGCCGAGGCGATGTTCGTCCCCGACTCAACCACGAACCCGACCCGGATCCTGGTTCGGATCACGGCGCAGTCGCCGGCGCCCGATCCGCGCTCCGGGCAGTACATCCGCTATACCGTCAGCAGCGAAGTGGTGCTGAGAAAGCAGGTCTCATGATGACGCCGCGATCGAACTTCGGCGATCCCGGCGAAACGGCGCGGCTTCGGAAGGAAGACACGGGAGCCGGGGAGCGCGGCTCGGCCCTGGTGATGGCGATCTTCGTCCTGACGCTTTTGACCGCGATGGGCGGGGCGCTGCTGTTCGTCACCGAGAACGAGGTGAAGATGAACCAGGTCGATCTGCGTTCCAAGCAGGTCTTCTACCTGGCCGAAGCCGGCCTGGAGGATGCGCGCGAGACGCTACGCCAGGACAACCTCACCGACCCGACCGTCGCCAACCGTCTCACCTTCCACGACGAGCTGGTGACCGCCGCGGGCGCCAACGGCGCGATCAATTTCGATCCGGCCGCTCTCAAGGCGACCTACGATTCCGACGGCAACGTCACCGGCTTCACCGGCTATGGCGATGACCTGCCGCTCAAGTCGCTGACCACCTTTTCCGGCGGAAAATACGCCGCCTGGCTCACCAACGACGCCGTCGACGGCAGAACCAGCTTGAACGACACCAACGACCGGGTTGTGGTGACGGCGGCCGGCGGCAGCACCAAGTATGCCATGGAGGTGGTCGTGGCGGTCCTGCAGCGGACCAGCTTTCCAGCGATGCCGGCGACCATCACCATGGTCGGGCCCAGGGCGAACTTCGACGGCGGCAACAGCAGCGCGAAGCAATACGTCGGCGACGACTGCGCCGCCGGCGTCCCGGGGCTCTCGGTGCCGGTCCTCGGCGTCATCGGCGCCGCCTCGAAGGCGGTGGCCGACGGCGGCGTCCAGAAGCCGGGAAGCTATACCTCCGGGACCAACACCGGGACGAACACGGTGAGCGACGTCAGCGGGACGATCGACCCGAACTGGAACAACTGCGGCTACCTCCACGATCTGGCGGGCAAGGTGCGCGCCGCGGCCGACGTCGTCGGCACCTCTTCGACCTCAAACAGCTCCCTCGGGACGTCGATCTCTCCCAAGGTCGTCTATATCGAGGGAGATTACACCGTCGGCGGTGGCGTCAACGGCGCGGGGCTTCTCTGGGTGACCGGGACGCTGACCGTCGATGGCAACGCCGGCTGGGTCGGCACCATCTTCACCGTCGGCAAGGGGAATTTCCAGCGCAGCGGCGGCGGCAACGGGCTGATTTCGGGCGCCAACCTGGTCGCCAACATCGCCGGCCCCGACGGCACGATGTGGACCTCGGACGACTGCGCCGGCGCGGACGGCGTGGTCGGCAATTCGGACGACGGGACGGCCGTCGCCACCTACAACAACAATGGTGGCGGCACGGGGGACACGAAATACTGCAGCTCCGACATCTCGTCCGTGCAGGAAGAGTTCCCGTTCGTGATCGTCAGCTTCCGCCAACGCTGAACTCCGATGCGGGCGGGCCGAACCCGATCTCCCAGCCCGGTGGTGCGGATCAGCGCAGGCCGTCGTCCGATCCGGCGCCGACTTCCTCCGGGACGGCGTTGACGCTGTAAAGCTCCTGGCCGGCGAGGACGTGCATCCGGTTCACCGCCAGGAACGGCACCTCCAGGTCGACGCCCGGCCCGGCGATCTTCACATTGTTGAGCGCCATGAACGAGTGGCTTCCCTGGGAGAGGCGGACCAGTGGGTCGCCTCCCTGACTCGTCACGACGTAGGCCTCGAGGCTATAGGAGCGCAGCCGCATCCGCACCGCCGCCCGCCCGAATTTCTGCAGCTCGGGCTCGGAGGGCACGTTCGTCAGGCTGGCGCCCAGGTCGGGGATCTCGGCGACCATCAGGATCGCCGCCTTGCTCACCACCAGGGGACCCTCGCCGACCATCCAATCGCCCGTGACGACCCGCGGGGATGACAGGGCGAGCATCGCCCGGGCGGAGTTGTTCAGCTCGTCGAGCGTCCGCGCTCCGAGGCTGCCGTTCAGAAGGCCGTCGAGGATGAACGCGTCGGTGAAGATCCGCAGCGGCCTCAAGACCCGGTTCTCAAGATGAGCGGCCATGATCGAACTCCCCGGCGGCGACAGGTCGGGTTCGCCGTTTGACTCCTCTAACTTAAGGCCCTAGATTCACCCCGTCAAGCCTATGACCCCCGGCGCGGGCCGGTGCCACTGCCGCGGGTGGGATGAGCCGACGATGTACATCCGCTGTACCGAGTGCAAGGCCCTGACGCAGGTCCAGATCCCGGCCGCCTCGGCAGGGCCCACGGCGGTCGCCTGCTCGGGGTGCGGCCGTCGCTACCGTCTCGCGGTGGCGCGCCCGAAGCAAAACGTCGACCAGGCGCGTTACCGGCAGGCCAAGGGGTTCGCCGAGACCAACCGGATTGACCTGGCGAGCGCTTACTCCGTCCTCGAAGGAGTGATGACGCTCGAGGACGCGGCGGCCAGCCGGAAGGGGCCGATCCCATCGGCGCCCGCCGCGGAGCAGCCGGCCGCACCGCCCTCCGCCTCCGTGGCTCGCCCGGCCCCGGCGACGGTCCCGGCCATCACCGGATCCTCTGCCGCGCAACCTCGTTCGGCGCCGGCCGGAAAGAGCCCCGTGCCCTCCACGCCGGTCATGTGGGAGGAGGAGGCGGCCTACGATCCGGGCTTCAAGTCGGCCGTCAAGGAAGGCCGTCTCACCGTGAGTCAGGCCCTCGAGCGCGGCGATCGCCGGTCGCTGGCGCTGCGCGTCTCGCAGCGCCACCGGATGTCGATGGATCTCGCCCTCAAGGTCGCGGACAATCGGATCACCGTGCGCCAAGCGCTGGATCAGAAGTCGGCGAACGAGAGCAAGGAGCCGCCGCGGCCCCAGACCTCGGTGTCGCACGGCGTCTGGAACTTCATGGTTCTGAGCGTCGGCCTGTTGATCCTCGGGGCTCTCGGGGTCCATATCTATCACGTCTGGGGCGACTACCTGGCCCGAAACGGTGCCCCCGGCTTCGAGACCGAGGTCGCCTCGGCCGCCGAGCGGCCCCGGCCGCCAGAGCCGCCGCCCCAGGCGGTGCCGATCCCGCCGCCTGCCCTCACCGTGCCGCGCACCGACTCGACCGGCCAGCTGGTGCAGGTGGAAGGGCCCGACCCGCGCAGCGTGCTGATTTCCTTCTGCGCCACCGGCCGTCAGGCCGGGCACCGCGAGCCGGTCGAGATACTTCCCGGCGTCCCGCCCAGCTCGAGCCTGCGGTTCGGAATCTTTCGCAGCCTCGACCAGCAGGCAATCCCGGTCCGCGCCATCCGGATCCGCCTGGACCCGCGATCGGGGCGCTGGCTGACCGGGGACGGGCGCAGCCCGATCGTGACCGAAGCCCCTCCGCCGCACATCCCCGGTGGTCGTGGAGAGCCGGTTTCTCCCGGTGGGAGTCCCGCCGCCGGGTGAGGCGCCGGGGGCTGCGATCGGTGGGCACGGGTCCGGCTCGCTGGCGCGAGCCTCCCCTCGGCTCGCCTCGCTCCCACCCACCGCGCTGAGGGCCGCGCGGTG
>JBGPLZ010000055.1:0-21493 GCA_041486695.1 Acidobacteriota bacterium | reverse complement strand
TGGATCTTTCGCGCTCGCGCCACGATGATCTTGTCCTCCTCCGACAGCTCGTCGTTCCCGAGGATGGCGATGATGTCCTGCAGGTCCTTGTAGCGCTGCAGGATCCCCTGCACGCCCCGCGCCGTGTCGTAGTGCTCCTGCCCGACGATGCGCGGGTCGAGGATCCGCGAGGTGGAGGCCAGCGGGTCGACCGCCGGGTAGATCCCCAGCTCCGAGATCTTGCGCGACAGGTTGGTCGAGGCGTCGAGATGGGCGAAGGTGGTGGCCGGCGCCGGGTCGGTGTAGTCGTCGGCCGGCACGTAGATCGCCTGCACCGAGGTGATCGAGCCCTTGACCGTCGAGGTGATTCGCTCCTGAAGCTCGCCCAGCTCGGAGGCCAGCGTCGGTTGATAGCCGACCGCCGACGGCATCCGGCCCAGAAGCGCCGACACTTCCGAGCCGGCCTGGGTGAATCGGAAGATATTGTCGATGAATAGAAGGACATCTTGCCCTTCGAAGTCGCGGAAGTACTCGGCGACCGTCAGGCCGGTCAAACCGACACGAAGCCGCGCGCCGGGCGGCTCGGTCATCTGACCGTACACCAAGGCGGTCTTGTTGATGACGCCCGACTCCTTCATCTCGAGCCACAGGTCGTTCCCCTCCCGGGTCCGCTCGCCGACGCCCGCGAAGACCGAGACGCCGCCGTGCTTCAGGGCGACGTTGTGGATCAGCTCCTGGATCAGGACCGTCTTGCCGACGCCGGCGCCGCCGAAGAGCCCCGTCTTGCCCCCCTTCAGGTACGGCTCGAGCAGGTCGATGACCTTGATGCCGGTCTCGAACATCTGCATGTCGGTGTTCTGCTCCTCGAACGACGGCGCTTCGCGGTGGATCGGCAGCGTCTTCTTGGCGTTGACCGGCCCTCCCTTGTCGATCGGCTTGCCGAGGACGTTGATCACCCGGCCGAGGACCTCGTTGCCAACCGGCACCTGGATCGGGGCGCCGGTATCGACCGCCTTCATGCCCCGCACCATGCCGTCGGTCGGCTCCATCGCCACGCACCGGACCCGCCCCTCGCCGAGGTGCTGCTCGACCTCGACGGTGATGTCGATCGGCTGGGGGACGTCGAAGCCCTCGCTCGTGACCCGCAGCGCGTTGTGGATCCCGGGGAGGTTCTTGTCGGTGAACTCCACGTCCAGGACGGGACCGATGATCTGCACCACCTTGCCGACGCTCATGAACCGGCTCCTTCCGATGTCCGCCGGGACTCCGCCCGGCAGGATGCGTGTCGCTTCGTTCTCAGAGCGTTCGCCCGCAGAAGCGGCAGACCTTCGCCCTGACCTTGATCGTCTCGGCGCAATAGGGGCACTCCCGCGTCTCCCCCGGCCCCTCCGCGCCCATGGCCCCGAGGTTCGCGCCGCGCGACGAAATCCCCTGCTTGTACCTCTGCTGGACCTCGAGGATCGTCTCCCGGAGATCCTCCGGATCGGCCACGTACACGATCGTCGTCGACCCGTGCTCGGCGGCCGTCTGGATGTTGAGCGTGCCATAGCCGAACATCCGACCCGCGATCGTCTGCTCGCAGCTGACGTTGTGGATCGTGTCGAGCGGGCTGTCGATGACCCGCACCGTCAGGACTCCCCACTCGTCGATGACCCGCTGCGAGGTCACCGCCCAGAGATCCGCCCGCCATTCCATCCACCGCCAAAGGGCCCATAGCCCCGCCGCCCCGCTCAGCGCCCCGGCCGCCGGCAGCACATAAGGCCGATGGACGAAGAAGGCAGCCACGAGGCCTCCGGCGAAAAACAGCCCCAGGCCGAACGGCCACCCCAGGACGATCCAGTGGCGGCGCACCTCGGTCGCCAGCTCTTCGCCCGGCCGCAGACGGCTCCTCACCGTTGCGCCTCGGCGCCGCTCACGACTTCCAGGATCTCCTTGGTGATCGCCGCCTGGCGGATCTTGTTCATCTGCAGCGTCAGGGTGCTGATCATCTCTTCGGCGTTGCGCGTGGCGTTGTCCATGGCCGTCATCCGCGCCCCATACTCGGCCGCCGCCGACTCGAGGAGCGCGCGGTAGATCTGAAACTCAATCGCCTTTGGCAGGAGACGCTCGAACAGCTGCGCCTCGCCCGGCTCGTAAATGTAATCCTCCGCCTGCGCCTGCGGAGCCTCGGCGCCGCCCGACGCGGCCGCGGCGCGGGCGGCGGCCCCTTCCCCGCCGCCGAACGCGCCGGGACCGAAGAGGCCGCGCGGCACCGGCAGGAGCCCCTCCACCACCACGCGCTGCTGGATGACCGACTTGAACTCATTGTAGACCAGGAGGACGGCGTCGATCTCCGCCTCGGTGAAGCCACGCACCAGCTCGGAGGCGAGCTCCTTGGCGTGCTCCAGACTGACGTTTCTCGAGACCTCGAGTAGCATGCGCCGCACCGTGTAGGGGCGCCGGCGGAACCAGTCGCGCGCCTTGCGCCCCACCAGATCGACCTGCACCTGCTGCCGATCCCGCAGTCCCTCAAGCGTCTCCTTGGCCGCGTTCAGGATGTTGGTGTTGAAGCTGCCGCACAGACCCTTGTCGGCGGTGATCACGACGACCACGACCCGCTTCTCGGGCCGGCGCGCCAACAGCGGATGCTTCTCCGGATTGGCGCGCAGCGCCAGCGACGCCAGCACGTCGCGCATCTTGCGGGCGTAAGGGCGGGCGGCCAGGATCCGATCCTGGGCGCGGCGGAGCTTCGCCGCCGACACCAGCTTCATCGCGCGGGTGATTTGCTGCGTGCTCTTGACGCTGCGGATTCGAGTCCGGAAGTCGCGGACGTTCGCCATCGCCCCGTCCTTCGCTCGACCGCCCTCAGGCGGCCGCGGTTCTCGCCAGGAAGTCGGACTTGAAGGTGTCGAGGAGCTTCTTCAGTTCGGCCTTCATCTCGTCGTCGATCGACTTCTTCTCGAGAAGCTTGCGGGCCAGCGGGCGGCCGGTGCCGTCGAGGTGCTTGTACAGCGCCTCCTCGAAGGGGCGCACCTGCTGGACGTCGAATTCGTCTAGAAAACCGTTGACGCCGGCGTAGATCGCGATCACCTGCTTCTCGACCGGCAGCGGCCGGTACTGTCCCTGCTTCAGGAGCTCGGTCAGACGCGCTCCGCGGGCCAGCTGCGCCTGCGTCGCCTGGTCCAGATCGGAGCCGAACTGCGCGAACGCCGCCATGGCGCGGTACTGCGCCAGATCGAGACGGAGCGTCCCCGCCACCTGCTTCATCGCTTTGATCTGCGCGTTGCCGCCGACGCGGCTGACCGACAGCCCGACGTTCACCGCCGGGCGGATCCCGGAGTAGAACAGATCGCCCTCGAGGTAGATCTGGCCGTCGGTGATCGAGATGACATTCGTCGGGATGTAGGCCGAAACGTCGCCGGCCTGGGTCTCGATGATCGGTAGAGCCGTCAGCGAGCCGCCTTTGAGGGCGTCGCTCATCTTGGCGGCCCGCTCGAGCAGGCGGGAGTGCAGATAGAAGACATCCCCCGGGTAGGCTTCGCGTCCGGGGGGCCGGCGCAGCAGCAGCGAGATTTCGCGGTAGGCCGCCGCATGCTTGCTCAGGTCGTCGTAGATGACCAGCGCGTGCCTGCCGTTGTCCCGGAAATACTCGCCCATGACGCAGCCGGCGTAGGGGGCGATGTATTGCATCGTCGCCGGATCGGAGGCCGAGGCGCTGACCACGATCGTGTAGGTCATGGCGCCGGCATCGTCGAGCGTCTTCACCACCTGGGCGACGGTGGAGCGTTTCTGCCCGATGGCGACGTAGATGCAGATGACCCCCGAGTCCTTCTGATTCAGGATGGAGTCGATGGCGATGGCGGTCTTGCCGGTCTGGCGGTCGCCGATGATCAGCTCGCGCTGGCCGCGGCCGATCGGGATCATGGCGTCGATCGCCTTCAATCCGGTTTGCAGCGGCTCCTTGACCGGCTGCCGGTCGACGACGCCCGGCGCGATGCGCTCGAGCGGGCCGGTCTTGTCGCTCGGGATCGGTCCTTTTCCGTCCAGCGGTTGTCCGAGCGGGTTCACCACCCGCCCTACCATCACCTCGCCGACCGGGACCTCCATGATGCGGCCGGTGCGGCGGACCGTGTCCCCTTCCTTGATCTTCACGAACTCGCCGAGGAGCACGACGCCGACGGACTCTTCCTCGAGGTTGAGCGCCATCCCGAAGACGCCGTGCGGCAGCTCGAGGAGCTCTCCGGCCATGCAGTTCTCGAGACCGTAGACCCGGGCGATGCCGTCCCCCACCGAGATGATCGTTCCTTCCTCGGTGACGTCGACCCCGCCCTTGAAGCCCTCGATCTGCTTTCGGAGGACTGTAGCGATCTCGTCCGCTTTGATCTCCGCCATGCGATCTCCTCGTGCGTGGGCGCTAGAAGCGTCCTTCGATCATCTCAGCGCGCGTCGGCCAGCCGGGATCTCAGGATTTGCAGCCGGCGTCTCACGGTCCCGTCGTACACCCGGGACCCGATCCGGGTGCGCGCCCCGCCTAGGACGGCGGGATCAACCCGTAGGCTGAGCCGCACGGTGCGGCCGGTCAGCTTCTCCAGGGAGTCCCGCAGCTTCTTCTGCTGGGCGGTTGACAGGGCGATCGCGGTCGTGGTCTCGGCCGGGACGATGCCGAGGTTCTCGTCCTTGATCGCCGCGAAAGCCTGCGCGATGGATGAAAGCGCCGCCAGGCGCCGGTGTTCGATCAGCACTCCCAGGAAGCGGCGCGTCAGATCCGAGGCCCGTGTCCCCTTCTCGAGCGCGGCGACCGCCTTGCGCTTTTCCTCCGGGTCGACCGAGGGGTCGTCGAGAAAGCGCACCATCTGCGGCGCCCGCTCGAGCACCTCGGCCACCAGAAGAAGCTCCGCGGAGAGCGGCTCCAGCAGCGCCTCACCCATGCCTCTGGCGACATCGGCAAGAGACCGGGCGTACCTTCTCGCCACGGCGATCGGCTTCACGGCTGCGCTCCCGAAAGGCAGGCCCGGCGCCCGCTCGACGCTCCGCACCGGGGAACATCAAAAAACCCCGCGATCGCCGCATGGTCCCGGCGTCACCGGGGTGATCCTACATCGTCCCCCCCCTTGGTATATAAGAGGAAGGCGGAAAATAGCATACGCTGCCGCGGAGTGTCAAACCGCGGAGCCGGCCGGGGGTTGCGGGGAATGCGGAACTCCTAGTTCGTGCTGCTGTGCCTACGGATCTGCTCGATCTCGGCGTCCTTCGGAGTGGTGTCGCGGACATCCTTGCGCTTGCCGGCGTTCATATCGATGTTTCCTTCAAAGATCCCGCCCTCGTGGATGACCAGGTTCGGCTTCTCGAGAGTGATCTCCCCGAGGACTCTCCCCTTGGGATGGATCTCGAGCTTCTCCCTCACATGGACCGTGCCGGTCACCTTGCCACTCACCGACAGGACGCCCACGTCGATATCGGCCTCGATCTCGCCGTTCTCGCCGACCACCAGCTCCTTCTCGCTGATGATCTTCCCTTTGATCTTCCCGTCCACGCGCAGAACGTCGCGGAAGCGAATCGTGCCTTCGATCTCGGTCCCTTCAGCGAGAAAACCGCTGATGTCATCCGCTCCCAGATGATCCTTCAAGAGGTTCTCTTTGCTAAACGGCATCACGAACCCTCCCTTCATCGTCGTCGCCTCCTGCGGCGAGGGGCGACGCTTCGGATCAGTGCCCCTTGTCCGCGGTCAACAGGAAATTGTAGATCCGATCGAGCTCCTCACCCGAGTGATAATCGATCTCGATCCGCCCGCCCTCGCCCTTCGCCACGATCCGGACCTTGGTGCGAAGCGCCCGGCGCAGCTTGTCCTCGGCCGCCACGACGTTGGGGTCGGCGTCGCCCGACCGGCCGGCGGCGCCCGGCGTCTGGCCGATTCTTCCCGAGCGCCTGAGAATCGCCGCCGCCCGCTGCTCCGTCTCCCGGACCGACAGCAGCTGATGGGCCGCCTCGCCCGCCAGCTTAATTTGGGTCGCCGTGTCGGGAATTGCCATGATCGCCTTGGCGTGACCGACGGCGATCGCCCCATCCCGCAGAAGAATCTGGATCGACTCTGGCAACTTCAATATTCTCAATGAGTTAGATATTGAAGATCGATCCCTGCCCACCCTCTTGGCGAGGTCCGCATGGGACAGCTTCATCTTGTTGAGGAGCACGTCGTAGGCCCGGGCCTCCTCGATCGGGTTCAGCTCTTTGCGCTGGATGTTCTCGATCAAGGCCATCTCCAGGACCCGGTCGTCCGACACCTTGCGCACGATCGCCGGGATCCGGTGAACCCCCGCCATCTGGGCCGCGCGCCAGCGCCGCTCCCCGGCGATCAGCCGGAATCCATCCGCCTCCTGCCGGACGATCACCGGCTGGATGATGCCGTTTTCCTTGATCGAGCTGACCAGGCCTTCGATGCCGCTGAAGTCGGAGCGGGGCTGCTGCCGGTTCGGCTGGATCCGGTCGATGTCGAGCATCAGAAAGCCGGCGTCCCCTTTCTCGAGGACCGGCTCAGGGATGAGGCTGCTCAGTCCTTTGCCTAACGCTTGTCTTTTCATGACGGCGGATCACCTCGCGGGCCAGATTGAGGTACGACTCGGATCCCCTGGAACGTATATCGTAGAGCATGATCGGCTTGCCGAAGCTGGGCGCCTCGCCCAGCCGGACGTTGCGCGGCACGATCGTCTTGAAGACCTTCTCTTTGAAAAAAGCCTGGATGTCGGCGACCACCTGGCGCGACAGGTTCGTCCTCTCGTCGAACATGGTCAGCAGGACCCCTTCGATATCGAGCCCCGGGTTGAGCCCGGCCCGGATCCTTTGCAGCGTCTCGACCAGCTGCGAGACTCCCTCGAGGGCGAGGTATTCGCACTGCACCGGGATCAGGATGCCGTCCGCCGCCGCCAGAGCGTTCACGGTCAGGAGACCGAGCGATGGCGGGCAGTCGATCAGGATGTAGGCGAACCGATTGCGCAGCGGCTGGAGGGCTTGCTTCAGCCGGTATTCGCGCCCCGCCGCGCCCACCAGCTCGACCTCGGTCCCGACCAGATCGCGGCTGGCGGGGGCGACCGACAGACACTCGAGCTCGGTCGGCAGCAGGATCTCCTCCATCCGGGTCTCGCCCGCCATGACTCCATACATCTCCCCCCCGGGTCCGGGAGCGAGCCCAAGTCCTTTTGTGCTCGAGCCTTGCGGATCGATATCGACCAGGAGCGTCGGCCGCTCCGCGATGGCGAGCGCCGCGGCCAGGCTGATGGCGGTCGTCGTCTTGCCGACTCCGCCCTTCTGGTTTGCGATGGCGATAACGTGGCCCATGGGTGGCCGAAAGAGTAACACATGGGGAGCGCTCCGCCTCGGCGGAATGTTCCACGTGGAACATCGGCGCGGGCGGGAGTCGGGGATGTTCCACGTGGAACATCCGGCTCCTAGCCCTCCGGCTCCAGGATGGCGACGACGGAACGAGGCCCGGACGGGAGGGGGCGCTCGAAGGCCCAGAACAATCCCGGGATCGGATCGTCGCGGAGCGCCCGGGACTCCTCCGGCGAGACGAAGAAGAGGGCGCGGCCTCCGGGTTCCAGAATCGACCCGCCTTCTCCCCGAAGAAAATCGCGCCCCTTCACCGCCCGCAGCGTCAGGTATCGACAGGGGAGGAGATCGGCGAGATCGGCTCGCCGCGTGACACGGCGGGTCTCGACCCGCCCCCCCTTCAAGCCTAGATCGCGGAGCACCGTCCAAAGGAAGGCCGACTTGCGCTCCGACGCCTCGATCAGGACCAGCTCCAGATTCGGTCGAAGGACGCGAAGCGGCACGGCAGGGAAGCCGTTCCCCGAACCGAGGTCGACGAGCCTGCCTCGATCCTCAAGGAGGCCGGCCGCGGCGATCGGCTCGAGGAAGTGGCGGCGCAGGATCGCCTCTTCGTCCTTGAGGCCGGTCAGGTTGATCTTCCCTCCCCATGTCCGGAGGAGTCGATAGTGGATCTCGAGCGCCTCGGCCTCGGGGGCCGAAAGCGGAAGACCAAGTTCGCGGGCCGCCTCGAGCAGCGAGGCCCGGAAAGATCGGCCCCCGGGTATGTCGTCGGAGGAGGGTCGGGATACCATAGGCGCCGTAACTTAACATGTGGGAGGATTCGCGTGCCGACACGAACGGGGCCCCGTCGATTTATCGGGCCGCTCGTCGCAATTCTCGCCGCTCTCATCATCGGGGCGGAGCCGTCCGGGGTGTCGGCCGCCCCGGGCGCCGCGCCGCCGCCGAAGCCGAACAGCGGCCCGGGAACCGGAGCGCCACCGGATCCCGCCGGCATGGCCGCAGTCGATCTTCCTGTACTTCTCGGCAAGCTGGGGGAGAAAGCGAAGGTCTACGAGTCGGTCGCCCTCAAGTTCGTCTGCATCGAAGCGATCCGCAACAGCGACGATCCGCCGGAGAACGAGCACCGCTACGACTTCATGTATGTCGAGGCGCAGGAGCAGCGCTACGTCCCTTACCGTCAGAAGCACACCGGCAGGCCGGCCAAGACCATTCCCGAGACCACCATCGACTTCAACTCTCCCGACTCCTACTCCTGGACGTTGATGTTCCTGCCTGATCGGCAGCACCTTTTCCACTTCCGATATGTACGGCAGGACTGGTTCTCGCTGCGCCTGGCCTACATCATCGAGTTCACCGCCTCGCTTCCGTACACCAGCGGCAAGACGATCTATGAGTGGGGGGGGCGCGTCTGGGTCGACGCGGAGAATTTCAACTTTCTCAAGGTTGAAGCCGAGCCGGGAAACCAGGACGAGCGGCTGAAGCTGGAACTCAGGAATTACCGCCAGGCACCACGTTTTCTAATCTACCCGATGGCCAGAAGGCCGCATGGCGCTTCGTACGAAATCACCTTCCTGAATGAGTATCAGCGGTTGTCGCTTCCTGATCAGGTCGACTATCGGGTCTTCGACGTCGAGCTGGACGGGAGCCAGTCGATGGAAGGGACGACGATTCAGCGCTATACGGGGTATCGGTTCTACGATGTTGATGTTCGTGATAAGTTCTTGAAATAAAAGCACTTCTTCTTAATTTCTCCAGATAGACATTGATCAGCGTGAGGGCTGCCGGAGTGACGCCCGAGATGCGGGACGCCTGCGCCAGGCTCTCCGGGCGGGCCCGGCTCAGCTTCTCGACCACCTCGCCGGACAGCCCCGAGACGCCGGCGAAGTCGAACCCGTCCGGAATTCGCCGCCCCTCCTCGCGCCGCAGTCGCAGCAGATCGCGCTCCTGCCGCTCGATATACCCCGCGTAACGCAAACGGTTCTCGATCGATCGGCGCTCGCCCTTGGTCATCGAGGCCGGGATTTCGTCGCCCAGAAGCCTCTCGATTCCTTCCGGGGTGACGTCGCTCCGGCGCAGGAGGCGAGCCGGCGTCGTCGGCTCGGTGATCTCGATGCCGAGCGCCGCGCGCCCGCGCTTCACCACCTCCGTGGTGGGGTTGAGCTCGGTCGACTGCAGCAGCTCGGTGTAGCGCCGCGCCCGCTCTTTGCGCTCCAGGAAGCGGGCGTAGCGCGCTTCGCCGATCAGGCCTAGGGAATGACCGTGCTCGGTCAACCGGAGATCGGCGCTGTCGATGTCGAGAAGCAGCCGGTACTCGGCGCGCGAGGTGAACATCCGGTACGGCTCGCTCGTGCCCTTGAGGACCAGATCGTCGACCAGGACACCGATGTACGCCTCGCCGCGCGACAGCGCGAAGGGCGGACGCCCCTGGACCTGGAGCGCCGCATTGATCCCGGCGACGAGCCCGAGCGCCGCGGCCTCTTCGTAGCCGGTGGTGCCGTTGATCTGCCCCGCCAGAAAGAGGCCGGTGATGCCGCGGGCTTAGAGCGTGTGGGCGCAGACGGTTGGCTGCACGAAGTCATATTCGACGGCGTAGCCGGCCCGGGCCACCTCCGCCCGCTCGAGCCCCGGGATCGAGCGGACGATGCCGACCTGGATCTCCTCCGGCAGGCTCATCGAGAGTCCGTTGAGATAGATCCAGGGATGGTCGCGCCCTTCCGGCTCGACGAAGATCTGGTGCCGATCGCGATCGGCGAAACGCACCACCTTGTCCTCGATCGAGGGGCAGTAACGCGGCCCGACCGCGCGGATGACGCCGGCGTAAAGCGGCGACCGGTCGAGGTTGTCCCGGATCAGGGCATGGGTCCGCGGCGTCGTCCAGGTGATGTGGCAATCAATCTGAGGCGTCGTGATCGCCCCGGTCTCGAAGGAGAAGGGCGTCGGCTCGCGATCGCCCGGCTGGCGCTCCATCCGGTCGAAATCGACGCTCGTCCGCAGCACCCGCGGCGGCGTGCCGGTCTTGAGACGTCCGAGCGGCAGGCCGAGACGCTCGAACGCCCGCGACAAACCGACCGACGGCTTCTCGTGAATCCGGCCGCCGGGCCGGCTCTCAAGCCCGACGTGCAGCAACCCGCGCAGGAAGGTTCCGGTGGTCACGACGCAGGCGGCGGTCTCCAGGGTATGGCCGCCGGCCAGCCTCACGCCTCGGATCCGGCCCGCCTCGACCCACAGATCCTCGGCCTCGCCTTCGGCGAGCGTCAGGAGATCGGTTGATTCGATCATCCGGCGCATCCTCGCGGCGTAGCCTTCCTTGTCGGCCTGGGCGCGCGGCGCTTGGACCGCCGGACCGCGGCTGGCGTTGAGCAGCCGGAACTGGATGCCGGTCGCATCGATCGCCCGGCCCATCTCGCCGCCGAGCGCGTCGATCTCCCGCACCAGATGGCCCTTCGCGAGCCCTCCGATGGCAGGGTTGCACGACATCCGGCCGATCGCCCCGGACTCGAGGGTCACGAGCGCCGTGGTGCAGCCGAGCCGGGCCGCGGCGAGCGCCGCCTCGCAGCCGGCATGACCGCCGCCCACGACCACGACATCGAACCTGCCGCCGATCCGTTCGCCGCTCATTTGCCGATGCAGAAGGTGCTGAAGATCGTTTCGTAGATCGTCTCGATCCCCACCGGACCGGTGATCTCGCCCAGGTGATCGAGGGCCTGTTTCAGATCGAGGACCAGGTACTCTTCTCCGATCCCAACACCTGCGGCGCGCTCCGCATGCTCGAGCGCCAGGGCGGCCCGGCGCACCAAATCGCGGTGCCGGACATTGGTCAGGAACATCTCCTCGCGCGCCGCGACGACCGGCGCGCAGATCGCGTCGCGCAGGCGCCCCCGCAGATCGCCGATCCCCTCGCCGCTTCGGGCCGAGACTTCGAAGGCGCCGTGACGCTTGCGCAGGAAGATCACCTGGTCCATGCCGATACGGCAGGGGAGGTCGCACTTGTTGAGCGCGACCAGGGCGCGCCCGGGACCGAGGTCTCGCAGCAGGGCGCGCTCCTCCTCGCCGATCGGCTGCGACCAGTCGAGCACCACGAGCAGCAGGTCGGCGCTTTCGAGCGCCAGACGCGCCCGGCGCACGGCTTCGGCTTCTGCTTCGTCGCGCGCCTCGTGCAGCCCGGCAGTGTCGGTAAGCCGCACGGGAATGCCGCCGAGATCGAGACTCTCCTCGAGGAGGTCGCGAGTGGTCCCGGCGGTCGGCGTGACGATGGCCCGCTCCTCCTCCAGAAGCCGGTTGAAGAGGCTCGACTTGCCGACGTTGGGCAGGCCGACGATGGCCACGGCCGCGCCGTCGCGGACCCGTCGTCCACGATCATAGGTGCCGGCGAGACCCTGCAGCTCGCGCCGCAGGGCCCCTACGGCGGAGGCGACGCCGCCTTCCGGTGCGAAGCGTTCCGCCTCGGCCTCCTCGGAGAATTCGATCGATGCTTCGACGCGGGCCACCAGATCCCCGATGCGCCCCTTCAGCCGATCGACTTCGCGGGCGATCCGACCCATCACTTGATCGAGCGCGACCTTGGCCTGAAAGGTCGTCCTGGCTTCGATCAGGTCGCGGATCGCCTCGGCCCGGGTGGCGTCGATTCGCCCGTTGAGAAAGGCGCGCAGGGTGAACTCGCCCGGGGTCGCCGGCCGGGCCCCCCCGGCGACGGCGCTCTCCACCAGGCAGCGCAGCACGGCAGGGCTGCCATGCGCCCAGAGCTCCGCGGTCGCCTCGCCCGTGAAGCTGCGCGGCGCACGGAGGACCACCAGGTACCCTTCGTCGATCGGCTCGCCGCCGGCGTCGATGAAACCGCCGAAGCGCATCTGTCCATGCGCGGGGTCGGGTGCGCGCGCCGCCGGCCGCTCGGACGCCGCGCCGGACGCCGCGGGCCGGAACAGGCGGCCGGCGATGGCGACGGCGTCCGGACCGGAGAGACGGACCACGCCGATCCCGCCCCGCCCCGGGGGTGAGGAGATCGCCACGATGGTGTCGGCGGTGGAGTCCGGTTCGTTGCTCATCGGGATTGCGGGAGGCTTCGCCGCGGGAGGCTTCGCTGGGTCTTGAAGAGCGCTTACTCTCCCGTGCGGGGCTCGCGCTTCCTGGCCGGTACGATCGCCACGCGCTTCAGGAAGCCGTCGCCGACGCTTCGCGTCTCGACCCCGTCGATGTCGGCCACGGCCAGGTGGACCAGGCGACGCTCGTACGGGTTGAGGGGGCTCAAGAGCGATTCCTCTCCCTCCGCCTTCACTTTCTCGGCGGTCAAGCGGGCGATCCCGACCAGCTCATCCTCGCGCACCTTCCTGAACCCGTCGCTGTCGACATGGATCTTCTTTCCTTTCCGGCCACGGTAGATGATCCGGTTCAGGAGGTACTGCAGGGCGTTGAGGGCCTCGCCCTTCCGGTCGAGGAGATAGTCCCGATCGGCTCCCTTGATCTCGACTTCGATCGTCGCGCCGTCGTCGCGCGCGCTGGTCGAGACCTCGAGCCCGAGACCCCGCAGGACCCGGTCGGCGAGCCTCACGACCTCGGCCGGGTCGGCCACGATCGTCGGCTCCGCCGTCTCGTCCGGCGGCGCGGCGTCGTCGCCCGCATCAGCGTCGAAGGTCAACTCCGTGGCGTCAGCATCGATGGACATTTTCGTCACGCCGCCTGCTTCTCGGCTTCGACTTCCTTGTTGATCAAGTACTGCTGCAGGATGCCGAGGAGATTACTCGTCAGCCAGTATAACACCAGCCCCGAGGGGAGATTGATGAAGAAGAAGGTGAACATGATCGGCATGATCATCATCATGCGCCGCTGCGCCGGATCGGCGATCGTCGAAGACGTCATCACCTGCTGCACCAGCATGGTAAGCCCCATCACGATCGGCGTGACGAAGTACGGGTCCTTCTGCGAAAGATCCCGTATCCAGAACATGAACGGCGCCGAGCGCAGCTCGATGGCGATGGTCAGGATGGCGTAGAAAGCGTACAGGATCGGCAGCTGCAAGAGGAGCGGCAGGCAACCCGACATCGAGCCGAGCGGGTTGATTCCTTCTTCCTTGTACAGGTCCATCATCTCCTGGTTCATCTGCTGCCGGAGCTGGTGCCTTCGCGAGGCGCTCCCTTTCTCCGCCTCCTTGCGCTCGAGCCGGTGATAGCGCTCGCGCATCGCCTTGACGCGCGGCTGGACCCGCTTCATCTTTTCCTGCATCTTGCGCATCTTCACCTGGCCGCGGTGCATGATGGGGAAAAAGATCAGCCGGATGAGGACGGTGAGCAGGACGATCGACCAGCCGAAGTTCCCGACGTAACGCTGGATGAATTTCAGGGCGTAAAAGAGCGGCTTCGCGACCACGCCGAAGAAGCCGAAATCGAGCAACCGCTCGAGCCCCAGGTGGAAGCCCTTGAGGAGATCGTAGTCCTTCGGCCCGACGAAGAGGTGATAGTGCGAGGCGCCCGGGACACCGAGCGCGAACGACATGAAGAA
Source organism: Acidobacteriota bacterium (assembly GCA_041486695.1). Taxonomy (GTDB): domain Bacteria; phylum Acidobacteriota; class Polarisedimenticolia; order Gp22-AA2; family Gp22-AA2; genus JBGPLZ01. The sequence goes on along the minus strand of JBGPLZ010000055.1, from coordinate 7,720 downwards.
CAGCTCGCGTCCATCCTCGACCAGCCGCAGCAGCTCGATGCGCGCCTGTCCGGCCGGGGCACCGCCTTGCAGCGCGGTCTGCGGCACGAGCAGGGCGGCGAAGTAGCGATCTTCCAGGCCGGCCCAGGCGATCGGGCCGCCCTCGACCACCGGTGCCTGCGGCTTGACCTTCTCTTGCGGGACGAGACGCGGCACCCGCTCGCCCAGATCGACGACTGCCCGGGCGACGTCGCTGAACCTCCCGGTCTCGAGGCCGTTGTGGGCTCCGAAGCCGGCGCCCCAGACCAGGGTCGGGGTCACCGCCTTGCCGCCGACCGCCGCGGCGACGCGCAGCTCGACCACGTACGAGGATGGATCGATCCGAAGACTCTTCGTCGCCTGCAGGCCGGTGCCGTCGGAGTAAGCGTACGACACCTCGACGATCGCGTGTCCCTCCTCAGTGGCATCCCGGCGCTCGACGCGATAGAGCGCCTCCTTGAGCCGTCGGGTCGCCTCGGGATCATCGAGGAGGAACTGCAGGGGAAGATGGTCGAGCTTGTGGCCGGCCGGCGAAACGAGGTCGAGCGGCTTGCCGTCGTGGTCGAGGTACTTCTTCAATACCCAGGAGGTGACGCGGCCGCCGCGATTTGTGAGCCGGATCGCCACCAGCGGCGTGTCGATCGTCGTCTGCTCTTCCGCCGTGGCAGCCACCGGACGTCCATCCGGAAGATCGGGGCGCGCCGCTCCGACCGCCGCGCCGCCGACCCCGACCTGCTCGGGGACGGACTCCTGCCCGGGCCCGGTCACCGATCCGGTCGCGGATCCGGCCTCGGTCACCGTGCCGCCCGCGGGCGCCGACCCGGCATTCGTGCCGGCCGCCCCGGCTCCTGGCGCGGCGGCGGCCGGAGCCCCACCGGGCTCCTGGCGGGCGCCGGTTCCCGGCACGGGGGTCCGCGGCGTGAACAGGCTCGTCCAGAGGATCAGAACGCCGACCGACAGCCCGACCGCAAGGAGGAGTCTTTTTTCCATCAGCGAACCGGGTCGTAGCCGCCGTCGGCAAATGGATGGCAGCGGCCAACCCGCTGCAGCACCAGAAAGGCGCCGCGCCGCACGCCGTGCCTCTCGATCGCCTTGGCCGCGTATTCGGAGCAGGTCGGCCAGAAGCGGCAGGCCCGCGGCAGAAGAGGCGAGAGCATGCGATGGTAGACACGCAGCGCCGCCGCAATCCTCTGACGAGCGAGACGGCCTCTCACGGCGCTTTCCGGAAGGGGCGCAGGCGGGTCAGGACCTCCACCTGAAGCCGGTGGAAATCGGCGTTCGGGAGCCCTGACCGCCCGTTCACGACGATATCCACGTTCATCAGCTCCGATTTGTGCCGGCGGAAGATCTCGCGGATCAGCCGCTTCGCCCGGTTCCTCTTCACGGCGCCGCCGACCCTGCGGGTCACGGTGATACCAAGTCGCGGACGTCCGGCGCCGTTGCGCATCACGAACAGGACGAAGTTGGCCGATGGGATCCTTTGTCCCTTGTCGTAGATGCTCTGATACTCACTGCGCTTGCGGATCCGATCCTGGGGACGGAAACGTTCGCCCGCGGTCAGACGGTCAGGCGTTTGCGACCCTTGGCCCGTCGGCGTTTCAGCACCAGGCGCCCGTTCTTGGTGCTCATGCGGGCGCGGAAGCCGTGCGTCTTGCGACGACGGCGGTTGTTCGGCTGATAGGTGCGCTTCATGATTGCTTCTCCATGCTCCGCGACGGTGTCCTTCGTGTTCTGGAGGAGCGGATTATGGACCCGTCGTTCGCGGGCTGTCAAGGATGGAGGCGTCGCGTGCCGCCGGCGGACGCCCGCGAAAGCCCGCTCATCTGGGCGCTTGCGACGTCTCGTTCGCCGGCGGGAAAAATGTTATTGACCGCCGCCGGACACGTGCTATAGTTCGCGCCGTCCAAACACAGAAAAGTCGGTCACGGCGCGTTCGGTCGGAGTCATCAACTCACAGTGAACCCTCGAGCGAATTTCGGGAGCCAGCTCCCGACGGGGTCGAGGTGTATTTAAAGGGCGATCGCGCCGGTTCCGAAGAGGTGTCGGCACAATCCGTTCGAGCGCATGGATTGGCACACCCATACCTAGGGGAGGAGGTAAAGAGTTGACATAACACCCGCGACGCGCCTATCCATGTGCTGTGCAAGTCGTGTTAGCACAGCATCTTGGAGCGTAAAAACTTTTCCACATCTGTTGAAAAGTTGTTCATAAGTCGATGGTGGTTCGGCGCAAGCGGGCGTCAGTCGGGCCTCACAGAGATCGATTCGGGCGGACATTGCTACCGGGAACGGGCGCGCATGAATCTCTGGGACAGAATTCTCATAGACCTACAGCAGAAAATCAATGGTCAGAGCTTCAATACCTGGCTTAGGCCGACGCAGCAACTCTCCTTTGCCGACGGCATGCTTCAGGTCGAGGTGCCGAGCCTCCTGTTCGTCGAGTGGATCAACAAGAACTACCTGCCGATGATCCAAAAGTCGGCCAAGGAGCTCGACTGCAGTGACCTCGAGGTGCGTTTCATGAGCCGACCCTCCACCTCCACGAGCGCAGCGCACGCGCGGGACACCGGGCCCGGGCGTCAACAGGCACCCGAAATGGCTCGGCCCGCGCCGCCGCAGGCCATGGGCGGGAACGGCCGCAATGGCACCGTGCGTATGTCCGGGCAACCATCGGGCATCGGACCTACCACCTGGCTCAACCCGCGCTATACCTTCGACTCCTTCGTGGTCAGCTCGTCAAACCAGTTGGCCCATGCCGCCTCCATGCGGGTCGCCGACCAGCCATCCGGTGCCTACAACCCGCTCTTCATCTATGGCGGCGTCGGACTAGGTAAGACGCACTTGATGCATGCCATCGGCAGCCACGTCAGCCGAACCATGCCCGGCCTCCGGCACCTCTACATCAGCACGGAGAGCTTCATGAACGATCTCATCAACTCGATTCGCTTCGAGAAGACGATCGACTTCAAGGAGCGCTACCGGAACGTCGATCTGCTCCTGATCGACGACATCCAGTTCCTGGCCGGCAAGGAGCGCACCCAGGAGGAATTTTTTCACACCTTCAACGCCCTATACGAGTCGCAGAAGCAGATCGTCCTGACTTCCGACTGCCAGCCGCGGGACATCCCCACGCTCGAAGAGCGGCTCCGATCCCGGTTCGAGTGGGGCTTGATCGCCGACATCCAGCCCCCCGACCTCGAAACCAAGGTCGCCATTCTCAGGAAGAAGGCCGAGGCGGAGAACGTCCACCTCGACGAGGATGTGGCCCTATTCATCTCGAGCCGGATCCGCTCCAATATCCGTGAACTCGAGGGATCGCTCATCCGGTTAATCGCCTTCGCGTCTCTGACCGGGCGCAAGATCGACCTCGATATGGCGAAAGAGACATTAAAGGACCTGATGGATGATCGCGGTCGAAGCATCACCATCGAAGCGATCCAGAAGTACGTTGCGAATTACTACCGCATGAAGGTGACAGAGCTGAAATCACGGAACAACGCCAAACATATATCCTTCCCGCGCCAAGTGGCGATGTACCTTTGCAAGAAACTGACCGACAAATCCCTTCCGGGGATCGGCTCCCACTTCGGTAACAAGCACCACTCGACCGTCATCCACGCTCTCAGGAAGATCGAGGCTATGCGTGAGAAAGACAAGGAGTTCGACCGGATCATCACCGGCTTCCTGGAGTCGTTCGAGTGAACGATCCACAGATAACTGCGGATCGCCGCGCTGGGGCCTGTGGATCCATCTCTAACTGTTTACGATCCACAGATCGGGCGCCGGCGACCCACAGCCACCGACGCCGGTCATCGTCCCACACAAGAGCCTGCCGGCGTATATTCTGTGAGATTTCCGCACCGCCAACAGCCCCTGCTAGTGCTAGAATTCTCTTTCTAACTTCTAACACTAAGAGCCGATCTTACCCGTCGGAGGCATTATGGACTTCGTGACGACCAAAGAAAATCTCCTAGCTGAGCTACATGCGGTGCAGGGAATCGTCGAGAAGAAAAGTACCATTCCGATTCTCGCCAATATCCTGATCGAGGCGACCAAGGATCGGCTGGAGTTGGCGGCGACCGATCTAGAGGTGGGCATCCGGACAACCTGTGAGGCCAGGGTCGCCAAACCGGGCACCGTGACGCTTTCGGCGCGACGGCTGTTCGACATCGTGCGGCTGCTGCCCGACGCCGAAGTCCGGCTCAAGTCGGAGGATGCGCAGTGGGTGGTGATCACCTGCCAGAAGGCCCGCTTCCGAATCGTCGGCCTGCCGCGTGAGGATTTTCCCGTGATGCCCGAGTTCGACTTTGGCAAGGGGATCCCGATCGAGCGCGCATTGTTGAGCGACATGATAGGCAAGGTGATCTTCGCCATCACAACGGACGAGAGCCGCTACCAGATCAACGGCACCCTCATGATTCTCAGCAAGAAACACCTGACGATGGTCTCCACCGATGGCCATCGGCTGGCCTATGTGAGCGGCCGGCTCGAGAAGGGATCCTCGGAGAATAAGATCGAGATCATCGTACCCAGGAAGGCGGTTCAGGAGCTGTCGAAGATCGGTGAGGGTGAGGAGGAGATCGTCTTCGGCCAGAAAGACAACCACGTCTTTTTCAAAATCGGCAAGATGATCCTGACCTCGACCATCGTGCCGGGTAAATTTCCGGACTATGAGAAGGTCATCCCGGAAGGGAACGACAAGCTTCTGAAGCTCGAGTGCGCAACATTTCTCGACGTCGTCCGGCGGGTGGCGCTCCTGTCGAGCGAGCGCTCGCGGGCGGTGAAATTCGCCCTGTCGAAGGGCACTCTCGAGATCAGCTCGAACAATCCCGAGGTTGGCGAGGCATCCGAGTCTCTCGAGATCGACTACGATGGGCCGTCGCTCGAGGTTGGATTTAACGCAAAATACGTCATCGATTTCCTCCAGGCGATGGGGAATGGACCGTTGATTTTCGCCGTTAAGGACGAAGCGACCCAAGGTTTACTGCGACCGGTCGGGCTCGAGGGGCGTGACTACCGCTACGTCATCATGCCGATGCGCCTATGATCGCGGTGGTATTTGCATAAATATCTGTAAACAATAATCTTACCGATATATTATGGAGAATTTTCCTTATCATCTATATAGCAACGTTATAGAGGTAATTTCCACGCCCTGATCCATTGCTGCCGCCCCGCCCCATGTGGTAAAATCTAGATCGTTTCAGGCTATTCGACGCCCCCGCTTGCATGCACAGACGCCCAAGGATGTGCGGCCTTTGACCTCCTCGATCATTGCGACAGATTGGGATCGTTCTCTGGGTGGGTTGTGAGCGCCACCGGCAAGGGTGACAAAGCGATGGACGTGAACGCCGAGCCGCGCAAGGCGAGCGCCCCGGACCTTTACGACGCCTCCAAGATCAAGGTCCTGGAGGGGCTTGAGGCGGTCCGCAAGCGGCCGGCCATGTATATCGGCAACACCTCATCCGGCGGGCTGCACCACCTCGTTTACGAGGTCGTCGATAACAGCATCGACGAGTCCCAGGCCGGCTTCTGTGATCGAATCGACGTCACCATCCACATCGACAACTCGGTCACCGTGGTCGACAACGGCCGGGGCATCCCGGTCGACATGCATCCGACCGAGAAGCGGCCGGCGGCCGAGGTGGTCATGACGATGTTGCATGCCGGTGGCAAGTTCGACAACGAAACCTACAGGGTCTCCGGGGGTCTGCACGGCGTCGGCGTGTCGGTGGTGAACGCCCTGTCGGAGTTCCTCGACCTGGAGATCCGCCGCGACGGGCAGGTCTACCAGATGCGCTTCGAGCGCGGCAAGACGGTCACCGCCTTCCGCCAGACCGGCACGACCCAGAAGCGCGGCACCACGGTCCGTTTCCGTCCCGACCCGACGGTGTTCGAGGAGATCAACTTCTCCTTCGACACCCTGTCGCAGCGGCTGCGGGAGCTCGCCTTTCTGAACGAGGGCGTGATCATCACCATCGAGGATGAGCGGGCGGAGAACAAGCGCCACGAGTTCTCCTACAAGGGCGGCATCGGCTCGTTCGTGGAGCACCTGAACAAGAACAAGACGCCGATCCATCCCAAGCCCATCTTCATGCGCGGTGAGCGCGACGGCGTGCTCTGCGAGATCGCCTTGCAGTACAACGACGGCTACAACGAGATCGTATTCTCCTTCGCCAACAGCATCAACACGCTCGAAGGCGGCACGCACCTCTCCGGCTTCCGGTCGGCCCTGACGCGCACCATCAACAACTACGCCACCAAGGCCACGACCAAGGACACCACGGCGCTGTCCGGTGACGACGTGCGCGAGGGGCTGACAGCCGTGATCAGCGTCAAGCTGTCGCGGCCGCAGTTCGAGGGCCAGACCAAGACCAAGCTCGGCAACAGCGAGGTCAAGGGGATCGTCGAGGCGATGCTGAACGAGAAGCTCAGCGCCCACTTCGAGGAGAACCCCGGGGTGGCCCGCAAGATCCTCGAGAAGGGGCTTGAGGCACTGCGCGCCCGCGAGGCCGCCCGCAAGGCCAAGGAGCTGACCAGGCGCAAAGGGGCGCTCGATTCCGGTTCGCTCCCCGGGAAGCTCGCCGACTGCCAGGAGAACGATCCCTCCAAGTCCGAGCTCTTCCTGGTCGAAGGCGATTCGGCCGGAGGGTCGGCCAAGCAGGGCCGCGACCGGCGCAACCAGGCGATTCTGCCGCTGCGCGGCAAGATCCTGAACGTCGAGAAGGCGCGCTTCGACAAGATGCTCGAGAGCCAGGAGATCCGCACCATCATCACGGCGCTCGGCACCGGCATCGGGGATGAGGACTACGATCATGCGCGGCTGCGCTACCACAAGATCATCATCATGACCGACGCCGATGTCGACGGCTCGCACATCCGGACGCTGCTTCTGACCTTTTTCTATCGACAGATGCCGCAGGTGATCGAGCGCGGCCATCTGTTCATCGCCCAGCCGCCGCTGTACAAGGTCAAGAAGGGGAAGGCCGAGAGCTACCTGGCCAACGACGACCAGTTGAACCGATATCTGATGGCGACCGCGGCGCAGGAGCGGTCGGTCAAGCTGCCGGCCCGCAAGGCCTCGCTCGAGGGGGCCGAGCTGCGCAACATCCTCGACCGCCTGGTACGGTACCAGATCCATCTCGACCTGCTGCGCAAACGCGGCTACGAGCCGGCCCTCATCGAGGCGCTCCTCGGACAGGGTCTCCACGAGCTGTCGGTGTTCCAGGACGAGAAGGATCTCGACGCGGTGCGCGCGGAGCTCGAGAAGCGCGACTACCGGGTCGAGGATCTGGAGCGCGACGAGGAGCACGGCCGCTATACCTTCGAGGTGGCCGCGAAGGCGCGCGGGCACGCGCCGGCGCGCATCGACTGGGACCTGGTCTCGTCGATCGAGTACCGCACCCTCTGGAGCCTCGAGGACGATCTCAAGGAGCTCAAGCAGCCGCCGTTCGTGATCACCGAGAACGGCCACGAGAGGGTGGTCGAGAGCCGCCTGGATCTGCTGAGGCTGCTGATGGAAGAGGGAAAGAAGGGCCTGTCGATCCAGCGCTACAAGGGTCTCGGCGAGATGAACGCCGACCAGCTCTGGGAGACCACTATGAACCCGGAGACGCGCCGTCTCCTCCAAGTCGACATCGCCGACGCCGTTGGGGCCGACGAGATCTTCACCGTGCTCATGGGTGACGTCGTCGAGCCGCGCC
>JBGPLZ010000054.1:0-21631 GCA_041486695.1 Acidobacteriota bacterium | reverse complement strand
GGGGCTCGCGGCGCCCCCCCCCCCGGGGGTGTGGCCGGGGGGGGGGGGCGGTGGGGGGGGGGCGCCGCCCGCCCGGGCGTGTGGCCGGCCGCGGCGCTTCACAAGATCACTCCCCCTTCCCCGTCACCGCTCAACCGCGACCACTCGCGCCAACGATCGCGCACAACCGAAGAAGGGCTGGGAGATTTTCGGACGGAGGGGGGCGGCCCGCCTCCGGATCGCGGGGCGTCGCGGAGCGAGCCCGAGGAGCGCGGCTTTTCGCGCGACCGGGCGAGTGAGCGCCAGACGCGCCGCGCGCGTAGGCCCCGTGGTGCCGAGACTGACCTCCCAGCCACCTGGCCGTACCCGCGCGCGGCGACGGCGTGCCCCGCGATCCGGAGGCGGGCCGCCCCCCGGCGGTGAGAGTCACCGGGCCCTACATCGTTTGACAACCACGACTATGGAGCCTATATTTTTCACATGCTTGCCGAGCGGTCTTTGATGTCGGGCCTCGATCAACCACCCGCCGCGGCGCAGTCGGCTCCGACCTCGCGCCTCGGGCGCTTCTTCGGCCGCCGCCGCACCTATCTCGTCGATACCGGCTACCAGGTGCGCTCGGCGATCGTCGCGGTGCTCGGGATGGTCTTCCTGGTCGCCTTCTCGATCGTCCTGTTTCATCTCCTCCACGCCGAGAGCGCCCGGGACCTGGCGCGCAAGGCGCCGATCCTGGCGAACGGCGCGCCGGCGGGCGACGCCCGTTCGGTCCTCACCCTGGTCGCCGTAGGCATTCTGTTCGTGGCCGCCGTTTTCGTCGTCGAGATCCTGGAGACTCACAAGACCGCGGGCGTGGTCCTCAAGGTGACGCGGGGTCTGCGCGACGTCCAGGCGGGTTTCTGGGGAACGCGGGTCAGCCTGCGCAAGCACGACAACTTCAAGGACATGGAAGAAGCCTTCAACACCGCCACGCGGGCCCTGCGCGACGAGGTCGAGGATGACCTGCACGGATTGCAGGCGCTCGAAACGCAGCTCCGCCTCGCGGGCCGCGAGATGGAGAACGGCAACCGCGAAGGGTCTCTGGTCCTGCTGCGGCAAATCAGCGGCGAGGTTCAGTCGCTGCGCGAGCGCCGGCGGAATCTCCTGCGGGCTCCGTAAGCGTCCTGAGCACTCCCCTCCCGCAGCGCTTGCGCACGTGAGCCTTCTCGACCCAGGGGCACCGCCCCGGGGTGCTCATTTTCCCGGCATGGTACGATCGCTGCCGATGGCCTGCCGCTGCAACACTCTACTGTCCGCGTCGCTCGGGGCATGGCTGACCCTGGCCTGCGCCGCCCACGACCCGGCCGAGGCGATCGCGAAGGCTCGGGAGCTTCGTCTGTCGGGACACGCCGACCAGGCCGAGCGGCTGCTGGCGCCCTTCGCCGGGCGCGCTCCCGCCAACGCGGCACTCCAGTACGAACTGGCCCTGGCCCTGCACGCGGGCGGCGCCGACCAGGGCGCGCTCGAAGCACTGCGCCGGGCGATCAAGACCGACCCGGGCTCCCTCGATATGCGTCTCCTGCGGGGAGAGATCCTCGGCGCCATGGGGCAAGACGAAGCGGCGCTCGAGGAGCTGCGACAAGTTGTGGCCGCCGATCCCTCGCGCCCCGGCGTCCATCGAGTCATGGCCATGGTTCACGCCAAGGCCGGGCGGATGCAGCAAGCGATCAACCAGTTCGAAAAGGAGCTGGCGGTCCATCCGACTGACGTCGACACTTTGACCGAGACTGGGATCTATTACTTGCAGACCGGCCGCCTGGCGGATGCCTCCAATCGTCTCGAGCGGGCGGTGACGCAGGCGCCCGGCTCGGCTCGGGCGTTGCGCTACCTGGCGGAGGTGCGCTTCAAGCAGCTGCGCCGCAAGGAGGGGCTGGATCTGCAGCAAAAGGCGGTCACCCTCGCGCCCGAGGATACCACCCTGCTGGTCGACCACGCACGCGCGGTCAGCAGCTACGGGGATCCGGAACAGTCCCGGCGCATCCTGCAATCGGCGATCGACCGCGGCGTGCGTGATGCCCGGCTCTACGTCGAGCTCGGGAAGATGGAGCGCGCGCGGCTCGCGAACGACGCGGCAATCGCCGCCTACAGGAAGGCCATCGCTCTCGACCCGGGGCTGGCCGAAGCGCACTCCAACCTCGGCAAGATCCTCAACTATATGGGGCGGCGCGACGAGGCGTTGGCGGCGTTCCGGGAGGCGAACCGGCTCGCACCCTCTGATCCATACGCTTACTATTACATCGGCTCGATCCTCGCGGATCAGGGAAAGACCCAGGAGGCGATCACCCGGTTCCGCGATTCGCTTCAGCTCGATCCTCTCAACCCGATGGCTCATTATGCTCTGGCCCGCGCCCTCCAGCACTCGGGGCAGGAGGCGGAGGCTCGCGGAGAATTCGCCCGACACGCGGAGATCATGCAGAAGCTGCGCGACAGCAAGCAGGCCGGTGTTGCGATCGCCGAGTGAGCGCCGGCGAGGTGCGCCGCAGAGATGGCCCGGTCGAGGCCCGGTCGGAGCCGTCGCGCTCGGGTTGGCGCTGACGGGGGCGTCGCTCGCGACGGGCGTCCGACCGCTCCTGTCGAGCGCCGGCGCCGTCCCGGCTCCGTCCGCGACACCGGGTCCCGGGACGCCGGCGGTCCGTTTCGTGAACGTCGCAAAGGGTGCCGGCCTGGTCCTTCCAAATGTGAACGGCGAGACGAACCGGTCGACGATCAACGAGACCGTCGGCAACGGTGCTTGCCTGCACGACGTCGACGGCGATGGCTGGGTCGATGTATTCCTTCCCAATGGCTCTCGCAGCCGCCCGTTTCCGAAGGGGACGGAGCCACGCTCGGCGCTCTACCGCAACCGGGGCGACGGCACCTTCGAGGACATCACCACCCGGGCCGGCGTAGGATCGCCCGGTTACTGGGCCCAGGGTTGCGTCTTCGGTGACGTGGACGACGACGGCCGTCCGGACCTCTTCGTGACCGGGTTCGGCCGCTACATCCTGTACCGCAACCTCGGATCCGGGCGATTCCGGGACATCACCAGCACCGCCGGGCTCTCCGGCGGGCGCGGCTGGAGCACCGGCGCAGCCTTCGGCGATTACGACGGCGATGGCCGGCTCGATCTGTACGTGTCCCATTACGTCGATTACGACGCCTCGAGCCCCCCGCTCCCGAAGCCGGGAGCCGGCGGCAATTGCTTCTACCAGGGGTTCCCGATGATCTGCGGGCCGCGCGGGCTGAAGGGTTCGTTCGGCCGTCTGTTCCACAACGAGGGGGGAGGTCGCTTCATCGATGTCACCCGGGCCTCGGGCTTGCGCACCGACCCGACCGCCTATGGCCTCGGGGCCATCTGGTCGGACTTCGATCTCGACGGCGACCTCGATCTCTACGTCGCGAACGATTCGACGCCGCACTACCTGTACCGCAACGATGGTCACGGACGGTTCACCGAGGTCGGCACGATCGCGGGAGTCGCCTACAGCGAAGAAGGTCGGGCACAGGCCGGCATGGGGGTCGATTCGGGAGATTACGACAACGACGGGTACCCCGATCTCGTGGTCACCAACTTCTCGCACGACTACTCGACCCTTTACCACAATGACGGGGGCCTCCTCTTTCAGGACATTTCGCTCTCCTCGGGGTTCGGACCGGCGACGCTGACGACGCTCGGGTGGGGGGTCGGCTTCCTCGACTACGACAACGACGGGAGGCAGGATATCTTTATCGCCAACGGCCACGTCGATCCCAAGATTGATAATTTCGATTTGGGCACGCGGTGGAAGGAGCCGAACCAGTTGTTCCACAACGAGGGGAACGGTCGCTTTCGCGAGACCACCGTTGAAGCCGGCCCCGGGTTCGAGGAGCTGCACAGCGCCCGGGGCTGCGCCTTCGGCGACCTCGACAACGATGGAGACATCGACATCGTGGTGAACAATATCGATGAGCCGCCGAGCCTGCTGCGGAACGATGGCGGCAACGCCCTGCACTGGATCGGGATTCAGCTCAGGGGCGCCGATCGAAATCTCGAAGCGATCGGCGCGCGGGTGACCGTCCTGGCGGGCGGGGTCCGGCAGACCGGCGAAGTCCACGCCGGCTCTTCGCACAATTCCTCGAGCGACCCACGCCTGCACTTCGGGCTCGGGAAGGCCACACGGGTCGATCGAATCGACATCCGTTGGCCGCGGGGACGAAAACAGACGATCCCGTCACCGGCCGTCGATCGTTACCACACGTTCTCCGAACCGCGGTAGCGCATCATCGATGCCACCGAGTACGGGACATCGATGATTCCCACCACAGGCTTCAGGGACTGGGCTGGCGGAGGACCTCGGGAGACGGTACCACGACGGCGGGCGGGGGTTTCACGGCTTCCGGCGGCGGCACGACGCTGAGGCTCGGGGACGGCACCTTGGTTCCCATGGCCGGCTGTTTGAGCTCGGGGTGTTTCGAATAGTAGTAATCGATGATCCACCGCGGCACGTACGCCCGGTCCTTGTTGCCTTTGTTCTGGATGATCTTGGTCTCGAATTTGCCGTCGCCGTCCGTATCCATGATGCCGTACTCGAAGGGAGGCTTCCCATCCGTATCGATCTGCACGCCGAAGACTCGACCCTCGATCTCATAGGTCATGAAGGTGGTCCCATCGGCCTTCCGATACCCTTTGAGCACCGTCTCCTTGCCGGGAATCAGCGGCGTGCGGTCGGAGACCCGAATGGCTTCCTTGGCGGCCGTGATGATGTTCGGGAACTTCCAACCCTGCGGGTTGAGCAGAATGTCGGCGCGCGCAGTCCGGGCCGCGGAGATGCACAAGAGCATGGCCGCAGCCGGAAGCCCGAAGCGGCGTCCGCACGTTCCCGGCACCGAGGCTTCACCTCCACCCCTGGTCCCCTGGCTCATGGGACGATTATAGGCCGGTTCGCCCGCCCTGCCCACGGGCCGGCGGGCGTCGCGGGCTGTCCTGCCTAAGGCGGAGGTTGGTTCAGATCTCGACCAGAATCTCCTGGCCATCGACGCGCACCTTGTGACAGGCGAGGCTCAGAGCCTGGTTGGTGAGACACTTCCCGGAGGTCACCTCGTACTGGAAGCTGTGCCAGGGACAGGTGATCACCGCCTCGTCCAGGTCACCCTCCCCCAGCGGGCCGCCGCGGTGCGGACAGACGTTGGCGGTCGCGTAGATCGTGCCGCCGACGTTGTAGAGGGCCACGACGCTCCCTTTGACCTCGACCGACTTCGCCTTCCCCGCGGGAACCTCCGCGAGCGTTGCGACTTTCACGAACGCGCCCATGTGCCATCCTCCTTGTCAGCCCTCCAGCTTCCCATCCGGGTTGCTGTTGGCGAGAATCGTTTTGTAGTACGGCAGCAGCTTCTCGTCGTAGACGGCGATCAGCTTGCCCAGAAGCTCGCGCGGCTCGCGGCTGTAGATCACGTGCGAGCCGGTATCCTTCTGGATCAGCTTCACGACGACTTCCATCTGATCGGCGATCCCGCCGGTCCCCTGCAGGATGCCGATCACCTTCCCTTCATCGTAAGCGATGGCGAACTCCCCCAGGGTCCCCGATCGGCCGCCCATGAAGACGACCAGGTCGCAGGTCCTGATATTCTCGATCTCGCGGCCCATCAGCCCGCTGCCGGTGTAGACCAGGGCGTCGTAGCCTTCGTACGGGGAGTGATACTTCATCGCATGCTCTTCGAAGTTGAGGGCCGGCGAGATGCCGATGACGAAGCCGTTCGCCGAGCGGGCCCCCTTGACCGCCATGTGCGGCAGCCCCGGGCAGGCCCCGGTCACCAGGACGCAGCCGCGTTCCGCGATCACCCGCCCCATCTCGAAGGCCTTGCGCTGGATCTCCGGTCCGAGCTGCCCGCCGGCCGATCCCATCACGCCCACGGTGATCCGCTTCGACCGGGCCCGCTGTTCGATGGCATTCTCCACGCCGCGCCTCCTCCGGTTTCGAGGTGAGTCTACCACCCAACGACCGCCCCCGCTCGACGCCGCGATTTGACCGGGGGGCGGGCGCCGCCTATACTGCGGCCCTTTGCGGCCTTTCGCTGATGCGCGCCTTGCCGATCGAGCGTCGATGAGATTCTCGCGCCTCCCGGGGCGCGCCGCCCTTGTTGCGGGGACGGCGCTCCTGACGCTCGTCGCGTGCGGCGGCGGCCGGGCGCCGGAGAACGCCGCGGCGCCGTTCGGCCCGCACCGGGGCCCCGACCACCCGAACGTCGGGCGCCGGGCCCCCGACTTCATCGTCCAGGACCCCTCCGGCCCCTGGCTGCCGCTCGCCGGGATCAAAGATAAGCCGGTGGCGCTGTTGTTCTTCCGAACCGGCGCCCCGTTCGCGACCGAGCTGGTGCGCGAGTTCGGTCACTTTCGCGATGACCGAAGCTACGCCCCGATCATCTTCCTCGGCATCGACGGCGACTCGCTCGACCGGATCAAGCAGTTCCAGGCTCTGCAGAAGGTCTCCCTGCCGATCATGCGCGACCCGGGCTCGGTGGCCCGCGCCTACGGCGTCGGCGACCTCCCTTCCGTGGTGCTGCTCGACCCGGGTCACATCATCCGCTTCCAGCTCGACGGGTACCTGGGGAGCAACTTTCGCGGTTACGTCGAGGCCACCGCCACGGCGTTGAGGGCGCTGACGGGCGCCGCGAGCGCGCCGCCGAAGCCGTTTGACGTGAGCTACACCGAGAATCCGCGCGCTCCCCTGTTCGCCGCCAAGGATCTCGAAGGCCGCACTTTCGACCTGGCTTCGCTCAAGGGGCGCGTCGTGGTGCTGTTCTTCTTCGATCAGGACTGTCCCCATTGCCAGCAGGATCTGCCGCGCCTGATGCCGGTGCTGCGGGAGTTCCGCGCCCGGGGCGTGGCGGCGATCGGGGTCACCTCCCGCGACGCCGGTGGCGGCCTGCGCCTTTACCTGAAGGACCACGGGATCGACGTCCCCGTCATCGTCGACGCCGGGCGCGCCGTGTTCGAGAAGTACGCCTCGTCCCGCACCCCGGACACCTTCTTGATCGACAAGGACGGCTTCGTGCGCTTTCGCGAGCAGGGTGATCGCCCCGATCGGGCCGACCTGACCCGGTTGCAGCTCCGGCTGCTTGTGGGCGACGGGACGCCGGCGGCCCTGGCGGCCGGCCTGCCCAAGGGGCGGTTCGCCGGCGACGGGGTCTGCCGAACCTGCCATGTGCGCGAATACCAGGACTGGCTGATGACGCCGCACAGCATCGCCTGGGAGAGCCTGCAGGCCGGCGACAAGTGGCGCGACCCGACCTGCGTCGGCTGCCACGTCACCGGCCGCGAGCGCCCCGGCGGCTTCGTCGACCCGGAGTCCACGGCCCAGATGCTCAACGTCCAGTGCGAGGTCTGCCACGGCCCGGGCGGGGGCCACCCCGAGGGGACCAGGCTCGACCTCGAGACGATGGGCCGCGTCTGCGCCACGTGCCACAGCGGCAAGTTCGTCCTGAACTTCGATCTGAACGAGGCGCTGGCGCTGATGGCCCACCGGGATCATCCCGACCAGGCGAAGCGCTTCAAGTACAGCGAGGAGCAGCGAGCGCGGCTGGAGGAGATCAACAAGCGCCGGCTCGACAAGTTCAAGTCGGGGGTGGCCTACGTCGGTGTCGACGCCTGCCGCGACTGCCATCGCGCGGAGTATGAGCAGTGGAACCGCACCCGCCACGCTGCCGCCTTCGCCACGCTGTCGCAGGCAGGCCGGGGATACGACAAGACCTGCACTCCCTGCCACACCACCGGCATGGGAGGGAAAGGCGGCTACGGCCAGGAGCCGATGACCGCCAGGCCGATGATCAACGTGCAGTGCGAGGTCTGCCACGGCCCGGGCGAGGACCACGTGAAGGCCCCGCCGGCGCGCAAGAAGGGCACCATCTACGGCATCACCGACCAGTGCTCGTTCTGCATCATCCAGGGTGTCTGCGCGACCTGCCACGACCACGCCAACGACCCCCGCTTCGCGATCGAGACGGCGCTGCCGCTCGTCCGGCACCGTGAGGAGGCGAAAGCAGGTCCTCGAAAAGGAGCGCGTGGAGCGCCGGCACGACCCGCATCGCCCCCGCCCGCCTGAGCTGCGCCGGCGTGAAGCTCCCGGCGATCCCGATCACCTCGATCCCGGCGGAGCGGGCCGCCCGGATGCCGCCCGGCGAGTCCTCGATCGCCAGGCATCCCGCCGCCCTCACCAGCCCGGATTTCTCACCGGGGGTCGTCGCGAGACCGAGCCGCCGCAGTGCCAGCCGGTAACCTTCCGGGTCCGGCTTGCAGCGACGCACGCTCTCGGCCGACACGATGGTGCGGAACGCCCCGGTGAGCCGCGCCTTCCGCAGCGCCCTCAGAATCTCCACGCGGGCCGCTCCCGACACGATGGCCAGCGGAACCCGCTCGCCGAGGGCGCGCAGCAGGTCGGCGGCGCGGCGGGGGATGGCGATGCGACGGGCGAATCGACCGCGGAACAGAGCCCGCTTGCGCCGCAGTAGCCTGTCGATCGACGACGCGGCCCCGGCCGCCTGCCGAATCGGGGCGGCCCGGCCCCGTCCCGGAGCGGCGCGGCAGCGCAGGAGCTCGGCGGCCGCGTCGTCGAGCATCGCCCGTAGTGCCGTGCGATCGTCGAAGGCCAGGTAGCGCGCATCGTAGCGGGCCCGGGTCAGAGGGATGCCGAGCGGTCTCAGCGTCTCCCGGAAGGCGCGCCAGTGCGCCGGCTCGCTGTCGACCAGGACGCCGTCGAAATCGAACAGGATCGCCGGCCGCGCCCCGCGTCCCGCGCGCAGCGCCAGCGACTCGCGGTGCGCCTCGAGCCCCTCGAGCGCGGCGAGACGCTCGGCCGGAGGCGCGAGCCGGGCGATCGCCCGCTCCCCCACCTCCTGGATCGTCACCGGCCTCAGGAAGCGCAGCACCGACAGGCCGCCGCTGTGCCGAGCCGCGCCTCCGGTCGGCAGGACATGATTCGGGCCGGTGAGGTAATCACCGAAGGCGACGGCCGACGCCGATCCGAGGAACAGGGAGCCATAGTGACGCAGGTGGGGCACGAGCCGCCGCGGCGCCGCCATCTGAAGCGACAGATGCTCGGGCGCCATGCGGTTGGCAATCGCCGCCGCGGCCTTCTCACCAGCCGCACGAAGGACGCGGAGCCGCCCCAGGGAGACCCGGGCCGCGGCGCGGTTCTCATGGGGCAGCCCTGCCAGGCCGCGCGCCAGGCGGCGCCTTATCGCCGCCACCGGGGCCGCTTTGAGCGCCACGAGCCAGAGCCGCGCGTCCCGATCGTGCTCGGCCTGGGCCAGCAGGTCCGCGGCCACCCGCTCCGGATCGGAGGCACCATCGGCGATCACCATCAGCTCGGTCGGCCCGGCGACGAAATCGATCCCGACACGGCCCGCCACCCGCGCCTTGGCGGCGGCCACGTAGCGGTTGCCGGGCCCGACGATCAGATCGACCCGGGGCACCGTCTCCGTCCCGCAGGCGAGCGCGGCGATCGCCTGCGCGCCGCCCACGGCGAAGATCCGGTCGACCCCGGCGATCTCGGCCGCGGCCAGGATCTCGGGAGCGACGGCGCCGTCGCGGCCCGGGGGCGTGCACAGCACGACCTCGGCGCAGCCGGCGATGCGCGCCGGGATCACCCCCATGAGGACGCTCGACGCGAGAGGGTAGCGCCCGCCTGGGACATAGACGCCAACCCGCTCGACCGGCAGCAGCCGCTGCTCGAGTCGGACCCCGTCCTGCCGCAGCCGGAACGGGCGCAGGGATCTCTTCTGGCGCTTCGCGAAGGCCGCGATCCGGCGCCCCGCGAGGCGCAGCGCCGCCCGCGTCGGCGCGTCCACCAGGCGGGCCCCGGCCTGCCTCTCATGGAGGCCCACCTCGATCGAGCCCCGCCGGGCGCCGTCGAAGCGTCGCGTCAGCTCACGCAGGGCGGCGTCGCCGCGCGCCTCCACGGCGCGCAGGATCCTTTCGACCGCCCGCTCGACGGCGAGTCGATCCTTCATCGATGTCTCCCCCGCAGCTCCGACTCGACCTCATGGAGGGCGATCCCCTCCGCGCCCATCAAGGCGGCCGCGTGGTAGAAGAGATCGGCCAGCTCCCGGATCAGATGCGGCCGCCCGGCGGCCTCGCAGACCTCCGCCGCCTCCTCGCGAATCTTGTCACGGACGAGGTTCGGATCGGCGAGCAGCCTGGCGGTGTAGGAGCGCGCCGGGTCGAAGGCAGCGCGGGCCTCGACGATCGCCATGAGGGCGCGCAGGTCGAAGCGCGCCGCCTCACCGAAGCAGGTCGGCCGCAGAGTATGACAGGCGGGTCCCTCCTGCCGCACCGTGAACAGCAGGGCGTCGGCGTCGCAGTCGTAGCGCACCCGCACCAGCCTCTGATGATGGCCGGACGTCTCGCCCTTGCGCCAGAGCGCGCCGCGCGAGCGCGAATAGTAGACTCCCCGGCGGGTCGCCAGCGCCTCGCGCAGCGAGGCCTCGGTGCTCCAGGCGAGCATCAGCACCCGTCCGTCCTCATCCTGGGCGATGGTCGGCAGGGGCCCCTTGCCGAAGCCCGGCCGGGTCGCGAGCGCCTCATCCAGATCGATCCGGCCGGTGTAGAGCGCCATGCCGACCTGAACCTCGCACCCCAGCTCTTCGAGCGCCCGCACATCCTCGAGCCCCGCCACGCCGCCCGCTACCGTCAGCGGGAGCGCGGTCGCCGCCCGAATCTCCCGGACCCGATCGAGCGGCACCCCCAGGAGCGTCCCCTCCACCTCGACCTGGGTGAACAGGAAACTCGAGCAGTAGGGCGCCAGGCGCTGCGCCCGGGACAGCGGGGACTCATCGGTCTCGCGGCGCCATCCCTGGTCGACCGTCCGGCCGTCGCGGGCATCGAGCGCGACCATCAGCCATTCCCGCGGCAGCCGGGCGAGCAACTCCGGCGACGCGGCGGTGCCGACGATCACCCTGGCCGCGCCGGAGCGCACCAGATCGACCACGTCCGCCGCGCTCCTCACGCCGCCGCCGACCCGGCAGGGCGCCACGCGGCAGAGCGACCGGATGAGATCGCGATTGCTGCCGCGCCCGAGGGCGGCGTCCAGATCGATGACCGCGACCTCGCCGTAGAAGGCGAAGCGGCGCGCCAGGTCGATCGGGTCTTCGGGCGCCTCGAGGACCCGCTCCGTGCCCCGGCGCAGCTGGACCGCGCGGCCCTCCATCAGATCGATGCTGGGGACGATCACAGCCGCACCTCGACGCCATGAGCCCGGAGAGATTCCTTCACGCCGCGGATCGAATGGCTGCCGTCGTGGAACATCGACGCGGCGAGCGCGGCATCGGCCTCCCCCTCGAGCAGAACCCTGGCCATGTCCAGGGCATCGCCGGCGCCCCCGGACGCGATGACCGGGATCCGGACGGCGCGCGCCACCTGCCGGGTCAGCGCGATGTCGTAGCCGGCGCGCGTGCCATCCGCGTCGATGACGTTCAACAGGATCTCCCCCGCGCCGCGCCGCGCCGCCTCGCGCGCCCAGGCGATCGCTTCCAGGCCGCGGGGCCGGCGGCCACCGTGGCTGGTCACCTCGAAGCGCCCGCCGGCGCGCCGGGCGTCGATCGAGACGATCACGAACTGCCGCCCGAAGCGCTGCGCCGCCCGATTGATCAGATCCGGATCGTCCAGCGCCGCCGTGCCGATGGTGACGCGGTCCGCCCCGAGCAGGAGCAGCGAGCGCATCTCCTCGAGATCGCGGATGCCGCCGCCGACCGTGAACGGGACGCTCAGGAGATCGGCGACCCGGCCGACGAGATCGTGCAGCGGCCGGCGCTCCTCAACCGTCGCGGAGATGTCGAGCAGGCAGATCTCGTCGGCGCCGTCCCGATCGTAGGCCAGGGCGCGCTCGATCGGATCGCCCGCGTCCTTCAGGCCGCCGAAGCGGATCCCTTTCACGACCCGACCATGCTGAACATCGAGGCATGGGATCACCCGCCGCGCCCTCATGCCGCTTCCCACTGCGCCCTCATGCCGCCCCCCTCCACGGCGGGATCGCGGCGCGCCGCGCGAAGTTCTGCAGCAGCCTGAGACCCGCCGCGCCGCTCTTCTCGGGGTGGAACTGGACTCCCCAGACCTCGCCCCGGCGGACCGCCGCCGCGAACGGTGGCGGGCAGGAGGCGAGCGCGGCCACTCCGGGGATCGCCGCCGGCGCGGCATACGAGTGGGCGAAGTAGGCGAAGAAGGTCGCCGGCAGGCCGTGGAAGATCGAATCCTCCCCGGCCGGAGCGGGCTCGACGGTGGTCCAGCCGATGTGCGGCAGGCGCAGCGCCTCGAGCCGGCCGATCCGGCCGGGGAAGAAGCCCAGGCCGCGCGCCGCCTCATCCTCCTGGCTCGACTCGAACAACAGCTGCATCCCGAGGCAGATCCCGAGGAACGGACGCCCCGTTTCGAGCCAGTCCCGCAGCGCGCCCTGCAACCCCGCCGCCTCGAGATGCCGCGCCGCGGAGCCGAACTGACCGACCCCCGGCAGGACCACCGCGTCGAGCGCCGCGATCTCCCCCGCCCGCGCCACGCGCCGCGCGGGGACGCCGAGGCGGTCGAGGGCCGCCTGAACATTGCGCAGATTGCCGGCCCCGTAATCGATGATGCCGATCATTCGATCGCCCCCTTGGTGCTCGGGACCAGATCGCGGTAGCGCTCATCGCGGCTCATCGCCACCTTCAGCGCCTTGCCGACCGCCTTGAAGATCGCCTCGGCCTTGTGGTGATCATTCCAGCCATACGGCAGGACGACGTGCAGGTCGGCCCGCAAACCGCGCGTCAGCCCGCGCAGGAATTCCGGCAGCGTGTCGGTGTCGAGATCGCCGACCCGGGCGCGCCGGAAGCGGGCCTTGTAGACGAGCGACGGACGGCCCGCCAGGTCGATCGCCGCCGTCGCCAGCGATTCCTCCATGGGAAAGACGAAGAACCCGGTCCGCTCGATGCCGCGCCGGTCGCCGAGCGCCCGTCGCAGCGCCTCGCCGAGGACGATGCCGCAATCCTCCACCAGGTGATGCTGATCGACGTGTAGGTCGCCGCGCGCCTTCAGGTCGAGATCGATGCCCGCATGCAGCGCCAGGGCACCGAGCATGTGGTCGAAGAAGCCGACTCCGGTCGTCACCCGGATCCGTCCCCGTCCCTCGAGGCCGAGGCGGACGCGAATGTCGGTCTCCCTGGTGACCCGCGCGAGGCTCGCCCGCCGCGCTCTCATGGTGATCCGCCCGGCCCTCATCGCGTCGTCTCCTCCGTCGCGCGGGTCGCCTCGTCCGAAGCGCGAGCCGCCTCGGCCAGCACCCCACCGAGCGCATCGAGAAACGCGGCGACGTCGGCCCGCGTGCCGATGCCGATCCGCAGCGTGCCGCGTAGCAACGGGTGATCGCCGCGGTCGCGCACCAGAACGCCCCGACGCCGCAGCGCCTCCTTGATCGCCACGGCCCGCGCGCCGAAGCGGGCGATCAGAAAATTCGCCGCGCTCGGGAAGGAGGCGACGCCGAGACGCGCCAGCCCCGCTCGCAGATCGGCGCTCGCCGCGCTCACCTCCGCCACGTAGCGCGCGGCGTAGTCTTCATCCTCGAGCGCCGCCTCGAGTGCCAGAAGCGCCAGGCTGTTGACCGCATAAGGGGAGCGGATCCGCGCGAGGTGCGACAGGGTGCCCGCCTCCCCCAGCAGCACTCCGGCGCGCAGCCCCGCCAGGCCGTAGGCCTTGGAAAAGGTCCGGGCGACCATCAGGTTGGGGAGATCGCACGGCTCGGTGTAGGACGCGGGGCTCGCGAACTCGCGGTACGCCTCGTCGACGAGCACCAGGGTCTCGGGGTGACGACGGGCCAGCTTGGAGGCGAGACCGGGCGGCAGCGGCGTCCCGGTCGGATTGTTCGGGCTTCCCAGGATGAGGAGACGCGCCCCCGCGTCCATTTCCCGCCACAGGGCCTCCTCCGGGAAGATCAATCCCTCCAGGTAATCGAGGCTGACGATCCGTCCGCCGGCGAGGGTCGCGTAAAAGCGGTACATTGGATAGCCGGGCTCGAGCAGCACGATCCGTTCGTCGCGCCGCACGAAGCAGTCGCACACCAGGCGGATCGCCTCGTCGACCCCGGAGGTGAGAACCAGATCGATTGGCGGTTTGACCTTGAACCGCCGGGCGACCGCGGCGCGCGCCGCGGTCTCGTCGGGATAGAGGGCGAGGTCGTCGGGGCCGATGCGGCGCAGCCGCTCCAGCACGCGCGGCGAGGGACCGAGGAGGTTCTCGTTGAAGTCGAGCCGCAGGCGGCCGCGCCGGCAGGCGGCCGGAACGGTGTAGGGCTTCAAGGCGGCCGCCTCCGGCGTCGGGACGAGGGGGCGCGCGCTCACGGGATCACCTTCTCGAGCGCATAGGCCAGAAGATCGGTCGCGCCCGCCTGTCTGAGCCGCAGGATCGTGGCCGCCAGCCCGGCGCGCGGCACCGCCGCCTTGACGGCGTATCCCTTGCCGCCGTAGAGCTCCTGGACGGTGGGCGCCTTCATCGACGGCAGGATGGCGACCACGCTTTGGAGCCGGTCGGTCGCGACGTTCATCTCCAAGAGGACCCTGCGGCGGGCCTCGAGCACCGCCCGGAGGAGAGTCTCGAGCGCCTCGATTTTCCCGGCTTTCCAGGGATCGGCGAGGGCCGCCGGCGCGACCACCAGGCGGGTGGACGAGCTCAGGATCTCCGCGACCACGGCCAGCCGGTTTTCGCGCAACGTCATCCCGGTCGCCACGAGATCGAGGATCAGATCGGCGTCCTCGGGCGGATAGACCTCGGTGGCGCCAAAGGTGCGCAGGAAGATGTAGGGCTTCTGGCGTGACTCCATGTAGCGCCGGGTCAGGCGCTCGAACTCGGAAGCGACCAGGATCGGCCGGTCGAGCTGGTCGAGCCGCTCGACGGTCCCCTCGGGAGCCGCCGCGACCAGGGTCACCGGATCGAGCCCGGTGTCGAGGGTCTCGTCCACCCGGGCGCCGCTCTCCTCGACCCAGTCGTGACCGGTGAAGCCACAGTCGTGCGCCCCGATCTCGAGCAGGCGCGGGATGTTCTGGGGCTTGAGGAATTTCGCCTCGATGTCGGGATCGGAGAGCAGCGGCCGGTAGGCGCGGCCGTTGCTCTTGATGTCGAGGCCTGAGGCATTCAGGAGCTTGACGACTTCTTCGGTCATTCGCCCCTTGGGGAGGGCGAGACGCAGCATCGGTGGCATCGCAGGTCCCATGGGAGAACAGCGCCGCTCTTCGGATCGGGCGGCTCGAGTTGACGGAAGAAACGATCCGCGTTACGCGAGCGGCCCCTGCGTCAGGGGATGATGCGTCCGGGCTGAGGGGGGATTACCGTGAGCGGCGGCCGGTCGTTCCCCTCGGTGCGCGGACGCACCGATGGGAATGGCGGGCATGCGACGAGGCCGGGTGGCCTGCGTTGTCGGAGGTGAAACTGTCGATCGATTCGCTCATGGCGCGGGAATGGTACGGTCAAGTGACCCGACTGTCAACTGGTCCTTACGCTTCAGGGACAGATCAGGCTTCTTCGCGCAGCCGGTAACCCACGCCCGGCTCGGTGATCAGGTAGCGCGGGCGCGCGGGGGTGGCTTCGAGCTTGTGGCGCAGGCCGTGCATCTGCACCCTCAGATAATGTGTGTTCGCCGCCGCGCCCGGGCCCCATACCTCGACCAGGAGATGGCGGTGCGTGACCACCTTGCCGGCGTAACGGACCAGGGACGCGAGCAGCTTGAATTCGGTGGGGGTCAGTCGCACTTCTCTGCCACCAACGCGCACGATGTGCCCGGCCAGGTCGACGCTCAGATCCCCGCTCGTAAAGAGAGAGCTGGCGGGAGCCCCGGATCCAGCCGCTGCCCGGTGGCGGAGGGCCACCCGCAGCCGCGCCAGAAGCTCCTCGACCCCGAACGGCTTGGTCAGGTAGTCGTCGGCGCCGGTGTCGAGGGCGGCGACCTTGTCCCGCTCGAGCCCCCGCGCGGAGAGGACGATGATCGGCATCGAGGACCATTCCCGCAGACGTCGGATGAACTCGATCCCCTCGAGATCGGGAAGGCCGAGATCGAGCAGGACCACGTCGGGCGTGCGCGTGGCCGCCTGCGCGAGCCCATCGCCTCCCGTGCCCGCTTCGAGGAGGCGGATCCCGTGGGCCGGGAGCGTGGCGCGCAGGAAACGGCGGATCTGAGGATCGTCCTCGACGAGGAGCACGGTCGGCCCGGGGTCGCTCACGTGTCGCCTCCGGGTTCGCGCGGCACCGCGGGTACCGACGGCGGCTCGCCCTTGATCGGCAGCGTGAACCGGAAGGCCGCTCCGCCGCCCTCCCGGTTCTCCGCCCAGATCCGGCCGCCGTGCGCCTCGACGATGGCGCGCGCGACCGCCAGGCCCAGCCCGACGCCGTGGCGCGCGCGGGCGGCCTGACCTCGAAAGAACTTGTCGAAAATGAGCCCTTCCTCGCCTGGCACGAAACCGGGACCACGGTCCAGGACTTCCACCATCACCTCCCCGGGGCTCGCCGAGGCGCGAAGCTCGATTGGAGTGCCGTGAGGGGTGTAGCGCAGCGCGTTCTCGAGCAGGTTTACCAGGACGCGCTCGATCAGCACTTCGTCGATGGCGACCTGCGGCAGGTCCTCCGGAACGCGGAGCATCACCTCGCGGTCCTCCATCGACGTCTCGAGCTGGTGGAGGGCGGAGCCGAAGACCTCCTCGAGCGGCTGCCACTCGCGGCGGAGCGCGATGGTCTTGGACTGGAGCCGGCCCATCTCGAGAAGGTTGTTGGCCAGCCGGTTCATCCGCTGGGCCTCCTCATGGATCGTCAGGACGAGCTCGCGCCGCGCCGCCGCGTCGAGACGATCGTCGCTCGAGACCAGGCTGCTCGCCGCGCCGGTGATGGCCGCAAGCGGGGTTCGCAGATCGTGGGAGACCGCGGCCAGAATAGCGTTGCGGAGCTTCTCGCCTTCCGCCGCGAGCCGTTGCCGATGGGCGTCCCGCGCCAGGAGCGCCCGCTCGAGCGCGAGCGCGGCCTGGTTCGCGAAGGCCTCGAGCAGATGCATCTGGTCGGGGCCGGGCGGCCGGCGGGCAGGATCGAGTGCGATGGCCAGGACTCCGACCGGCCCGCGGCTGCCGACGAGGGGCAGGTGGAGAGCCTGCGCTCCGGCGAGCGTTGCGGTGCCCCGGCCGGCCGGCTCGGAGTGCTCGTGGACCCACTGCGCCACGGCCATCTCCTTGGCGTCCTGCGCGAACGACGGCGGCGCGCCGTCGCCGCGGATGGCCAGCCGCCCGTCTTCGCCGCCGAGGAAGATCGCCGCCTGGCCTTCGAACAGCTCCTGGACACGATGTCGTACGGCCGCGATCATCGCGTCGAGACTTCGCGTCGAGGCCAGCTCGCGGCTCAGGGAGTAGAGAGCGCTCGTGCGGCGCTCGCGCTGGCGAGCGACCTCGGCCTGCTCCTTGATCCGCACGGTGAGGCTGCTGATGAGCACTCCCACCATCAGCATCACGGCGAACGTGACGACATATTCCGTGTCCGACACGGCGAAGTTGAAGTACGGCGCCACGAACAGAAAATCGAACACCGCGACGCTCAGGACGGCCGCGAGAATCGAAGGCCCGCGGCCCCAGCGGTTCGCGACCATCACCACCCCGACGAGGTAGACCATGATCAGGTTGGCGAGCGCGAAGTACGGAAACATGAGACCGGCGACCGCGGTGCACGCCGCCACCGTCACCGCGCCCCAGGCGTACCGCCGCCAGTCGATCTTCCCGGCCGCCGGCGCGGGGGCGGCGCGGCCGGCGCCCTTTTCCCGGCCGCCGTGAACGATGAAGACGTCGATATCGCCGCTCGCCTGCGCCAGCCTCCCCACGAACGACCCCGAGAAGAGGTTCCACAGACGCCAGAACCGCCCGGGCTTGCCGACGACAATCTTGGAGAAGTTGTTGTCACGCGCGAAGCGGAGGATTTCCTCGACCGCGTCGTATCCCGCGAGCATGACCGTCTCTCCACCCATCTCTTCGGCCACCCTCAGGGCCTGCACGGCGTAGTCCCGATCGGAGACCGGCAGCCTGAAATGCCGCGGCTGCTCGAGGTACAGGGCCGTCCAGTCGGCGCGCAGCCGGCGGGCGAGCCGCCGGCCGGCGCGCACCACCCGGATGGCCGACGGGCTCGGGCTGATGCAGACCAGGATCTTCTCGGTGATCGGCCAGGTGCGCTCCCCCGCCTCCGCCCTGCGATAGACCTCCATCTGGGCGTCGACGCGGTCGGCCGTCGAACGGAGCGCCAGCTCGCGCAGGGCGATGAGGTTCGACTTCTTGAAGAAGCCGGCCAGCGCCCGGTCGGCCTGCTCGGGGATATAGACCTTCCCCTCCCGAAGTCTGGTGAGAAGCTCGTCCGGAGGCAGGTCGATCAGCTCGACCTCGTCGGCCGTCTCGAGGACCGAGTCGGGCACGGTCTCCCGGACGACGACCCCCGTCACCTGAGCCACGAGGTCGTTGAGGCTTTCGAGGTGTTGAACGTTGAGCGTCGTGTAGACGTCGATCCCGGCGCGGAGCAGCTCCTCGACGTCCTGGTAGCGCCGCTCGTGACGGGAGTCCGGGACGTTGGTGTGGGCCAGCTCATCGACCAGGAGGAGCCCGGGCCGGCGGGCGAGGGCCGCGTCGAGGTCGAACTCCTCGAGGAGCCGCCCCCGGTAGTTGACCTGCCGGGGAGCCAGGGCCGGCAGTCCCTCGACCAGGGCGGTCGTCTCGGGCCGGCCGTGGGTCTCGACGTGACCGATGACGACGTCGATACCCCCAAGCAGGCGCTCGTGCGCCGCCTCGAGCATGGCGTAGGTCTTGCCCACGCCGGCGGTCGCGCCGAAGAAGATGCGGAGTCGTCCTCGAGACGAGGAACGCTCCTCCTCGCGCATCTTGGCTAAGAGGGCGTCGGGATCCGGGCGCTTTTCGCCGCTCACGTCACGAATCCTACCCCGGGACTGGAGGTTTCCGGCTCCGATTACGTTCGGTCCCGATCATCCGCCGTGCGCATGCGGAGGCCCGAAGCGCCGATCGAGGTCGAGGTTCAGGAGAAAGACGTTCACTCGGGGCTCTCCGAGGAGACCGAACGTGCGCCCCTCGACGCGACTGGCCACGAGGGCCTCAATCTCCTCCACGGGAATCCCACGCGCCGCCGCAACCCGAGGGATCTGCCAGCGCGCGCCTTCCGGGCTGACGTGGGGATCGAGGCCGCTCCCGGAGGCGGTGACCAGGTCGATCGGGATGAAGCCCTTGGCCTGCGGGTTCTCCGCGCGGAGACGCTCGAGGTCCGCCGCGACGCGATCGCGGAGCTTCTTCGAGGTCGGGCCCAGGTTGGAGCCCGACGAAGCCGCAGCGTCGTAGCCGCCGGCGCCGGCCGCCGATGGCCTCGCCTGGAAGTAGACCGGGTTCGAGAAGACCTGGCCGATCAGCTCCGACCCGACCACGCGCCCGCCGAGCTCGAGGAGGCTGCCGTTTGCCCGATATGGCATAAGGACCCGGGCCAGCGCCGTGATCGCGAGCGGATACGCGAGTCCGGTCAGGACGAGCGTCGCGAGCGTCATCCGGAGCGCGACGGCGATCTGGGTCCTCATGAATCGTCTCCTACGTCAGGCCCATGCCGGCCAGGATCAAGTCGATGATCTTGATCCCCGCGAACGGCGCCACGACGCCTCCCAGCCCGTACACCAGCAACGACCGGCGGAGCAGCGCCGCGGCGCCCAGCGGACGGTAACGCACCCCGCGCAGCGCAAGGGGAATCAGCAGGACGATGATGAGCGCGTTGAAGATGACCGCCGACAGGACCGCGCTCTGGGGCGACGCGAGCCTCATGATGTTGAGGGGGGCGATCTCGGGAAAGACGGGAATGAACATCGCCGGCAGGATCGCGAAGTACTTGGCCACGTCGTTGGCGATCGAAAAGGTCGTGAGGCAGCCGCGGGTCATCAGGAGCTGCTTGCCGACCTCCACGACCTCGAGGAGCTTCGTCGGGTTGCTGTCGAGGTCGACCATGTTGCCGGCCTCGCGCGCCGCCTGCGTGCCGGTGTTCATGGCGATCGCCACGTCGGCCTGGGCCAGGGCGGGCGCGTCGTTCGTGCCGTCGCCGGTCATCGCGACGAGCTTCCCCCGGGCCTGTTCCTCCCGGATCAGATTGAGCTTCATCTCCGGTGTGGCCTCGGCGAGGAAGTCGTCGATCCCCGCCTCGGCCGCGATCGCGGCCGCCGTCAGCGGGTTGTCCCCGGTGATCATCACCGTCCGAAGCCCCATGGTCCGGAAGCGCGCGAAACGTTCCTTGAGCCCCCCCTTGACGACGTCCTTCAGGTGCACGACCCCCAGGACGCGCGCGCCGTCCGAGACCGCGAGAGGCGTGCCCCCCGCCTTGGCGATGGCCGAGACCTTCTGCTCGACGTCGGGCGGGACGCGCCCGCCGAGCGCGGCGACGTGCCGCGCGATCGCCTCGGCCGCCCCCTTGCGGACGATCCGCCCCTCGAGGTTGCAGCCGCTCATCCGCGTCTGGGCCGAGAATGGGACGAAGTGCGCGCCGGGCTGCATCAGCTCGCGACCGCGCAGGCCGTAGCGATCCTTCGCCAGGACGACGACCGAGCGGCCTTCCGGCGTCTCGTCGGCGAGGCTTGCGAGCTGGGCCGCGTCGGCCAGCTCTTCCACGCTCACCCCCGCCGCCGGCAGGAACTCCGTGGCCATGCGGTTGCCGAGCGTGATCGTGCCGGTTTTGTCGAGGAGGATCGTGTCCACGTCCCCGGCCGCCTCCACCGCCCGACCGCTCATCGGAATGACGTTGTGGCGGATCAGCCGGTCCATGCCGGCGATCCCGATCGCCGACACCAGACCACCGATCGTCGTCGGGATCAGGCAGACCAGGAGCGCGACCATCACGGCGACCGGGAAGCGCAGACCGGAATAGACCCCGAACGGCACGAGCGTCGCGCAGGCGACGAGGAAGATGATCGTCATGCCGGAAAGGAGCACGTGAAGCGCGATCTCGTTCGGCGTCTTCTGGCGCTTGGCTCCCTCGACCAGCCCGATCATCCGGTCGAGAAAGGACTGGCCCGGATCGGCGGTGATCCGCACCACGATGCGGTCGGAGAGGACCCTGGTCCCCCCCGTGACCGCCGAACGGTCGCCGCCGCTCTCCCGGATGACGGGCGCCGACTCGCCCGTGACGGCAGACTCGTCCACGGACGCGATCCCCTCGATCACCTCCCCGTCCCCGGGGATGATCTGGCCGGCCTCGACGACGACGGTGTCACCCTTCCGCAGGGCGGAGGCGGGGGCCCGTTCCTCGCGTCCGTCGACGAGCCTGCGGGCGACGGTCTCCTCGCGGAGCCCGCGGAGAGCGGCGGCCTGCGCCTTGCCCCGGCCCTCGGCGAGGGCCTCGGAGAAGTTAGCGAACACGATCGTGAACCAGAGCCACAGCGCCACCTGCCCGGTGAACCAGGCCGGGGGTGCCCCGGGCGGAGAGACGAGGAGGTCCCGGATCCAGGCCAGCGTCGTGAGGACGCTCCCGGCCTCGACCACGAACATGACCGGGTTTTTGATCATCGCCCGTGGATCGAGCTTGCGGAGGCTATCGAGGACCGCGGCCTTCAGGAGCCGGCCTTCCCAGGCGGAGACGGCGCGGACCTTATTTGGCACCATG
>JBGPLZ010000053.1:0-22952 GCA_041486695.1 Acidobacteriota bacterium | reverse complement strand
TCAGCTGCACCGCCACTTTGGCGAGCAGCCCCGTGTCGCAGCGCTCCGGGTCGGTATAGAGAGTGATCGTTCCCCCGAGCCGGGCGAGCGCCACGAAGCCGTGGTCGGGGCCCGCCGCATCCACCTGCACCGTGAACAGCCGCACCGGCCCGTCGCGCAGCGCACGGAGCAGCGCGAGAGTCGGTCCTTCGGCCCCCAGGCCGCCTTCGAGGGAGAAGCGCTGCGGTCGACCCGGGAACAGGCGCCGCCAGAGCGCTCCCTGCGCGCGCTCGTAGAGGTCGGCGAGACGCTGGCGATCCGGCGCCGCGGCCGGGCGGAGGCGCGCCGCGGGCGCCGCCCGACCGATGGTGGAGAGCGCGCCGAGCGTCGCCGTTCCATGCAGCTCCTCCGCCATCTCGAAGCCCAGGCAGCGGTGCGCCGCGATCGAGGCGTCGTTGCCCCACTCGACGAACGAATAGAGCCGGCGGAGCCCCGGCATCCTCCGCGCGCCCGCCTCGAGAAGACGCCTCCCGATCCCCTGGCGGCGGTGCGCGGCGGCCACCCGCCACAGTCCGAACATCCAGGTGCCGGTGTCGCGGCGGGCCCGGACGAACTGGACGCTGCCGAGCGGCAGCCCCGTGCCGATCTCCAGGGCGATCAGGCTCCGAGCCTCGAGCCCGGAAAGGGCCCACGCCAGCCGGGTCATGCGGGCGGGGCAGAGGGCGGCGATCGCGACGGGTGGATGGCCCAGAGCCTCCAGGGCCTCGCGGTCGGAAGCGCACACGGGTCGGATCAGCACGTCTCTATTGCGCGGCGGTGTCACGCTTCCCTCGACCGGCGTCAGCCGTTCCAAAGGGCGGCAACCCTGGCCGCGTCGCGCGCCAGAATCAGCGCCCAGGCGAGCGCCACGACAGCCAGGGTCGCGCCGAGCGCCCGCACCGGAGCGCGGGTGCGGAGGCTTCCGTCCCACGCTTCAGGAAGCGCCGCGCACAGGAACGGCACCAGGGGAACGTGAAAGCGTTCGTCGCCGAAGAAGACGGCATGCGTCACGATCAGCGTGACGAGGACCGCGAGCACGACATCTTTCACGGGACTGCGAATGGGCCCAAGAAGCGCGTACAGCCCGCCGGCGAGAAGCGCGAACCAGGCGATGTTCTCGAGCCCGGCGAACACCAGCCCGACCGCCAAAGGTCGCGACGGGACCTGTCTCTGACGGATGTCCGACAGCAAGCCGCGCTCCGGGCCGAAGAGATGGAGCAGCTTCGCCGGGGTCAGCAGCAGGCTCCTTATCGGGTGCTCCACGATGAATGACGCTCCGGCCGCGTAACCGACCGGGTCGAGCCGATCTTCCGGCACGTCGTCGAAGAGAGACATGTCGGCGGGCGGCACTTGCGAGCCGTCGGTCTGTGGATTGAACGATTTCCAGAAGTTGTAGCCACCGTTCGTGGTGATCGTCCACGAGCCGAAGAGCTCGTGGTTCCGGACCATCCAGGGCAGAAGGACGACGAGCATTCCGGGGATCAGCAGGCATACCTTACGCACCGCGGAGCTCGAGCCGCCGCGGAACACCGCCACAACCAAGAGCCACGCCGGAAGGAGCAGAAATTCGGGACGGACGAGAACGGCCGCGCCCGCCAGCCCGCCCGCCGCGAGGATCGTCCTCGTCCGACCGGCCCGGGGATCCGTCCAGAGCCAGGCGAACAGCAGGAGCAAAAGGATCAGGAGCGGCTCGCTGCGCAGACGCCCGTCGGCATAGACGAGTGTCGGCAGCAGCGCCGCGACCCAGGCCGGCACCCTCCCCGAGCCGGGTCCACCGAGCCGCTCGGCCAGAAGGAAGACGAGGACGATGGAGACGAGCGATAGAGCGGCGGTCGCGAGCCGGACCGCGAGGACGCTGTCACCGAGGAGTAGGCGGAGGGCTCTTAGCCAGAAGGGATAGAGCGGTGCGAGGAACGCCGTCCCCTGCATCCGGCGCGTCGCCAGATCCCAGAAGCGGCTCTCGTCGACGGAGAGCACCAGCGGGTGCGTCCAGGCGATCATGGCGGCGCGGGCCAGCAGGCCGGCAAGGGTCGGCCCTGCCACCGCACGCCATCCTGGCGGAATCGCTCGCGCCACTCGCCCTCGCGTCACCGACCTCCCGGATCGCCCGCGCGCCGCACTATAGCATGGCGAGTTGCGGGGGCCGGGAGCGTTCCTTGACCCTCTTCTCGCAAGGCCCCTATAATGGCTGCTTCGTTCGGAGCCCGCATGATCACAACCACCATTCGACACGCCGGCCGCCACGAGGGACAGCAGGTCCGGATCCGCGGCTGGGTCTATAACCGGCGCGAGAAAGGCAAGCTCCAGTTCCTGATCGTGCGCGACGGGACCGGCTATCTGCAGGCCGTGGCCTTCCAGCCGGAGCTGCCACCGGATGCCGTCGAAGCCTGCCAGAAGGCGACCCAGGAGTCGTCGATCGAAGTCGTCGGCACGATCCGCCGGGACGATCGGGCCCCGGGAGGCTACGAGATGAGCCTGAACGGGCTCACGCTGGTGCAGCAGTCGATCGACTACCCCATCAGCCCGAAGGACCACGGCCCGGACTTCCTGCTCGACCATCGGCATCTCTGGCTGCGCTCGTCGAAGCAGCATGCCTTGCTGCGGATTCGCAGCGAGATCTGTCAGGGGATTCGCGATTTCTTCTACGAGCGCGAGTTCGTGCTGATCGATTCTCCCATCCTGACCCCGGCCGCCTGCGAGGGCACATCGACCCTGTTCGAGACCGACTATTTCGGCCAGAAGGCCTACCTGAGCCAATCGGGGCAGCTCTACCTCGAGCCGGCCTGCATGGCGTTCGGCAAGGTGTACTGCTTCGGCCCGACGTTCCGGGCGGAGAAGTCGAAGACGCGCCGGCATCTGACCGAGTTCTGGATGGTCGAGCCGGAGATGGCCTTCGCTACGTTGACCGATCTCCTCGATCTGGCCGAGGAGTTCGTCGTCAGCCTGGTCGCGCGGACCCTCGATCGCTGCCGCAGCGAGCTGGTCACGCTCGAACGTGACACCGCGAAGCTCGAGACCGTCACCCGGCCCTTCCCGAGGCTGACCTACGACGAAGCGGCCGACATCCTGACCCGGCCCGAGGTCGTGGCGCGGGCCCGCGCCCAGGACGCGCCTCCCTTCGTGCGGGGCAACGACTTGGGAGGGCTCGACGAGACCCTGCTCACCGAGGCCTTTGACCGGCCGGTCATGGTCACGCACTATCCTGCCGACATCAAGGCCTTCTACATGCAGCCGGATCCGACCCGTCCCGATCGCGCGCTATGCGTCGATGTTCTGGCCCCCGAGGGTTACGGCGAGATCATCGGGGGCAGCCAGCGGATCCACGATCACGACCTGTTGCTGCGCCGCCTCCACGAGCACGGCCTTCCGGTCGAGGCCTTCAAGTGGTACCTGGATATCCGTCGGTACGGCAGCGTGCCTCACGGAGGCTTCGGCATGGGCATCGAGCGCTTCGTCTCCTTCGTCGGCGGCGTCCATCACCTGCGGGAGGCGATCCCATACCCCCGCACCCTCAACCGGCTCTATCCCTGATGACTCCCAAGCGGAATCGAGGCGAGCGGTGGTGAAGGTCGGCATGGTCAGCCTCGGCTGTCCCAAGAACCTGGTCGACAGCGAAGTGATGCTTGGAACACTCACGCGGTCCGGGTACGCGCTGACTCGCGATCCGGCCGAGGCCGACGTGATCGTCGTCAACACCTGCACCTTCATCGGCCCCGCCCGCGAGGAGTCGGTCGAAACCATCCTCGAGATGGCCGAGCACAAGCGGACCGGTCGCTGCCGCAGGCTGGTGGTCGCAGGGTGCCTGGTGCAGCAGAACCACGACGAGCTCAAGGCGACCCTTCCCGAGGTCGACGCCTTCGTCGGCCTCAACGACATCGAGCGGATCGCCGAGGCCTGCGCCCTTTCGGCCGGCTCGAGGTTCGAGGCCAGCCGCGCGGCCGCCCATTATCTTTACACCCACGACTCGCCCCGTCTCCTGGCCACACCCGGGTACTCGGCCTATCTCAAAATCTCGGAGGGCTGCGACCACGACTGCTCCTTCTGCGCCATCCCCTCGTTTCGTGGCACGCAGCGGTCGCGGCCGATCGCTTCGATCGTCCAGGAAGCGAAGCGTTTGGCCGGATCGGGGGTGGTCGAGCTGAACCTGATCGCCCAGGACAGCACCGATTACGGGACCGACCTGCGCGACGGGACGACCGCGGCCGCGCTGCTGCGCGCCCTCGACGAGGTCGACGGGCTGCGTTGGATCCGCGTGCTGTATGCCTACCCCAACCGCATCACCGAGGACTTCGTGGACGCCCTGGCCTCCGGCCGGCGGATCGCCCGCTATCTCGACCTTCCTCTGCAGCACGCCGACGCGGAGCTGCTCAGGACGATGCGCCGCGGAGGCAACGCCGCGAGCCACGCGCGGCTCGTCGCCCGGCTGCGCGCGCGCGTTCCCGGCATCGCCCTGCGCACGACGTTCATCGTCGGCTTTCCCGGAGAGACCGAGGAGCGCTTCGGCGTCCTGTGCCGGTTCGTCGAAGAGACGGAATTCGATCATGTCGGCGTCTTCACCTATTCGGAGGAAAAGGGCACGGCCGCCGCGGCCCTTCCGGACGATGTCCCGGCGGAGGTGAAGGACGAGCGCCGCACCCGCCTCATGGCGATCCAGGAGCGCATCTCGGCCCGCCGCCACCGCGCCCTGATCGGCACGACGCTCGACGTTCTGGTCGAAGGGCCGCACGAGGAGAGCGACATGATTCTCTGCGGCCGGACCGAGGGCCAGGCGCCGGAGATCGACGGCCGGGTCCTGATCACCGACGCCCCGGGCCCGCTCTGGCCGGGCCATCTGGTGCCGGTGCGGATCATCGACTCGCACCCGCACGACCTGGTGGGTGCGGCGCTGGCCGCGCCCGCCCGCCCGACGGCGTGAGCGCTCCTCGCAGCGGTCTCGACCGCCTGGCGCTCGGGCTCGCGACATTGTTCGGCGCCGGACGCTCGCCGATCGTCCCCGGAACGGTCGGGACGCTCGCCTCGCTGCCGCTCGCCGCGCTTCTGGCCTGGACCCTTCCATCATGGGGCTTCGCCCTTGCGACCATCGTGATCGCGGTCGCCGCGGTCCCGGCCGCCGGCCGGGCGGCGCGTCTCATGGAGCACAAGGACCCGCGCGCCGTGGTGATCGACGAGACCGCTGGCCTGTTCGTCACCCTCCTGGGCCTGCCGTTCTCCTGGCCGACGCTTTTCGGCGGGTTCGTGCTGTTCCGGGTGATGGATGTCCTCAAGCCTCCGCCGGCCCGGCGAGCCGAACGGCTGCCGGGCGGCTGGGGGATCGTCACCGACGATCTCATCGCCGGTCTGTACGCCAACCTGGCCCTCAGGCTCTTGAAGTTCGCGGCCGCGCACTTCGCATGAGTCACGGTCGGACACGCTCCTAGGAGGCCCCCTGAAGGTTTTCAGCGACCCCGCGTCCCTGAGCGCCCACTTGAAGACCCCGGTGGCGACCATCGGCAACTTCGACGGACTCCACCGCGGTCATCAGGCGATCGTCGCGCGGGTTCTCGAGCGGGCCCGGGCCACTGGCGGCAGCAGCCTGCTGATCACCTTCGACCCGCACCCGCTCAACATCCTGGCGCCGGAGCGCGCCCCGCGCCTGATCTCGACCCGGCGCCAGAAGCTCGCTCTCCTCGAAGAGTCCGGCATGGAGTTCGTCCTCGTCCTGCCTTTCACTCAGGAATTGGCCGCCGTCGAGCCGGAGCGCTTCGTCAAGGAGTACCTGGCCGCGATGCTGGCGGTGCGGGAGGTCTACGTCGGAGCCAATTTCAACTTCGGGAAGGGCCGCGCCGGAACCGCCGATCTTCTGATCCGCCTGTGCTCCGATCTCGGCCTGTACGCCGAGAAGGTCCCCGAGGTCCTCTCCCTCGGCAGCCCGATCAGCAGCAGCCGGATTCGCCGGGCGATCCTCTCCGGCGAGGTGGAGCTGGCCCGCGACCTTCTCGGCCGCCCTTTCGCTCTCGAGGGGCGCGTCATCCATGGCGCCGGCCGCGGCCAGGGGCTCGGCTTCCCAACGGCCAACCTCGAACCGGCGCAGGACCTCATCCCCCAGGACGGCGTCTATGTGACCGACGCGGTCGTGGAGCGCGCTGCCCACCCGTCGGTCACCAACATCGGCTCGCGCCCCACCTTCGCGGGGTCGAGCCACGCCATCGAGGCCCATCTTCTCGATCCGACCGGAAACCTGTACGATCGCCCGGTCGAGCTGCGCTTCCTGGCCCGCCTGCGGCAGGAGATCAAGTTCGAATCGCCCGGCGCGCTTGTGGAGCAGGTGCGCCGGGACATCGAGCGCGCCCGGGATTATTTCCGACGGCAGCGCCCGGAGGGACGATGAGCCAAACCGAGACGCCGACTCCGTCCGGCCCGCCCTGCCTGTTCATCACCTTCGAGGGGATCGAGGGCTCCGGGAAGACCACCCAGATCCAGATGGTGTCCGAGTACCTGGAGGAATGCGGCATCGAGCACGTCCTGACGCGCGAGCCGGGGGGCACGCCGATCGGCGACCAGGTGCGCAAACTGGTCCTCGATCCTTCCCACACCGACATCAGTCCCGCGTGCGAGCTGCTGCTGTATGCCTCCGCCCGCGCCCAGCACCTCGACCAGGTGATCAGGCCGGCGCTCCTCGAGAACCGCCTGGTCCTCTGTGACCGCTACCTCGACGCGACCCTGGCCTACCAGGGATACGGCCGCGGTCTGTCGCTCGACCTGATCCGGCGCCTCCACGCGCTCGAAGTCCTCGCCCTGCGCCCCTCCGCGACGCTCCTGTTCGATGTCGACGCCCGCTTCGAGCTCCACAGAGCACGGGAGCGGGACCTGTCCGGCTCACACGACGAAACCCGCTTCGAGCAGGAGGACCTGGCGTTCCACGAGCGGGTGCGCGCCGGATATCTGGAGCTGGCGCGTCACGAGCCGCGGCGCTTCACCGTCGTGGATGCGCGCGGCAGCCGCGACGAGGTCCAGGCCCGCGTGCGGCCGATCGTCCTGCGTCTCCTGGGGCGGCCGTGAACCCTTTCGCCGGGATCGTCGGGCAGCCTCGGGCCATCGCCTCGCTCGGCGCTCTCATGAACTCCGACCGCTTCTCCCCGTCGCTCATCTTTCATGGCCCGGTCGGCGTCGGGAAGCTGCCGACCGCCCTGGCTCTGGCGCGCGCGTTCCTGTGCACGGCGTCCGGCGAGCGACCCTGCGGCCGTTGCGCCTCCTGCCGGCGCATCGACGAGCGCGCCCTCGTCCATCCTGACATCCGGATCGCATTCCCGGAGCGGCTTGCCGATTTCGACAAGGGCGAGACGTCCGAGGGGGCCTCGGGCATCGATCCCCAGGAGCGCCAGGCCGATGCGATCGCCAACCCGACCTGGAGCCTGCTGATCGACCGCATCCGCCAGGGAATTGTCTTCGTGCAGCGCCGTCCGGCGGAGGGTCCGCGATCGTTCCTGATCGTCGATCAGGCCCAGCGGCTGCCCGCCGAGGCCGGCAACGCGCTGCTCAAGACGTTCGAAGAACCTCCCCCCCACGCCGTCTTGATTCTGATCACCAGCTCGCTCCACAGCTTGCTCCCCACCTTGCGCTCCCGCTGCCAGGCGATCCCGTTCCAGCTCGTGCCTCGGGATGCCATCGCTGAGGCGCTGGTGCGGCGGGGGGGCATCGATCCGGAACAGGCCCTGCTGCGGGCCGGCCTGGCCTTCGGCCGCATCGGCGCCGCGCTCGATCTCGACCTCGAGGAATTTCGACGGCGCCGCGAATCGCTTCTCCAGATCCTCGAGATGCTGTTGACGCGCGGCGATCCGGGCCTGGCGATCGCGCGGGCCGAGGAAATCGCCCGGGGCGGAGATGCGGTCGAGTCGGACCTGGAGATCGTCTTCGGGCTGCTCCGAGACGTGATGATCATCGCAGCCACACCGTCCGCTGCGGGCGGCACGCGACTGGTGCACGTCGATCTCTCGCCCCGTCTCGCCGCCCTGGCGGGCCGGCTGGGCGAGGCCGGCCCTCTCGCCATCGATCGCCTCGACGCGACCCTCGAGGCGATCCGGCGCAAGGGGAACCGGCAGCTTTTCATCGAGAATTTCTTCCTGGGCCTCCTGGGCGCCGCCGGGCCGGACTCGACGTGGAGCGCGTGAACCATCGGTGTCCCTGATCCTCCGATACCTGCGCGCCTACCGGGGCGCCTTCCTCCAGGGGCTGCTCTGTCTTCTGGTGACCAACGCCTTTTCCCTGTCGATTCCGTGGCTGGTCAAGGAGGCGATCGAGGCGCTGCGCGGAACGGCGGATCTGCGGAGGGTGAGCCTGGACGCGGCGGCGATCGCCGTGGTCGCGATCGCCCTGGCCTTCGTGCGCGCCTGGTCGCGATGGCTCATCCTGGGCGCGTCACGGCGGATCGTCTACGACATCCGTCAGGATCTCTTCGCCCATCTGCAATCGTTGCCCGCCTCCTTCTACGGCCGCCACAGGACCGGCGAAATCATGTCGCGCGCGGTCAACGACCTGATGCTGATCCGCTCGCTGTTCGGGCCGGGCGTTCTCAACGTCCTCGACGTGTTTCTACGCTACGCCGCGGGCCTCACCCTGATGGCATGGCTCGACCCCGCCTTGACCCTGGTCGCGGTTCTCCCCTACCCCCTGCTGCTGTTCGGCGTTTTCCGTGTGAGCCGCACGATTCACGCCCGGAGCAACGCCACCCAGGAGCAGCTCGCGGAGATCAGCAACAAGGCGCAGGAGAATCTGAGCGGCCACAACATGGTCAAGGCCTACTGCCGGGAGCCGGAGGAGATCGCCGCCTTTTCGGAGTTGAGTGGCGAGTACCTCCGGCGCTCCCTGGCCCTGGCGTTGAGCCGGGGCCAGATCGTCACCCTCATGGGCGGCCTCGGCGGGCTGAGCACCATCGCGGTCCTGTGGCTCGGAGGTCGGCACGTCATCGGGGGAACCTTGAGCCTCGGCGGCCTCGTCGCCTTCACCGCCTACCTCGCCCTGCTGACCGGGCCCACCGTGATGATGGGCTGGGTTCTCGGCGTCTTCCAGCGGGGCCTGGGCGCCATCCGCCGCGTCGAGGAGATTAGGGCGCAGCGGAGCGACCTGCCCTCGGACCACGTGCCGGGGCCCGGGCCAGAGCTCGACGGAGCCGTCACTTTCCGGGCGCTCGATTTCTCCTATCCGAACGGCGGCCGCGGCGGGCGCCCCGTGTTGCGCGGGATTGACCTCGATGTGCCGGCGGGAACGACGGTCGGGGTGGTGGGGCCGGTCGGGTCCGGAAAGACGTCTCTCGTCAATGTCCTGGCCGCCGTCCACAAGGTCCCCGACGGGATGGTGTTCATCGACGGCAACGACCTGAACCGGATTCCGACCTCTCGCCTCCGGGAGCGGATCGGGGTGGTCCCGCAGGAGACCTTCCTGTTCTCCCGGACCATCGCCCAGAACATCGCCCTCGGACGGTCCGATGCCTCGCGCGGCGACATCGAGGAGGCAGCGAGGATCGCACAGATCATGCGCGACCTTCCCGACCTGCCCGAGGGGCTGGACACTCTCGTCGGGGAGCGCGGCGTGACCCTGTCCGGCGGGCAGCGGCAAAGGGTGGCGCTGGCGCGGGCCCTGCTGCTCGACCCGCGCATCCTGATTCTGGACGATGCCTTGAGCAGCATCGATGCCGACACCGAGGACGCGATCCTGCAGGGACTGCGCGCCTTCCTGCGCCGGCGCACGACCTTCCTGATCTCCCACCGCGTCTCGACGGTGCTCCAGGCCGATCGCATCATCATGCTCGAGGATGGGCGGATCGTGGAATCCGGCGTTCCTCACGAGCTTCTGAAGCAGGACGGCCCCTTCGCGCGCCTGCGCCACCAGCAGCAGATCGAGCGGGAGCTCGAGCGCCTGTGAGCGATCGAAGGGCGAGAACGAGGGGCGTCGTGAGCGCCGATCAACACGACGAGGTGGTGCTAGGCAAGGCCTACGACGCCCGCCTGGTCCGCCGCCTGCTCGAGTTCATCATTCCCGAAGCGCCGCTCATCACGCTGTCCGTGACGCTCATGTTCGTGGTGATGGCGGCTCAGCTGACGCAGCCCTATCTGCTCAAGCTGGTGATCGACGGACCGATCCATCGCCGCGATTCGTCCGGCCTCGCACCGCTGGCCCTGCTGTACTTCCTGGCCTTCGTCGTCGAGATGGCCGCCCGCTTCGGGCAGCTCTACACGATGGAGCGCACGGGACAAAAAGTCATACGCTCCTTGCGCAACCGCCTGTTTGCCCATTTGCAGGGTCTCGACACCGCCTTCTTCGATCGCTACGCGGTGGGCCGGCTGATGACTCGCGTGACCACCGATGTCGAGTCACTCGCCGATCTCTTCTCCTCCGGCGTGGTCTCCCTGCTGGGCGACAGCGTCAAGCTGCTGGCGATCGTCGTCATTCTCTCCTGGCTCGACGTCCGGCTGGCGCTCGTGACCTTCGCGATCGCACCGGTGCTCTTCCTGATCTCCGCCCTCTTCCGCGGCCGCATCCGCCAGGCCTACCGTGATGTTCGGCGCCGGGTCGCCCGCCTGAACGCCTTCCTGCAGGAGGCGGTCTCGGGGATGCTGGTCGCGCAGCTGTTTCGCCGGCAGCGGGAGGACCTGTTGGAGTTCGAGACGATCAATCGAGAACACCGTGAGGCGGAGCTGCAGTCGGTGGTCTACGAGTCCTCGTTCTCCGCGATCATCGAGCTGGTCGGCACGCTTGCGACGGCGATGATCATCTGGTACGGAGGCGGACGCATCGTCGCGGGCGCTCTGACCTTCGGGACGCTCGTCGCCTTCCTCGAGTACACGTCACGATTCTTCGGGCCGATTCGCGATCTGAGCAGCTTCTACGCCGTCCTCCAGGCGGCGATGGCCTCTCTGGAACGGATCTTCTCGCTGCTCGACACCCGTCCGGCCATCACCTCCCCCGAGGGCCCGGCTCTCCCCGGGCGCGCCCGCGGCCGGATCGAATTCGAGGCGGTCCAGTTCGCCTACCGCGCCGGGAACCCCATCCTGCACGGCATCAGCTTCCGGGTCGAGCCGGGACAGCGCGTGGCGGTGGTGGGCGCGACCGGCGCCGGCAAGACGACCCTGATCAAGCTCCTGATCCGGCTCTACGATCCGACCTCGGGATCGATCCGCCTCGACGGACGGGATCTGCGCCGGCTCCCGCTCGATGCCCTGAGGCGGCAGGTCGGCGTGGTGATGCAGGATCACGTCCTGACGACCGGCACGATCGCTTCCAACATCGCCTTCGGCGACCGGGCGATGAGCCGGGATCGGATCGAGGCGGCCGCGCGCCTGGTGCGCGCCGACGAGTTCATCCGCCGGCTCCCCTCCTCCTACGACGAGCCGGTGCGGGAGCGCGGCAGCAATCTTTCGGTCGGCCAGAAGCAGCTGATCTCGTTCGCGCGCGTTCTGGCGTACGACCCTGCGGTGCTGGTCCTGGACGAGGCGACCTCGAGCATCGACACCGAGACCGAAGGACGAATCCAGGAGGCCCTGGGGACCCTGCTGCGCGGTCGGACCTCCCTCATCATCGCGCACCGACTGTCGACGATCCTGGGGGCGGATCGGATTCTCGTCCTGCACCGCGGACGGCTCGTGGAGGAGGGCAGCCACCGCGAACTCATGGAGCGGGCCGGGGTCTATGCCCGCCTGTACGAGCTGCAGTTCCGCGCCCAGGCTCATCCCGGCGCCCCCGACGCGGCCGGCGCCACCGTCGAGGGTCCCGCGGCCTCGACACCCCTCTCAGGAGGATGAGCGCCGCGGCGCAACGCCGCTCCAGAGATAACGCTCGAGATCGATCGCTCCTCCCGGCGACACCTCGATGCCCTCCCGCCCGAGGCGAATCGCCTGACGCGCCGTTTCCCCGGCGGGATCCAGCCGGGGTGAGATGCGCCCGGAAGCGTTGATCACCCGATGCCATGGGACCGGCCGACCGCCGATGCGCAGGCCATCCGGAACGGCCCGCATCGCCCAACCAACCGTCCGCGCGCCGCTCCGCAAGCCGGCCATCCGGGCGATCTGTCCATAGGTGGCCACCCGCCCCCGGGGGATCACGGCGACGACTCCCCAGATGGTCCGGAACGTTTTGTTCACGGAACTAGAAATCGCGCAGCTGGGCCAGGTAGTTGCGGTGGTTACGGGTCGTCTCCTGCACCGAATCGCCCCCGAACTTATCCAGGAAGGCCTCGGCCAGGACCACTGCGGTCATCGCCTCGCCGACGACGCCCGCAGCGGCGATGGCGGAGACGTCGGTGCGTTCGACCTGGGCGTCAAACGCTTCTTTCGACGCCAGGTCGACGCTGTGCAGCGCCCGGGGCAGAGTCGACAGCGGCTTGACGTAGACCCTGACCCGGATCTCCTCGCCGTTGGTGATGCCCCCCTCGATCCCTCCGGCATGGTTCGTGCGGCGATGGAACCGGCGTCCGGCCGCGTCGTAATCGATCTCGTCGTGAAACTCGGAGCCCGCGGCGGCGGCCGACTCAACCCCATCCCCGATCGCGACCGCCTTGACCGACTGGATCGAGCAGAGCGCGGCGGCGAGCCGGGCGTTGAGTCGCACGTCCCAATGCCGGTGGCTGCCGAGCCCGGGCGGCACGCCCCGGGCCACGACCTGGAAGCCGCCGCCGATGGAGTCGCCCTGCTGCTTGGCCCTATCGATGAGCGCCATCATCTGCCGCTCGAGATCGACGTCGGCACAGCGCAGCGGCGAGCCTTCGGCCGCCACGATCTCCTCCCATCTCTTTTCGAGGCCCGGCGCGTAGGAGACGCCGCCGAGCGAGGTGGTGTGGCTGGCGACGGCGATCTCGAAATGCGCCAGGAACTTCTTGCACAGGGCCCCGACCGCCACGCGAGCGGTCGTCTCGCGGGCGGAAGCCCGCTCCAGGATGTCGCGCGCGTCGTGCGTGTCGTATTTGAGGGCCCCCGGCAAGTCGGCGTGACCGGGCCGGGGGCGAGTCACCCTTTTTCGTTCGGCATCGCTCAGGTCGATGGCTTCGATCGCCATCGCCTTCTGCCAGTTGGTCCAATCCCGGTTGGCGATGGTCAGGGCGACGGGGCTGCCGAGCGTGCGCCCATGCCGGATTCCCGACAGGATGAGGGCGTGATCCTGCTCGATCTTCATGCGGCCGCCGCGCCCGTAGCCGTGCTGCCGCCGGGCCAGCTCCCGATCGATATCGTCGGCCGACACCGGCAGCCCTGCAGGCAGGCCATCCAGGATGGCGACCAGCGCCGGACCGTGCGATTCCCCCGCCGTCAAGAAGCGTAGCATGCCGCCCACCTCCCCCCTGGGATGGGTCCGAAGACTTGCGCCTGTGTCTCGATCGTGCGCAATCGCAGCGGGGACGCCGATTATCCATGACCGCTCGCGCCACTGTCAACGCCGCCCGGGCCTGAGAGATCCCCGGTGTGAAGCGCCGCGTCCTGCAGTCGCCGGGCACGGGTCCGGCTCGCTGCGCGACCCTCCCCTCGGTTCGCCTCGCTCCCACCCACCGCGCATGAAGCGCGCGGCGGGGCCCCGGTCGCTCGGTCTCACACGACCCGGCGACTGCAGGACGCGGCGCTTCACACCGGGGTTTCCTCGCCGATGCGAGTGGTCAAGTCACGCCCGCGCCACCATCAGCATCACTCGCTCAGGCTGGACGTCGCCGCCTGGTGAGGCCGCGTCCAGGATGAGTGGTCACGCCAAGATCGTCTCCGACACCGGCAGGGTCGGCGCCGGTCACGCCCCCCCGTCAGGCCTCCAGACGCTAGAGGGATCGCTGGTGTGAAGCGGCGCGCTTGATTCGCCGGCCCGGCCTGTGTAAAGTGAGCCGTTTCCGGGGACCATCCGACGTGGAGATCCTCACCTCTCGGCAGATGAGGGACA
This sequence comes from Acidobacteriota bacterium, assembly GCA_041486695.1. GTDB lineage: Bacteria > Acidobacteriota > Polarisedimenticolia > Gp22-AA2 > Gp22-AA2 > JBGPLZ01. The sequence goes on along the minus strand of JBGPLZ010000053.1, from coordinate 9,050 downwards.
TCGATCGGCGCGCCGTCAGGCAGTTCGGCGTGCCGGAGGTCGTCCTCATGGAAAACGCCGGCATTCAGCTGTTCAACTTCCTGGCGCGGACCTACGAAGATCTGCCGGTCCGCCGTTTGCTTCTTCTGTGCGGACGGGGCAATAACGGCGGCGACGCCCTGGTCCTCGCGCGCCACCTGCATGGGCACGGCATCCCGTTCACATCGGTCCTGTTCGGGCGCCGCAGGGAGGTCCGCGGCAGCGCCGCCGTGCACCTCGAGATCCTGAGACGTCTCGGCCGCGCCCCGCGCCAGGTGGTATCGCGGGCCGACTGGCGGGCGGCACGGCCGCTCCTGCGAACCTGCGACGTGGTGATCGACGGCATCCTCGGCACGGGTCTGTCCCGGCCGGTCGAGGGATTGCTGGCGTCGGTCATCGCGGACGTCAACGCCTCCGACGCGGACATCGTCGCCGTGGACATCCCGTCCGGCCTGTCGGGTGACACCGCGACCGTGCCGGGTCCATGCATCGCCGCCGACTACACCGTGACCTTCGCGCGTCCCAAGCTGCCGCACATCCTCCCGCCGGCGGAGTCGCTCTGTGGTGAGCTGCATGTCGTCGATATCTCCATCCCACCCGAGGCGGTGGCGGCAGAGCGGTGCACCCTGCGTCTCATCGAGGCGGCGGAACTCGTGCCGCTTCTGCCGATTCGCCGGAGCGACAGCCACAAGGGCGACCACGGCCATGCGCTGGTCGTCGCCGGATCGCGCGGCAAGGGGGGGGCGGCGCGCATGGTCGCGCTCGCGGCCCTGCGTGCCGGATGCGGGTTGGTGACCGCCGCGATCCCCGCGAACCTCGCCGCCGGCTTCGTACGCGGCGCCATGGAAGCGATGACCGAGGTGCTTCCGGAGACCGCTGACGGCACGCTGGCCGCAGCCTCCCTGCGTCGACTTCTCACCCTCCTCCCCGGGAAGCGCGTCGTCGCCGTCGGCCCGGGATTGACGACGCACCCGGAGACGATGAAACTGGTCCGTGCCGTGGTGGAGCGGGCCAGGGTCCCGGTCGTTCTGGACGCGGACGGCTTGAACGCCTTCGCCGGGGAAACGCGGGCCCTGTCGGGCCGAAGCCGTCCCCTGATCCTCACCCCCCACCCGGGGGAGATGGGTCGGTTGATCGGGCTGTCGACGTGGAAGGTGGTCCGGGATCGGGTCGCGGTGGCACGCGAGTTCGCCCGGCGTCACGCCTGCTGGCTGGTCCTGAAGGGGCATCGGACGGTGGTGGCTGCCCCGGACGGCATGGTGCACGTTAATCCGACCGGCAACCCGGGAATGGCGAAGGGCGGTTCGGGAGATCTGCTGACCGGGTTTCTTACCGGCCTACTGGCACAGGGGATTGAGGTCGGCGCGGCGGTTCGCCTCGGCGTGTATCTGCACGGTCTCGCCGGGGATCTGGCGGCCGCCGATCTCGGCGAGCTGCCGCTGCTGGCGCGTGATGTCCTGGCGCGTTTCCCCCGGGCGCTGGCCCGGCTGCGCCCGCCTCGCGACCTGAGCGAGAGGAAGCAATGAAACAGACCGAGAGTATGGGGCGCGCCCGCGGACCGACTGCCGCCGGATCGTTTCCGCCCGGGACCCGGCTCGACCCGGCGTCTGCCGGCACGACGCGGTCGGCCGCGACCCGGGTCCTGATTCGCCCGGCCCGGCCCGACGATCTCGAAGAGGCGACGCGCCTGGAGCGCCGCGTCTGGGGCGGCCTGGCGGCGACCCTGAACGAGCTGCAGCGACGGCTGTTCGCCCTGCCGGAGGCCTTTCTGCTGGCGGAGCTCCAGAGACCCGGCGGGTCGCCGCGCATCGTCGGCCTGACCAGCGGTCTTCTCTGGACGCGCGATTTCCCCAGGTCTTATGTGGAGTATGAGCGGATGGTGCCGTCCTCGTCTCACAACCCGCGCGGCGATGTGCTCTACCTGGCTTCGATCGGGGTCGATGAGGCGCTGCGAGGGCGCGGCATCGGGCTCACGCTCCTCAAATCGACCATTGAAATAGGCCGGAAGCGGCATCTCAAGTACAGCCGCCTGATCGCTAATCAGCGGTCGCAGCCGGTCTGCGCCCGGGCCGGCTTTGAAGTGGTGCGCCCGCTGCCGCGCCTCTACCGGGAGCACCGCAACCTGATGCCGCGACCCCTCCTGATGGAGATCCCGCTCCTCTAAATCCCCTCCGAGCCCTGCCACCGGGCGAGACGGAATCGATGCCGCGACAGAGCCTGGTGACACGTTCGGAGGCAGAGACGATTCGCGCCGGGGAGACCCTGGCCCGGGACCTGCGCCCCGGGGACTCGGTGCTGTTGCGCGGCGACCTCGGCATGGGGAAGACGGTCTTCGCGCGCGGACTGGCGATGGGCCTCGGCGTTCCCGCCGAGGAGGTTCGCTCCCCCACCTTCACCCTGGTGAATCCCTACCGCGGGCGCCTGCCGGTCCACCATATCGATCTTTACCGGATCGAGAGGCCGGGAGACCTCGATGAGCTGGGACTGGAGGAGATCCTGGGTGGTGACGGGGTCGCCATCGTGGAATGGGCCGAGCGCCTGGGTCCCTATCTGCCGGAGAACCGGGTCACGGTCACCATCGAAGACTTGGGCGGAAGCGCGCGGCGGCTCACCATCGACGATGCGCGGGACCACGATCACTCGCTGCGATAGTTCGGCGCTTCCTTGGTGATGACCACGTCGTGCGCATGGCTCTCCTTGAGACCGGCCGTGGTCACGCGAATGAAGCGGGCCTCGCGCCGCAGCGTCTCGACGTCCCTGGCGCCGCAATATCCCATGCCCGCGCGCAGGCCTCCCACGAGCTGGGGCACCAGCGACTGCAGGCTCCCCTTGTACGGCACCATCCCCTCGATCCCCTCGGGGACCAGCTTGTCGTCCGCCTCGGGCTCCTGGAAGTAGCGATCGGCGCTGCCGCGGCGCATGGCCCCGAGGGAGCCCATGCCCCGGTATCCCTTGAAGGTCCGCCCCTGAGAGAGGATCGTCTCGCCCGGAGATTCCTCGACTCCGGCGAACAGAGAGCCGATCATCACCGAAGAGGCGCCGGCCGCCAGAGCCTTGGTGATGTCCCCGGAATACTTGATCCCACCGTCCGCGATCAGCGGCACGCCATGCTTGCGCGCGACGCGCGCGCACTCGGCGATGGCCGAGATCTGCGGCACGCCGACCCCGGTGACGACACGCGTGGTGCAGATCGACCCCGGCCCGACTCCGACCTTGAAGGCGTCCACGCCCAGGGCGATCAGATCTTCGCTCGCCTGCGCGGTGGCGATGTTGCCCGCGACCAGCTCGATATCCGGGAACGCCGCTCTGATCTTGCGGACCATCTCCATGACGCCGGTGGAATGCCCGTGCGCGGTGTCCACCACCACGAGATCGACACGTGCCTGGATGAGCGCCCGCGCGCGGTCGATCGTGTCGGGCCCGACCCCGAGCGCCGCCCCGACCCTCAGCCGCCCGAGAGCGTCTTTGCAGGCCAGAGGGTACCTGATCATCTTCTGGATATCCTTGACGGTGATCAGGCCCTTGAGGTGGTTCTCGCGGTCCACCACCAGAAGCTTCTCGATCTTGTGCTTGTGGAGGATCGCCTTGGCCTCCTCCAGCGTCGTGCCCACCGGAACGGTCACGAGATGGTCCTTGGTCATCACTTCGGACACTTTGAGGTCGGTGCGGGTCTCGAAGCGCAGGTCGCGGTTGGTCAGGATGCTGAGCAGTTTCCCGCCGCGATCGGTCACGGGCACCCCGGAGATCTTGTACTTGCGCATCAGCTCCAGGGCCTCGGCGATCTTCTGTTCGGGCGCGACCGTGATCGGGTCGACGATCATGCCGCTCTCGGAGCGTTTGACCCGGTCGACCTCCTCGGCCTGGGCCTCGATGGAGAGATTCTTATGGATGATCCCGATGCCGCCCTGCTGGGCCATGGCGATCGCCAGGCGTGACTCGGTGACCGTGTCCATGGCGGCCGAGACCAGGGGAATGTTGAGGCGGATGTGCCGGGTGAGCTGGGTGGCCACATCGACGCGGCTCGGCAGCACCTCCGACCTGGCAGGCAGCAGGAGCACGTCGTCGAAGGTCAGCGCTTCAGGGATCGGTCCGTCGAGCATCGTCTCGGTCTCCTCCGCTCAGACTCGCACGCCGTGGGGCGCGGCCTTGCCGGCTGCGGCCCCGGTCCCCTCCTCCGAACCGTGGCACTTCTTGTACTTCCTGCCCGAGCCGCAGGGACAGGGGTCGTTGCGTCCCACCCTGCCGGCGGCGCTCTGCACGGGGTGCGGAGCCTCCTTCGCGGGAGCCGTGTAGACGAGATCGCGCTGCCGCTTACGCTCCATGTCCTCCTGCTGCGTCTGGACCACGGCGTCGAGGCGCCAGAGATTCATGATGATTTCGTCCTCGATCCGCTCCCCCATCATGCCGAACATCTCGAATGATTCCTTCTTGTACTCGGTCAGCGGGTCACGCTGTCCGTAACCGCGCAGCCCGATCCCTTCCTTGAGGTGATCCATCGCCAACAGGTGATCTTTCCAGGCCGTGTCGATGACGTACAGCATCAGGAGGCGCTCGTGCTGGCGCATCGCCTCAGGGCCGAGAGTCGCTTCCTTGTGCTCGTAACTCTCCCGTACTTTCGCCCAGAGCGTCTCGCGCAGCTCCGCACTCGTGACTTTCTCCCAGTCGAGCCCGAGCCCCTGGACGTCGAGCCCGAAGATCCGGAGGACCCCGGTGCGCAGCTCCTCGGTCTCCCATGACTCAGGGTCGATCTCCGGACCACAGGTTGATTGGACGAGGTGCGTCAGGATGTCTTCGGCCTTCTGGAGCAGGTACTCCCGCTGCCCCTTGCCTTCGAGAAGCTCGCGCCTCAGGGCGTAAATCTCCGTCCGCTGCTTGTTGTTGACGTCGTCGTACTCGAGCAGATGCTTGCGCATCTCGAAGTTCCGCGCTTCCACCTGCTTCTGGGCCCTTTCGATCGCCCGGGTGACCATGCCATGCTCGATGGGAACCCCCTCCTCCATGCCCAGTTTCTGCATCAGCCCGGAGATCCGATCCGATCCGAAGATCCGCATCAGGTCATCCTGGAGCGACAGGTAGAAGCGCGACGATCCGGGATCGCCCTGGCGGCCGGCGCGGCCGCGCAGCTGGTTATCGAACCGGCGCGCCTCGTGCCGCTCGGTGCCGAGGATGTGCAGGCCGCCGAAGCTGACGACCTTGTCGTGCTCCTCGGCGCACTGTTCGCGGAAGCGCTCCATGGCGTCGCGCAACGCCTCGGGCGGTGTTGCGGCCGGGTCGAGCCCGCTTTCCTGGAGCGTCCGCCGAGCCAGGAACTCCGGGTTGCCGCCCAGCAGGATATCGGTGCCGCGGCCGGCCATGTTGGTGGCGATGGTCACCGCACCCAGGCGGCCCGCCTGGGCCACGATCTCCGCCTCCCGCTCGTGGTACTTGGCGTTCAGGACGACGTGGCGAATCCCCTTGCGGCGCAGCAGCTCGCTGAGATGCTCCGACTTCTCGATCGAAATGGTGCCGACCAGGACCGGCTGGCCCCGGTGGTGCAGCTCCTCGATCTCCTCCACCACCGCGGCGAACTTTTCGGCCTCGGTTCGATAGACGACGTCGGGATGCTCGATGCGGATGAGCGACTGGTTGGTTGGGACGACCATGACCTCGAGCTTGTAGATCTTGTCGAACTCGACCGCCTCGGTGTCGGCCGTTCCGGTCATCCCGGCCAGCTTCGTGTACATGCGGAAGTAGTTCTGAAAGGTGATCGTGGCCAGGGTCTGATTTTCCTTCTGGATGCGGACCTTCTCCCTGGCCTCGACCGCCTGGTGCAGGCCGTCGCTCCAGCGTCTCCCGGGCATCAGCCGGCCGGTGAACTCGTCGACGATGATGACTTCGCCGTCCTTCACCATATAGTCCACGTCCCGCTTGTAGAGGGCATGCGCACGAAGAGCCTGCTGGACGGCGTGGTTCAGATCCATCTCGGCGGGGTCATACAGGTTCTCGACGTGCAGCAGCTTCTCCGCCCGCTCGACGCCCTCTTCCGTCAGGGCCACCGTGCGGGCCTTCTCGTCGAGGGTATAGTCCTCCTCGCGCTTGAGGCGCGGGATGATGGCGTCCGCGCGGGCATACAAGTCGGTCGATTCTTCCGACGGTCCGGAGATGATGAGCGGGGTGCGGGCCTCGTCGATCAGGATCGAGTCCACTTCGTCCACGATCGCGAAGTGGTGCCCGCGCTGGACCATCGACTGCAGCGAATATTTCATGTTGTCGCGCAGGTAGTCGAAGCCAAACTCGTTATTGGTGCCGTAGGTCAGGTCGGCCCCGTACGCCGCCTGACGGGCCACATCGTCCATGTCGTGCTGAATCGTCCCGACGGTGAGGCCCAGAAACTGATAGATCGGGCCCATCCAGGCGGCGTCGCGCCTGGCCAGGTAGTCATTCACCGTGACGATGTGCACGCCCCGGCCGCGCAGGGCGTTGAGCGAGGCCGCCAGGGTCGCGACCAGGGTTTTGCCCTCCCCGGTCTTCATCTCGGCGATCTTGCCGACGTGCAGCACCATCCCTCCGATGAGTTGCACGTCGAAATGCCGCATGGCGACGGTGCGGCGCGCCGCCTCACGCGTGAGCGCGAACGATTCATGGAGAATGTCGTCCGGGGTGGCGCCGCGCTCCAACCGTTCACGAAGAGCCAGATTGCGCTGGCGGATCTGCTCGTCGCTCGCGGCGCGCACCTCCGGCTCGAGGGCATTGATGGCCGCGACACGCGGCTGCAACCGGCGCAACTCCCGCTCGTTCTTGGTACCGACGATCTTCCTGAGGATTGCGTCGATCAGCATGGATGTGGGTTGGGCGCGTCCATCCCCCTCGCGGGGACGGAACCCTGGAAGGAACTGATGGTGGGAACGAACCCAGGGATCGCCGCGCCCGGCGCGGCATCGCCGGGGCCCGGGTGGGTTTAAATCTCGGCCCGGCCGCGTGAGCCGAACTATAGCAAATCGTGGAGGAAAGTCAAGGTTGCCGGACCGGCGCGGGCCTCAGAAGCTCTTGAATTCCTCGAGGATGTACTTCGCCGGATCGACGTTGCGCTGATGCACCTGGACCTCGTAGTGGAGGTGGGGCCCGGTGCTGCGACCGGTGCTCCCGACCGTCCCGAGGACGTCGCCCCGCTTGACCCGCTGTCCGACGCGAACCCCGGCGGCCATCAGATGGCCGTAGCGGGTGATGATCCCGTAGCCGTGGGACACGAAGACGCAGGTGCCGAAGCCACCGCTCTCGCCGACTTTGGTGACGATCCCGTCCGCCGGAGCGATGACCCGCGTTCCCAGCGGAGCGACCATGTCGAGGCCCTGGTGAAAGTCACGCATGCCGGTGAACGGGTCCCGTCGCCAACCGAAGCCGTTCCCCATCAACCCCCGGACCGGGAAGATGCTGGGAGTCGAGGAAAGCAGCAGCGACTGCTTCTGGAAGGCCATATCGAGAACGCGGAAGGAGTCCTGAAGGGTACCGGAGCGCTCCTTGAGAGTATTGATCTCGCCCTCGATGATCGACTGGGAGGCCTTTGGCGAAAGACCCTTCAGGTCGAAGGAGCTGCCTCCGGCGGCCAACTGCTGGGCGTTGAGGTCCTCCACCCCGACCATCAGGGCGAACTTGTTCGCCTTGGTCTCGAACTCCGAGAGCTTCGTCCGGAGATCGGCCAGCGAGGCGTCAAACTTCTCGTTGGCACTCTTGAGCTCGGTATTCTCCACGTTCAGCTTATCGAGAGCCGTCCTGAGCTGGCTCGACTTGAGCAGGAAGTGCGGGAACATCAGGCCCGCGGTAATCAGCAGACCCAGGAAGCTGCCTGCGAGCACCACGAAGTTCTTGGAAACCTTGACCCTGCGGAACTTCGCCGCGGCGTGCGGGACAATCATGATGGTGTAGAACTTCTTGCCCATGGCGCCCTCTGAGCTTTGACCCGTGGTTCAAATTTTGGGGAGACCGATGGATGCTAGCATCGCCCTCCCCATCAAGTCAAGCGGAACGCTTCCTTACCAGTGCCACAAGATATTGGACCCTTGTTCCTTTACCCTACCACACCTCGGGCTGGAGCGTCCCCAGTGAGTCCCGGTCTCCGCTGCCTGGGATCTCACATATGCAATTCAGAATCAATACCTTGTCCCAGACACAAGACGCATATCCATAGCGCAATCTAGATTCGGGCACCCCCTCTGTCAAGGCGACATTTCAATTTCGTCATCGAAATGGCACTCGGAGGCCTCTACCCTTGTCTCTCTCCGGACCATCGAATAGAGTACGGCGCCGACTCGTTCATTCCGGAAATGACCGGACGAGTCTCAATGGAGGTGGAAGGTGTCGCGGAGCGCCCGTGAACGGGAGGAGCAGGCGGGGCAGCTCCTCTGGATAGGGTTTGCCGGCACCTCGTGGGAAGCTCCCCTGGAGCGACTCATTCGTCAGGTACGTCCCGGAGGCCTCATCCTCTTTTCGCGCAACATCGAAACCGATCGCCAGTTGCGCACCCTCACCGATTCGCTTTACCGGTCCGTTCCCGTGCCCCCCTTCATCGCCCTCGATCAGGAGGGGGGCCGGGTCAATCGTCTCAAGCCGATTCTCGGCCCCACTCCGTCGTGCCAGTGGCTTGCGGCGCAGCCCCAGGCTGCCGCAGCCGTGCGGACCCACGCGACGGCGATGGCCCTGGCTCTCAAGGCTCTTGGCTTCAACGTCAACTTTGCACCCGTCCTCGACCTCTCCGGCCCCGATCCTCGCAACGGGATTGGCGATCGCGCCTTCGGGGATGATCCGCGACTCGTCGCCGAGCTGGGGGCAATTTCAATCCGCGCCCATCTGCGCGGCGGAGTCCTCCCCGTCGGCAAGCACTTCCCCGGCCTCGGCTCCTCGCGGGCCGACACGCATCTGACTCTCCCAGTCATCCGGAAATCACGCACGCTCCTCCTCCGGAATGACCTGCTCCCCTACCGACGGCTGCGAAGGATCCTGCCGATGGTCATGGTGGGTCATGCCTACTACCCGGCGGTGCAGGGACGGCCGGCCGG
>JBGPLZ010000052.1:0-23254 GCA_041486695.1 Acidobacteriota bacterium | reverse complement strand
TTCGAAGGGGATTCGATCTCGACCATCATCTACAAGGTTCTCTACGAGGATCCGCGCCCGCCCGCGGCCCACAATGCCGCCCTCCCGCCGGACATCAACGCCATTCTCGAGACGGCGCTGATGAAGGATAAGGGGCGGCGGTACGCGAGCGGCGCCGAGCTGACCGCCGACCTCCGCAAGGCCTTCGCCGGACTGCCTCCCGACACCATCTCGCGTCCCTTTCCCGCGGCGACGCGCGCCGGGGCCGCGGGACGCCCGGGCGATCCTGCGCCCGTGACCCGCCGCGATCGCCGCGCCGCGCAGGGACGCCGGCCGGGTCGATCGGGGCGCGACCAGCCGGAGGGCGGTGCGCCTGCGGCCGGCATGCCCGCCGCGCGCCCGACGCTCATCGCCCACCACCCGGTGAAGATCGCCGCCCTGATCGTGACCGCCGTGTTCGGCGTCCTCCTCTTCCCGCGGTTCGTGAACCATCAGGAGCCGCGCGGCACGGACTCCGTGGCGAAGGGTCCGGGCGTTCCGCGTCCGGTCAGCGTGACTCCCGCGGGGATCGGCGCGGCGCCGGCGATCTCCGGCGGGGCGGACCAGATCGCCATCGACGTCGAGACCATCCCGAACGGCGCCGCCGTGCTTTTGGACAGCACGCCTCTGGCCGAACCCAAAGTCGTGTTGTCGCGCGCCGACACTTCTGCGCACAGCATCGTCGCGCACGCCGGCTGCCGCCGCGCGGAGGCGGAGATGACCGCCGCCGACCTGGCCTCGTTCAAGGGGCCCCTGGTCCTCGAGCTGGCTCCGCGCCGCGAGGACGTGCTGGTCGGCTCCGAGCCCTCGGGCGCGCGGATCGAAGTCAATGGCAAGGACACCGGCAAAGTGACCCCGGCCGCGATCACCGTGGAGGGATGCGAGGCGCGCGCGATCGCACTGGTGCACGAGGGCTACCGCCCCTGGGCCGGGGAGTACGACGCCGACGATGACTTCGACGCCATGGCCGCGGCGCTCAAGAAGGTCTCCCTCGAGGCGATTCCTTCCGGGATGCTGTTGATCAAGAAGCCGAAGGAATACGATCTCGACATCTATGCCGGCGATCGCAAGATCGGCCGGACCGGCGACACCATCGCGCTCCCCGAGGGGAAGCACGCGCTCAGCTTCCGTAACGACACGTACTTCGTGCGCGAGTCAAGCTCGGTCACCATCGCGGGAGGCAAGACCACCAGCCCGCTGATCAACTTCCCGGCCCTCGGGACGCTCACGGTGCAGGCGCAGCCGAGCAACTGCAAGGTCTTCGTGGATGAGCGCTACGTCGACGTGACCCCGGTCCTCGATCTGCCGATCGCCTCCGGCGCCCACCGGGTCAAGGTGGTGTTCGTGCCGAATGGGTCGACCCAGCAGGTCACCGTGTCGGTCGATGCGGGCAAGAATTCCCGGGCGGTGGTGAAGTTTTGAGCCACGCGCGCCTCGCGGCCCGGCTCGCGGGTCTCTCCGCGGCCCTGCTGGCGGGACTCGCCGCGGTCGGGCTCGTCGTCGGCGCGGCCGTGACCGCCGCCGCGGATGACGACCGGCCGCTCGATGCCCGGACCTACGTGCAGGGGCTCGAAAGCCTGAGGCTCGGGAAGCGCGACGAGGCGATGCGCGCGCTGCGCAAGCTCGCCGCCGACTTTCCCGACAGCCCCTACGCGGCGCCCGCGATCCTGAAAGTCACCGAGCTTCTCTACCCCGTCGCCGCCTGGTCGCAGGTCGGGTCCGCCACGCCCGCGGCGATCAAAGATGCCGGGGATCTGCTGCTGACCCTGACCCAGAGGTACCGCTCCTCGCGCGAGGCCCCGAAGGCGCTCGTGAAGCTCGGCTACCTGGCGCTCGAACCGGCGAACCCGAAGGCCGATCTCGACGAGGCCTGCGGCCGCTTCGCCACCGCCGCCCAGGTCTATCCCGACAGCGACGCGGCCGATGACGCCTACTTCGGGGCGGGTCTGTGCGAGGCGCTGCGCGCCCGCCCGGCCCGGGCCGCCGACGTCTTCTCGCGTCTCCTCGACGAGCATCCCGCGAGCCCGCTGGCCCCCGAGGCGCTCTATCGGGCCGGAGTGGCGCTGTCGCACCTCGACGATCCGGCCGAGGCGATCCTGGCGCTCCAGGAGGTCCGGAGCCGCTACCCCGACTCCCGGGTCGCCGCCCGGGCTCTGGAGCGGATCACCTTGCTGCACCGTCTGCGACTGCGCCCGGCCGGCGCGACGGCGGCTGCCGGGCGCGCGGGCCCGCCGGAGCTCTATCGTTATGAGCCGGAGTACGGCGCCGCGGTCGCCGCCAAATCGGACGAGATGAGTGTGCGCGGCAGCAGCGATCTGGCCGTCGATGCCCAGGGGCTGATCGTTCTCGCCTCTCCCAGGGCGCCCGGCGTCTTCCGTCTCGATGCCAAGGGGAAGATCCAGGAACGGATTCAGCATCCGGAGCCGGAGTTCGTCGCGGCCGGGGACGGGCTGCAGATCTACATCAGCGGCCGTGATCAGATCGCGGTCAACGCCAGGAACTGGAGCGGCCCCGACTTGCAGGGGCTCGACGGCCGGGCCCCGCGTGACTTCGGTCCGATCGGCATCGATCCGATGGGCCGCGTCTACCTTCTCGATCGAACTTCGAACGCCCTGCTGATCTTCGACCGCGGCCGCCGGCTGGTCGGCAATCTTCGCTCGCCGTCCGGCAAGGACGGACGCCTGGTCGACGTGGCGATGGGGGAGGACGGCGGCATCTTCGTTCTCGACAGCCGCGCCAAGCTGGTGATCGAGATGCACCAGGGGAAAGAATTGAGCCGTGCCAGCCTCGCCGCGCTCGGCGTGGAGGAGCCGGTGGCTCTGGCGGTCGACGCCCTGGGCGACTTCTTCGTCCTGGACGGGCGGACCGGATGGGTGTCGGTCGCCGACCCGCTGGGCAAGCGGATCACGGTGATTCGGCCGCCGAAAGAGGCGCAGGCCCGTCTCGGCGATCCCGCCGCGGTGGCGGTCGACGCCCTGGGACGGGTCTACCTGAGCGGTCGCAAGACCGGCCAGGTGGTGAGGTTCCAGTGACGGGTGCTGAGGTTCCAGTGAACGGTCGTCTTCGGCTCCGGGCCCTCGCGGTCGCGCTGGCGATGGCGCTCATCGCCGCGCCGCAGGCGGCCACCAAGGCCCACGCGCAGACGGAGGAAGACCTCACCGCCGGGGTCAAGACGATGCGCGCCGCCTACGACCGGGCGCGCGAGCGGATCGACGAGCTCGACTTCGCCGCGGCGGTCCGCGAGCTCGGCGGCATCATCGATCCCCGGCGCTCCGCCAAGCCGTCCGAGCTGCCGGCGGAGGAGCTCAAGCTGCTCTCCGCCTCCTACGACATGCGGGCGCGCGCTTATTTCAATCTCGGCAATCCCAAGATGGCGGAGGCCGACTTCGGGACGCTCCTGAAGCTCGCTCCCGGGTACGCCATCGATCGCCAGACGCTGTCGCCCAAGGTGGTCGATCTGTTCGATCGGGTCCGGGCCCGCATCGCCGGCATCCTTGTGCTTCAGATCGACCCGCCACAAGCCCGGGTGAGCGTCGACGGCGAGCCGATCGACCCCGCCGAGCGCGCCCGGGCGGTGCTGCTCGCCGGCTCCCGGCAGCTTCGGGTTGAATCCGATGGGTTCGACCCCTACGCCGAGACGCTGACGGTCACGGCGGGCACGGAGATGAAGAAGGCGGTGAAGCTCCGCCCCAATCGGCGGGCGCTGGAGTTCATCACCGTCCCGGCGGGCGTGACGGTGACGGTCGACGGCGCGGCGGCGGGCGTGACGCGCGGCCCCGCGACCCCCGACGTCGAAGCGATGGCGGCGCGATTCTCATTTGATCCTAAGTCCGCGTCGGCGGCGCTCCTGGTGCCGCCCGTCACCCCCGGCGACCACAAGGCCTCCTTCGAGCGGGAGTGCTACCAGACGCAGACCGTCAGCCTGAAGATCGCCATCGATCCCGACCGGAACCTGCCGCTGCGCTTCGCTCCGGTCATCCTGCAGGAAACCCGGACCGATCTGCGTATCACTTCGACGCCTGCCGGGGCCGACGTGTTCATCGACGGCGAGAAGAAAGGGACGACGCCTCTGACCCTGACGTCGCTGTGCGGCGGCGACCGGGACGTCCTCGTGACCCGTCCCGAGGTCGGCAGCTGGAACGATCGGGTCCGCCTCGTGCCGGGGCCGGCGAACAGCCTCGACGTGCGCCTGCGTCCGACCGTCCTGTACGCGGGCACTTTCCGGCTGGACGAATGGGGACGGGCGGTCTGGAGCGACGCCGACAAGCCCTTGACCGATGAGCTCGGAAAAGGCCTCAAGACGCTGAACCTGGTGCGCGCTCCCGATATCCTGCAGGAGATCCGCAAGGCGATCATCGACTGGATGATCGCCGACCCGAACGAAGTGCGCTCCGGCACCATCCTGTCGCCGGCGATCCTCGAGCTGGCGGCCGCCAAGGGCCGCGCCGACCTGGTGCTCGCCGGGTTGACGCTCAACAACGACCCCGACAAGACCTGGACCCTGGCGCTCTACTCGGTGCAGCAGCCGCTGCCGGACGTCGTCACCCTGCGGCTGGATCGGCCGGATGCGGTGCGCGACTTCGTCCGCCGCCTCGATAGCGCCCCGGCCGAGAAGGGGCCATGGTGGGGCGTGACGCTCGCCGACACTCTGCTCGACGATGCGCCGATCGTCGCCCGCGTGCTGCCGGGCAGTCCGGCCGCCAAGGCGGGGCTGCGCCCGGGAGACCGCCTGCGCGCGGTCGGCAACCGCAAGGTGGTTTCGGTGCGCGAGGCGGAACAGTCGATCGACTCCGAGATGGCGCGTCCCGGCGGGCTTAAGGCTGCCGTAGTCCTGGCGCTCGAGGATGCCACGGGGCCGCGGACGGCGCGCCTGCAGCCGGGGGAGACACCCCTGGTGATCCCGCTGACCGATGGGGCGCTGCTCTATAACCGGGCGCTGGCTGAGTTCCGCCTGCGCGCGCGGGCCGCGCCGGATGACGCCGATCGCGGCGTGGCGCTCTTGAACCTCGGGGTCGCCTTCATGCACTTCCGCGCCTACGACAGGGCGCAGAGCGACGGTTTCGGGCGCGCCACTCTGGCGGCCGGTCCGGGGATCTCCGAAGGCACGGTGCAGTACCTCCGGGGGCTCTGCTCGCTGCGGCGCGGCGACCCGGCGGCCGCCCGCACGGCCTTCGAGGCGGCCGCCGCGGCGGCCGGCAGCACGCTGGACTCGGGAGACGGGCCGTCGGCTGCGGCGGCGGCCACGCGGATGCTCAAGGCCCTGCAGTGATCCCCTCGGTTTGACACGGCTGCGCAGCGACCCTACATTCCGACATGATGAAAAGTGTGGCGATTCGACAACCGGACCCGCAGGGCCCGCCCCGTGACGGGGAGATCCGCTCCAGCACCATCCCGGGCCTGATCCACGATCTGTCGGAGGCGCGCCTCAGCGGGGTGTTGACCGTGACCGATCGCGAGCTCCGCAAGGCGGTGCAGTTCGGAAACGGCACAGTTCTGTTCGCGTCGTCCAACGACCGCGACGATCGCCTCAACCAGTTGCTGCTGCGGAACAAGGTGCTGCCGGTCGTCAAGCTGCTGCGGGCGCTCGAGCTGGCGCTGTCGACCCGCGACCGGGTCGGGGAGGTGATGGTCAAGCTCAAGATGCTGACCTCCGCCGAGGTCGAGAAGTGGGTCAAAGTGCAGGTGAGCGAGATCGTCTACAGCATCTTCAACTGGTCCCGCGGGCACTACTCCTTCGAGGAGAAGCCGAATCCGGGCGAGTCGATCACCCTCGGCACGCCCGGCAAGGTCGTCGTGATCGAAGGAGTCAGGCGGGTACTCTCCTGGGCGCGGGTCTACGAAGAAGTGGGCGGCCTGGGCACCGAATACCGGGCGACGAGTGAGATGCCGGCGATCACCGCGGGTCTGCCGCTGCTGCCCGCAGAGCGCGATCTGCTGAAACAGTGCGATGCCGCTCCGATGGCGCTGGGCGAGCTGTGCGACGGCTCGCCGCTCGGCGATTACGAGGTCTGCAAGTCGGTGTGGGCGCTGCTGACCGTCGGCGCGCTGATGAAATCCTGAAATTCGAACCCCCGCCACTACGCGCAACAGCCCGTCCCTTACGGATTCCGCGGCAACATCTACGGAAACCCTTGTGCGACAAGCATTGCGTTGGGCTTGACTCATAAGTACCGCTCCCGTATAAAGAAACCGCTGTTTCCACGTACCGCGTGCCCAAAAAGATTCGGCCAATCCTCGGGGGATGAAGCGATGCTGACCAGCCTCCTTCGTAACGTCCAACCGCCGCTCGCGATCTTTCTCGCCCTCAGCCTGATGCTGGCCCCGGGCGTGGCGATCCCAACGGCCGCCCAGGAAGGACAGGCCGGGCTGCGTGGGGTGATCTACCAGACCGACGGCAGCAGCAAGCAAGCCGGCGCCAAGGTCACGGCGATCAACGTCAAGACCCGCAAACAGTACGTCAGCAACGTCACCGGCGAAGACGGGTCGTATGAGGTCTCCGGCATGCCGGCGGGCAGCTACGACGTCGCCATCGACACCGGCGAGGGGATGTTCATCGCCGACAATCTGGTCGACCTCAACCAGAATCAGCATCTGTCGGTCTCGTACTCGGTGCAGCCGATGCGGCCGGCGAACCGCAAGGTCGCCGGACTGGAGCCCCCGAAGGGGAGCGCCACGCCGGTCGGCGGCTTCCGGGGCACCGGCGATGCGGCCGGCGAGCTGACCGGCGGCGGTAGCTCGTTCTGGAGGAGTCCGGGCGGCATCGTGCTGATCAGCGTCCTGGCGGTGGGCGCCGCGCTCGCCATCAACAACGCCGGCGACAGCAATGCCAGCCCTTCGGCGCCATGAGCGGGCGCCTCTCCTGCGTCGATGTCTGGCCTGCCTGCTGTGCGCGGCCTGCGCGCGGCTGACCGTCGCGACGGCCGACGAGGCGCCGCCCGATCCCGACCTGGCGACGAAGGACATGCGCCGGGTCGGCCCGCTCCGGCTGCAACCGGCAATCCTCCTCAAAGACGTCGGGTACGACGACAACGTCCGCTTCGATTCGCGGACGCGCGAGGGGGACACCACGGCGACGCTCGGCGCCTCGCTCGGGGCGCTGCTGCTCGGCGCGCACCGCGGCGGCCTGCGGCTGTTCCAGGAGGCCGACTACGTTACCTTCGCCCACAACGCCGATCTGAACCACTGGAACGGCCAGGCGCGCGCCCGGGGGATCCTGCTCGTCAAGCGGGCGGTGCTGTCGCTGGAAGATCATTTCCTCAGCGAGCGCGAGCGCTGGGGAACCGAGATCGATCAGCGCATCCGGCGGACCAACAACATCATCACGGCCGAAGCGCGCCTGAGGCGCGAGGGGCGGTTGGGGGCACGCGGCTCTCTGCGACGAGAGAAGATCGACTACGCCTCCGGCGATCCGGGCGCGGCCAACGTGGGCGACCTGCTGAATCGCGACGAGAGCACGCTGGCGATCATCGGCGAGCTGCGGGCCCGTCCGAAAACCACCTTCACGCTCGAAGGGGATCTCAAGCGGATCGACTTCGCGGACCGCGCCCAGGGGCGCGATTCGCACTCCCGCGCCCTCCTGCCGGGGGTGCGGTTCGACCCGTCGGCCTCGGTGCAGGGCGAGCTGAAGATCGGCGCGATCGATTTCGTGGCGCGCGATCAGCCGCAGAACGACTACCGCGGCACGATCGGCGACGCGCGGCTGGTCGCGCGGCTGGGACACGCCGGACGCGTCAAGGTCGGCTTCGATCGCGGCCTGGTCTTCTCGATCATCAACGCCAATCTCTATTTCATCAACACCGCCTGGACGGTGGCCTACGAGCAGTTCTTCTCGCGGCGAGTGAGCGGCGAGCTGCTGTACGGTCGCGGCCTGAGCCACTATCCCCAGGAGGTCACCCTGAGCGAGCCGACGCCGCGTCTCGGGATCAGGGACGATCGGTTCACCAACTACCAGGTGTCCGTGCGCTTTCGCCTGAACCCGCAGCTCTGGCTGAACCTCAGCGGCGCGCGCCTGGTGCGGGACTCGACCGATGACGCCCTCGACCGGAGCCGCAACCTGTATGGATTCTCGACCAGCTATGCATTCTAGCCGGCTATGCGTTCTAGCCAGCTATAGGCTCTAGCCAGCTATGCGCTCCAGGATGGTGCGCCCGATGATGAAGATGTTGCCGATCACCGCCCTCGCCCTGGCGCTCCTGTTCGCGCCGCGGCCGGCCCGCGCCGAAGAGCAGGGCACCGCGGTGCCGCCACTCGAGGTGGCTCCGGCGGTGTCGCGCGAGGCGCCGGTGGGGGCCGAGGATCTGCTCGAGATCAGCGTCTTCGAGATCCCCGATCTCACCCGCACCGTGCGGGTCTCCGAGCGCGGCACGATCACCCTGCCGCTGCTGGGCGAGCTGAAGGTCGGCGGGCTGACGTCGGCGCAGCTCGAGGCGCTGCTGCGCGACGAGCTCGGCCGCAAATACCTCACGGACCCGCAAGTCTCGGTCTTCGTCCGCGAGCACGGCAGCAAGAAGGTGTCGGTGCTCGGCGCCGTCGGCAAGCCGGGCGTCTACGAGATGCTCGGGGCGCGCACCCTGCTGCAAGTCCTGTCGGAGGCGGGCGGGCTGACCAAAGAAGCCGGCGCCAGCCTCTACGTGCTCCGCGCGAAGCCCGAGGGCGGCAGCGAGACCATCCCGGTGGATCTCCTCGACCTGATGGCGAACCGCGACCCGTCCCGGAACGTGAATGTCCAGCCCGGAGACATCGTCAGCGTGCCGATCGACCAGCAGGTCTACATCTACGTCGACGGCGCGGTGAAGACTCCCGGACGCATCGAGCAGCTCGCCAGCCGCCCGATCTCGCTCGGCCAGGCGATCGCCAAAGCGGGTGGAGCGACCGAGCGGGCGAACCTCAAAACGATCCAAATCCTGAGGAAGGCGAAAGACGGGACGCCCGTGTCGCTATCCGCCAACCTCAGCCGGATTCGCAAGGGGAAGGACCCGGATCAGCCGTTGCAGGACGGCGACGTCGTGGTGGTGCCGGAGACGTTCTTCTGATGCTGTCGGGGATGCTCGGCTAGGAGAGGCGCATGCGCGACCGCGAGGAAAAAGAGATCCACCTGCTCGACTACTGGCGCGTTCTGGTCAAGCGCCGCTGGGTGGTCTATACCTCCCTGTCCGTGGTGGTCGCCATCGTCGCCCTCGGGTCGCTGCTGACCCGCCCGCTCTACACCGCCACCACGCGCCTGCAGATCGAGCAGAACGCCCCGAAGGTGCTGCCCTTCCAGGATGTCATGGCGAGCATGCCCGACCTGCGCAACGACTTCTACCAGACGCAGTACGGCCTGATCCAGAGCCGGCGGGTGGCGCGCGAGGCCATCGCTTCGCTGCGGCTGTCGGAGACCGAGGAGTTCAGGGGCCCCGCCGTCGCCGCCGGCGACGCCGCGGCCGGGGTGCGCGTCGAGGCGCGGCGGATCGACGCCTTCCTCAAGAAGCTGGCGATCACCCCGGTGCGCAACAGCCGGCTGGTCGACGTCGCCTTCACCGCGCGCGATCCGGGCATGGCGGCGCGCATCGCCAACCGGGTGGTCGAGACCTACATCGCCTTCAACAGCGAGGCGCAGTACAACACCACCGAGCGCGCCACCACGTCGCTGTCGCACCAGGTCGCCAACCTGCAGGAAGAGATCGACGCCAAGGAGAAAGAGCTGCAGGCGTACGCGCGCCAGAACGAGATCATCGCCCTCAACGACAAGCAGAACATCTCGCTCAAGACTCTCAACGATCTGAGCAATGCCACGACCCAGGCGCAGGCGGCGCGCATCGACCGTGAGGCCCGCTACGCCGCCCTGCGCGACTCGAGCCCGGCGGATCTCCCTGAAGTCATGGACAGCAAGCTGATCCAGGACCTGACGGCGAAGTCGGCGGAGCTGACCCGCAAGCGCGCCGAGCTGTCGGGGAAATTCAAACCCGACTGGCCCGAGATGGTGCGGCTCGATCGCGAGATCGACGAGACGCGGGGGCGCCTGGTGACCGAACGCCAGGCGATCTACGACCAGGTGCTCGGCGCCGCCGAGAGCGCCTACCGGGCGGCCCGCACCCAGGAGTCGTACCTCAAGAAGGCGCTCGACGAGCAGAAGCGATCGTCGCAGGAGCTCGGCCTGAAGGAGATCCAGTACAACAACCTGAAGGCGGAGGTCGCCAACCGGCGCGGCACGCTCGAGGCCCTGGAGAAGCGGCAGACCGAGACCAGCAGCTCCGCCGGCATCAACGACCTCGCCGCCAGCAACGTCCGCGTCGTCGACGTCGCCGAGGTGCCGACCCGCCCCTCCTCGCCGCGCATCCTGCTCAATCTCGCCCTGAGCCTGATGACCGGCCTGGGCCTGGGGATCGGGCTGGCCCTGTTTTTCGAGTACCTCGACAAGTCGATCAAGACGGTCGAGGAGATGCACCACGCGACCGGCGTCCCCGCCATCGGCATCATCCCGTCGATGCGCCCCGAGACGGCGGCCCGGCTGCGGGTGATCCGGGCGGGTGGAGGGTCGGAGTTACCGGGGGCCCCGGTCGAGCTGATGAGCCATCTCGATCCGAAGTCGAAGATCGCCGAAGCGTTCCGCGAGCTGCGCACCGCGCTGCTGGTGTCGCAGGCCGGCGGTCCGCCGCGATCGATCCTGATCGTCAGCTCGCAGCCGGGCGAGGGCAAGACCGCCGTCTCGCTCAACCTGGCGATCAGCCTGGCCCAGATCGGACGGCGGGTCCTGCTGGTGGACGGCGACCTGCGCAAGCCTCGGCTGCACAAGCTCCTCGGCCTGCCGAACACCCAGGGGCTGTCGACCTACCTGAGCGCTCCGGGCTCGCCCTGGCCGGAGCCGCTGCACACGTCCGTGCCCGGGCTCGACTTGATCCCCAGCGGTCCGCTGCCGCCCAACCCGGCCGACCTGCTCGACTCGGAGCGCTTCCGCCTGGTGCAGCACGAGTTCGAAGAACAGGGGTACGACCACGTGGTCTACGACTCGCCCCCGGTCCTGGCGGTCGCCGACCCGGCGATCATGGCGGGGCGCGCCGAAGCGGTCCTGATCGTCGTCCAGGCGGGCCGCACCGGCCGCGATGCCCTGGCGCATGCGGTGAAGCGGCTCCAACAGGTTAAAGCGCGGATCATCGGGGCGCTGTTGAACCAGGTCGACATGACGCAGCAGGGGTATTACGGCTACAGCTACAAGCGGTACTACGGCGAAGAGACGTCGGCGCCGCCGCCGCCGCCGGCAGCGCATCAGCAACCTGACCAGAGCGCCCGTATCTAGGAGCCGGTCCACGATGACGCCGCTGCAGCGCCTTCTGGCCCTCGGGATTGGCCTGCTCGTCATCGTCGCGCCGCTGCCGTTCGGTGCGGTGGAGCAGAGATCGACGCTGTTGCTGGTCGCCGCCTGCGCCGGGCTCGGGGTCGGGTGGATTGTCGAGCGCACCCGCCGTGGCCGGCCGCCGCTCCCCTGGAGCGACCCGGTGCTGCTCGCCGGTCTCCTCTTCGTCCTGTTCGCGGCCTCCCAGACGCTGCCGCTGCCGCCCGCGGCGCTCGCGGCGCTCTCCCCGAAGGCGGCCGAGCTGCGGCAGGCCAACGAGCCCGCCGGCGCCCCGGGTCTCGCGGCGGTCACGCCGGCCTCGAGTCCCGCGACGCCCGCGGCCGCCTCGGCGCGCGCGGCGGCCGACTGGCGCCCGATCTCGCTCTACCCGTTCGCGACTCGCCAGGCGACGGTCCGCTTCATCGCCTATCTGGTCGCGGCGCTGATGGCGATCGATCTCTGCGCGGCGTCGGCTCCCCGGCGGATCCTGGCGGCGTCCCTGGTGGCGGGCGGCGCCTTCCAGGCGATCTACGGGCTGGCCGAGTTCTTCAGCGGCCGGCAGCAGATCTTCGGCTACGTCAAGAAGCACTACACCGACGTCGCCACCGGCACCTTCATCAACCGCAATCACTTCGCGGGTTTCCTGGCGATGACCCTGCCGATGACCATCGCGCTGGCGGCTTTGATCCTGCGCCGGCCGGCAGCGGGAGAGACGGCCTCGCTGGGTGAAAAGCTGGCGCGCCTCTCCGGCCGGCGGCTGTTCGCGGCCACCGGCCTGCTGCTCCTGGCGCTGACGATGACCACCGCACTGGTCTGCTCCGGCTCGCGCATGGGGATCGCCAGCGCGCTCGTCGGTCTGCTCGCCGTGGGCGCGCCGTATCTCGGTCGCGGCCGCGGGCGGGGGTTGGCGATCGGCGCGCTCCTGGTCGCCGGGGTCACGCTGGTGCTGTTCAGCCAGGGGCAGGCGGCCGACGCGATCCTCGGACGCTTCGCCCTCTCCGCACAGGACCTGTCGGGTGCGATGGGGCGGCGGTCGATCTGGAGCCAGGCCGGCGCGATGGCGGCGGCGTTCCCCGTCGCCGGCGCGGGGCTGGGCGCCTTTCGGCACGTCTTTCCGGCCTTCAGAACAACGGGGGCCGGCAGCTACCTCGACCATGCGCACAACGACTACCTCGAGCTGGCCGCCGAGACCGGCCTGGTCGGCTGCGCGGTGGTGGCGGCCGGCCTGCTGCTGGTCATCGTGCCGCTGGTGCGGCGCGCCGCTGCCCGGCCCGACTTCGGACCGATCGGCCCGGCGGCGGCCGCCGGCCTGGCGGCGGTCCTGGTCCATTCGCTGACCGACTTCAACCTGGCGATCCCGAGCAATGCCCTGACCTGCGCCGTCCTCGCGGGCATGGTCGTCGCCTGGCTGCGGATCCCGGCACCGGAGCTGGCGGCCACGCCTCGCCCTGGACGAGCCCGCCTCGGCCGCGCCTTGGTCCCCGCCGGCGGGCTCGCCGCCCTCGCGCTGTTACCATTGACGCCGCTACCGGGCGGCGACGCGGAGCGCTACTTCGATCGAGCAGGGAAAGCGGGTCAAGCCGCCATGGACGACCTGCAGGTGCTGGTGCGCACGCAGGGTGACGGGCACGATGCGCACGCCGCGGCACGCTATGTCGAGCGCCGGCTCGGCGAGGCGATCGAGGTGCAGGTGGAAGGGCTCCGCAATTTGCCGACCTCCGCCCGGGGCCACCTCGAGCTGGGCCACCTTGCTTTGGCCCGCTGCGGCGCCGCCGCGCTCGCCGGAGACGAACCGGCCGGCTGCGTGGCGGGCGCCGTCGAGCCGCTCTACGCCGCGGCGCGGCTCGACCCGATGAGCGCCTCGACGCACGCGCTCATCGCCCAGGCGCTCCTCGGCTCGTGGCCGATTCTGGCCGCGGACGAACGCGAGCGAGCGCGACCGACCGTCGCTTGGGCCTTGCGCATCAACCCGGGCGACGCCGCGCTGCGCGCCCTCTGGAAGGCACAGGGAGGATCATGAAGCCGAAGTCGCTGATCACCGGGGTCACGGGCCAGGACGGCTCGTATCTCGCCGAGTTCCTGCTCGGCAAGGGGTACGACGTGTACGGCGTGGTCCGCCGCTCGAGCGTCGAGAACTTCGAGCGCATCCATCACCTGCGCGACCGCCTCCACCTGGTCCAGGCCGACCTGCTCGACCAGCTGTCGCTGATCAACGTCATCAAGGATATCCGGCCGCGCGAGGTCTACAACCTGGCGGCGCAGAGCTTCGTGCCGACGTCGTGGGTGCAGCCGGTGCTGACGGCGGAGTTCACCGCCCTCGGCGTCACCCGCATGCTCGAGGCGATCCGCCTCGTCGACCCGCAGATCCGCTTCTATCAGGCCTCCAGCAGCGAGATGTTCGGCAAGGTGAAGGCCTCGCCGCAAAATGAAGCGACGCCGTTCTACCCGCGCAGCCCGTACGGCGTGGCGAAGGTGTACGGCCACTGGATCACGGTCAACTACCGGGAAAGCTACAACCTGTTCGCCTGCTCTGGCATGCTGTTCAACCACGAGTCGCCCCGCCGCGGCCACGAGTTCGTGTCGCGCAAGGTGACCGACGGCGTGGCCCGCATCAAGCTTGGGTTGCAGAAGGAGCTGCGCATGGGAAACCTCGACGCCCGCCGCGACTGGGGCTACGCCGGCGACTACGTCGAGGCGATGTGGATGATGCTGCAGCAGCCCCAGCCGTCCGATTTCGTGGTCGCCACCGGCGTCGCCCACAGCGTCCTCGATCTGGTCGAGATCGCCTTCGACGCCGCCGGCCTGAAATGGAAGGACCACGTCGTCATCGACAAGACCCTGCTGCGCCCCGCCGAGGTCGACAACCTGGTCGGCGACGCCTCGAAGGCGCATCGCGTCCTGGGCTGGAAGCCGCGCACCGACTTCAGGGGGCTGCTGGCGATGATGGTCGAGAATGATCTGAAGGCGGTGAAGAGGGAGCGGCAGGGGTAGCAACGTGGAGACTGCAAAGGTGGAGCCCTCGATACACGAATCGCTCACCACGCGCCAACTATGCGAGCGTCGATCTCACGGAGTGAAGTGATGACGCTATTCCGCAGGCGCGACGTCCGGCTGCTGACGCTTCTCGGCGACCTGCTCGCCATCAGCCTAGCCTTCGGGGGCGCCACCAGCCTGCGGTTGGCGCTCAACCCCCTGTTCCCGAAACAACTGACCCGGGCAGAGATGGATTATCTGGTCCCGCCGCTCGGGCTGGTCATGATCCTGTGGGTTGTCACCAGCGTCTGGATCGGGCTGTACCGGCCGCTCCGCCGCCCGTTCATGGGATCGGCCGCGGTCAAGGCGGCGGAGGCGATGGCCCTCGTGCTCGTCCTGACCATCGTCACGACCTTCTTCGTCCGCGATCTGGCCGCGGCGGCGTTCTCGCGCTCGTTCATCATCTTCCTAGCCGGCCTGGGCATCCTGGCGCTGCTGCTGAACCGGGCGCTGATCGGCGGCCTGGTGGCGATCCTGGGGCGGGGCGGCGCGTCCAGGGAGCGCGTTCTCATCGTCGGTAGCGGCCAGAGGACACAGTCTCTCGTCTCCCGGCTGGAGGAGACTGAGGCGCGCCGCGTGCAACTGTGCGGCGTGGTGACCCCCTTCGCCGGCCAGGGTGCCGGGGTCCTGGGCAACCCGGTGCCGATCGTCGGGACGGTCGACGACCTGCCGGCGCTCATCAACCGGTTCCGCATCGACCGCGTCGTCGCGGTGGAGCGGGAGATACCGCCCGAACAGATGCAGTCATGCCTGTCGGTCTGCACCCGGATGGGCGTGCCGCTCAACCATACGGCCGGACACCTCGATCGCGCCGCCTACCGGGTCGGGCTCACCGAGCTGGGGCATGTCCTCCTGGTCGAGGTACGCGGACTCGAGTTCACCCGGGTCCAGCAGGTCATCAAACGCGCCTTCGACTTGGCGGTCGCGTCCGGGCTGCTCGTGATCCTGTCGCCGATCCTCCTGCTGCTCGCGGCCCTGGTGTGCCTCACCTCGCGTGGGCCGGTGCTGTACGTCGCGCCGCGCGTCGGGCGGGGCGGCCGCTACTTCCTGTTCTACAAGTTCCGCACGATGGTGCACGGCGCCGACGCGCATCGCGACGCCGTCGGCGCCCGCAACGAACAGAAAGGACACCTGTTCAAGATCCGCCGCGACCCGCGCGTGACGGCGGTTGGCCGGCTCATGCGCCGCTTCAGCCTGGACGAGTTGCCGCAGCTGCTGAACGTCCTCAGGGGGCAGATGAGCCTGGTCGGCCCGCGTCCCCTTCCCGCGCGCGACCTCGAGCCCGACGGCCTCAGCCGTGAGTACCGCGTCTGGGCCGTGCAGCGCACCAAGGTGCCACCAGGCATCACCGGCCTCTGGCAGATTCGGGGGAGGAGCGATCTGGGCTTCGAGGAGATGCTGCGGCTCGATATCGCGTACGTTCGGCACTGGAGCATCTGGCTGGACGTGAAGATCCTGACCAAGACGATCCCGGCAGCGCTTCTGGGGAGGGGAGCGTGCTGACCGAAAAAGCGGCCGCCCCGCGGTCGTATCGCGTTCTCGGGGTGCGCGTCCACGCGGTCCAGATCCCGGACGTCATCGACATCATCGAGCGCTGGATCGGAGCGCGCGAACCGTGTCGTTACATCGCCGTCACCGGTATGCACGGAGTCAGCGTGGCCGGCAAGGATCCTGATTTCCGGAGGATTCTCGAAGACGCCGACCTGGTGGTGCCTGACGGCATGCCCCTGGTCTGGCTGGGACGCTCCAGCGGCCACGCGCTCGAACGCCGTGTGTACGGTCCCGAGTTGATGCTGGAGTTCTGCCGCCGTACTCGAGGGCGAGGATACCAGCACTACTTCTACGGCGGGAGACCCGGGGTGGCCGCCAGACTCGTCGAAACCCTGCAAGCGATCGATGCAGGGCTTAAGGTTGGAGGAATGATCTCTCCGCCCTTCGGCACTTCGTCACGAGCAGAAAGTGAGGAGACTCTCGCCCGAATCAACGAGGCATCCCCGGACATCCTGTGGGTCGGCCTGAGCACTCCCAAGCAGGAGCGCTGGATGTGGGAGAACCGCGCGCAACTGCGCGTCCCCGTGCTCGCCGGCGTCGGCGCCGCCTTCGACATCAACAGCGGGCAGGTCCGGCAGGCGCCGGTCTGGATGCGCGAGAACGGCCTCGAGTGGTCGTGGCGTCTGATGCTGGAACCGCGCCGTCTCTGGAAAAGATATCTGGTCGACGGCTCCCGATTTGCCGCCAATGTGGCGCTGGAGCTGTCTGGACTCAAACGGTTTGACTGACAGCAGGGGAGAGCCAATGGATTGGAAAGACCGGCCGGTCCTGGTGACAGGGGGCGCGTCCTTCATCGGATCGCACCTCGTGGATGCCCTGGTGAGCCGCGGTGCCCGCGTGCACGTGGTGGACGACCTGAGCAGCGGCCGGGTGGAGAATATCCAGGACCATCTGGCCACTGGCAGGGTCGAGCTCATCAAAGCCGATCTCCGCCAGCCCGGGGCCGCCGATCACGCCGTCCGGGGCATGAGCATCGTCTTTCACCTCGCCGCGGATCACGGTGGTCGCGGCTACGTCGACCTGCACCAGGCCGCCTGCGCCGGCAATCTCATGCTCGACGGCGCCCTGTTCAAGGCCTGCCGCGAGAAGGGGGTGGAGAAGGTCGTCTACGCCTCCTCCGGCTGCGTGTACCCGAATCATCTGCAGAACGACCCCGGCCAGGAACTCTACCTCACCGAGGACATGGTCGGTCCCCCCTACGACGCCGACAACATGTACGGCTGGGCCAAATTGATGGGTGAGATGACGCTGAAGGCTTTCCACCGCGACTACGACATGAAGTCCGCGTCCTGCCGCTACTTCACAGTGTACGGCCCGCGCGGCGTCGAGAACCACGCCGTCATCGCCATGATCGCCCGCGCCTTCGTCGGCGAGGATCCCTTCATCGTGTGGGGGACCGGGGAGCAGGTGCGCAACTGGACGTATGTCACCGACATCGTGGAAGGGACGGTCCTCGCCGCCGAGAAGATTGACGACGGCACGGCGATCAACCTGGGCACCATGGAGCGCATCACTGTCATGGAGGCCGCCAAGGAGGTGCTGCGGTACACCAGCCGCACCGCCCACATCGAGCGGCGGCCAGACATGCCCACTGGGCCGTACAACCGAGTCGCCGGCAACTTGCTGGCGAAGCGGCTACTTGGCTGGGAGCCGGAAGTTACGTTCATGGACGGGCTGCACCGCACGATCGATTGGTACTTCAAGAACAAGAGCAAGGCGATTATTCAGGACAGGTTGGAGCAGATGCTCACGGGACGCTGAGGTGCCTCATTCTGAGGCGTGAGTTAGGTCATGGACATTCACAGAATTTATCGACCATTCCTGTCACATTTTCGTCGTAAGAGAATGCGGCAACTCTGTCAGATCTTGAGCATCACCAAAGAGACACGTGTGGTAGATGTGGGTGGCGACCCTTCGATCTGGTCGTTGGCCCCGGTGCGTCCGACCCTGGTAATTGTGAACGTTCGAGCACCTAAGTCTGTGTTGTCGCACGATCCCTGGGTCATTGCTGACGGTCGGCACCTGCCGTTCAAGGACAAGACTTTCGATGTCGCGTTCAGCAACTCGACTATCGAGCATGTCGGTGATTACTGTAGGCAGATCGAGTTCGCCAAAGAGGTCACGCGCGTGGGCAAGGTGTTTGTCGTCCAGACGCCGAACCGATGGTTCCCTGTTGAGCCTCACTTAATGACGCCCCTCATTCATTTCCTTCCACGGAGCCTTCAGAGACGTCTGCTTCGCTGGTTTACAGTATGGGGGTGGGTTGCCCGTCCAGACAAGGCAGCATGTGATCATTTCATGAACGAGGTTCGGCTGCTCAGCTCCGAAGAAATGGCACGTATATTCCCTGGCGCGCGTATTACCCATGAGAGGTTTCTCGGACTTAGGAAGTCACTCATCGCCGTGGGTAATCATGAGCCCTAGTGATTCTCATCCCGCGCTCAGCGCATCATGCATTGGGACGGTCGCCAAAAGGCACTTCGATGTTCCTCGATAAAGTAATGCTCGGGAATCTGAGGGCGACTATTGGTGTGGTGTTCACCTATCGTGGTCAGGAGAACAGTTCGGTCCGCACACGCTGCAATCTCGACGGCGCCCTGTTTAAGGCCTGCCGCGAGAAGGGAGTGGAGAAGGTCGTCTACGCCTCCTCCGGCTGCGTGTACCCGAATCATCTGCAGAGCGACCCAGGCCAGGAGCTCTACCTCACCGAGGACATGGTCGGTCCCCCCTGCGACGCCGACAACATGTACGGCTGGGCCAAATTGATGGGCGAGCTGACCCTGCAGGCCTTCTATCGCGACTACGGCATGAAGTCCGCGTCCTGCCGCTACTTCACGGTGTACGGTCCGCGCGGAGTCGAGAACCACGCCGTCATCGCCATGATCGCCCGCGCCTTCATCGGCGAGGATCCCTTCATCGTGTGGGGGACCGGCGAACAGGTGCGTAACTGGACGTACGTCACCGACATCGTGGAAGGGACGGTTCTCGCCGCCGAGAAGATCGACGATGGCACGGCGATCAACCTGGGCACCATGGAGCGCATCACTGTCATGGAGGCCGCCCAGGAGGTGCTCCGGTACAAGAATCGGACTACGCGCATCGAGCGGCGGCCGGACATGCCCACCGGTCCCTACAACCGGGTCGCCGACAACTCCGTGGCGAAGCGGTTGCTCAACTGGGAGCCTAAGGTCATGTTTTTGGACGGGCTGCATCGGACCATCGATGGTACTTCTCGAACAAGAAGGTCGATCAGGTACGGCCAGGGCTGGGCAACATGCTGATGGAGCGGTAATCCCGCCGGTAACCCCCATGGCGATCGGACGTGAATTGAAGAGAAACGCGCAGTCAGCAGATCGCTTGGCAGTCGACGTCAGCGAGAGCTCCGGATTGTCCTCTCCTGCCAAGCTCATGAAAGGCGCTCTTGTGACGTTTATCGACCAAGCCGCTCTCAGCGCGGTGACTTTTGCAGTAGGCCTCGCGTTTCTCTATAGAGGCACGCCCGCACAATATGGTCTTTTCACGCTCCTCGCTAGCGCCGTCTATCTCCTCGGCAGCGCGCAGAACGCGCTGGTTAATACACCCATGATAGTGCTGGCTCCTAGGATGAAGCCGGGGGAGGTGGAACGTTTTGAGCAAGCGTTGTTCGCTGGCTTGATGCCAGGGGCTCTGATCGCCAGCGCGATTGCCGCCGGAATCCTTGTC
Organism: Acidobacteriota bacterium; assembly: GCA_041486695.1. Classification (GTDB taxonomy): domain Bacteria; phylum Acidobacteriota; class Polarisedimenticolia; order Gp22-AA2; family Gp22-AA2; genus JBGPLZ01. The sequence goes on along the minus strand of JBGPLZ010000052.1, from coordinate 3,639 downwards.
GTTGTGGAGCCTGGTATAGGCCGATGGTGGCAGGCTGTGCCGATCATTTCTATCGTGCTCCTCCCTCAACTCCTCCGGGACTTCTTCCGCTCACAGGAATATGCTCACCTCTCTCCCGACATCGCGCTCCGTCGTGATGGAGTATTTGCCGTCGTCGCCATTCTCAGTGTTGTGATTTTATCGTACTTGGGAAGCATTCGAGCTCTACCTGCCTTCGTGGTCCTCGGCATTGCGGCGGCGTGCGTCAGCTTTGGCCCTGCGGGTCATTCTTTGGGCCAAGGCCTCAATTGGTCCGTGACCGCCGGTGCCTATCGATCAAGCTGGGGCTGTTCCTGCTGGGCACTGCTCGGGGCCCTGACAAGTTGGGCGCAGTCTTACGCCTATGTTTACATTCCGTATGCGCTGAGCGGAGCCCAGGAAGTTGGCTATCTGGCGGCGGCCCGACTGATGATTATGCCCGTCAGCCTCCTGTCTCAGAGCTGGAGTAACCTGTACCGTCCACTTGCAAGTCGACACTTGGCTCAGCGGCAAGAGAGAGCTGCTCGGAAGCTGTTTCGCCTGAGCTCGGCGATCCTTGGAACAATTCTCGTGCTCTACACGAGCCTTGTGCTCTTTGCCTTGAACGTCCTACCGGCCCGAGTTCTTCCGCAGCGGTACGTTGGAGTGGATCGTTATCTACTGCTTTGGGCCGGTGTAGTGCTCCTGCAAATCGTGCGTAGTAACCTCTCATCCTTGCTGCAGGCCCAGCTCGCGTTCCGTTCACTGGCGATCTACGGAGCGGTCGTCGCCGCAGTATCTGTCGGTGTCACCGTCGTCCTTGTCCATCTTCTGGGCAGCATCGGGAGTCTGGTGGGGCTTAGCCTTGGGGAGTTACTCTTAACGCTCGGGTTGGCGCTCCAATTGCGTCAGCGCCGCGATAGAAGCGAAGTGATCGTAGTCCCTGAGCCGATCCCGGGGAGCATGCTCTGATGCACATAGCGATCTGCATCGCCACGTGCCGACGGCCCAACTTGTTGGGTGCTCTCCTGAAATCTCTTGCAACTCTTTCATTCAAAAAACAACCAGTGCCGAGACTCGACGTCGTTATCGTCGACAACGACCCCGGTGCGCCTGTGAAGCATATCGTGGATGCGGGACGGGCCGCTTGCCCGTGGCCAATTCATTACTCTTCCGAACCAGTGCGCGGGATCCCGTCCGCACGGAACCGCGCCGTGCGGAACGCCCTTGCGCTTGGTGTTGATTACGTCGCATTCATTGACGATGACGAATTTCCTGACCCCTACTGGCTAGACGAGTTAATCAGTGTACGGGAGCGATTCGACGCGGATGTCGTACAGGCACCAGTTGTGCCTGCGTACGGGGGGGATGTTCCAAGATGGGTAATCCGCGGGCGATTCTTTGAGCGATCCCGCCGGTTGACGGGCCAGACGCTTGAATTGGGTGCGACGAATAATGCGCTTATCGCGATAAGGTGGTTCACGAACCACGAACGCCCGTTCGATGTCACTTTTGGACTTAGTGGAGCCGACGATACTCAGTTCTTCATGAGAATCCGCCGCCAGGGCGCACGTATGGTGTGGGCAGACGACGCTGTCGTGTGGGAGCACGTGGCTCCAGAGCGGGCGACGATGCGCTGGGTTCTTCGTCGGGCGCTCCGAGGTGGCAACGGATTCGTTTTCGCGGAACGATCTGTCGGCATCTCAGGGGCAAGAACCTGTTTGCGCTTTGGCAAGGCCTTATCACGAATCCTGCTGGGCGCGACCTTGCTTCCGGTGGGAGCGCTGTGCGGGCGCGAAGGCATAGTGAGGAGCTTGCAGACCATGTGCGTTGGCATTGGCGCTCTGGCTGCTCTGGCGGGGATCAGGGTCGAAGAGTACAAGGTGGTCTATGGCAAATGAAGGGAAACCGCCCAGTTGGGGTGAATGGTTATTCGCTCTGATCGCACTTCTCTTAACCAGTGGAGCCGGTCTTCAATTGATTTTTGATGTCGATGATATTTATAGAGGCAACCCTCGTGTTCAGTTGATCTACGCAACGGTTGATCTTGTCGCGATTGGCCTGCTTTTCAAACGCTGGAGTAGGGTGAAATCGATCGGGCGGGCAAGCCCCCTGTTGGGGTGTCTTGTTGTCTATGCAATTGCCTCGAGCGTGTGGTCCTGGGCCCCCGAGGTGAGCCTGCGCCGGGGAGTTGCCCTCTTGGGGACAACGCTTGTCGCACTCTACCTCGCCGCGACTTTCGAGAGACGTCAGATCGTGGTTCTGCTTGGGACCGCCTTTGCCGGATTGATCATATCGAGCCTTATCGTAGGAGCACTGGTTCCGGACATCGGTGTCCAGTTCGATCAATGGTCCCAAGGCTGGAGAGGACTCTACGTTCACAAGAATGGCTTGGGCAGGGCAGCTGCGTTCTCGATGATCGTCTGGTTGGTTCTTTTGTATGACGGCCGTTTTCCCCTCAGCCGAATTGCGGTTGTAATGAGCATTCTTTCCTTGTGGGCGTTGGTAATGTCTCAGTCAGTCGGCGCATTTGTGGTGACTCTATGCCTGTTCGGAGCATGGGGAGTATATCGAGCGCGTGAGGTCCCCCCGCTGCTCAAGGTGGCCACCCTATCAGTTCTTATCCCGGCGGTCCTCGTTGGCATTTCCGTAGGAGGGCAGAACTTCGATCGCCTGGTCCTCCTACTTGGCAGGGATGTCACCCTCACAGGAAGGGTCACGCTTTGGAGCACCTTGACGAGCGACCTGGTCGCCCAGCCGCTAATAGGTTATGGTTATTCGGGGTTTTGGTTGGGGGAGAGCTCCCCGGCCTCTGCGGTGTGGTCCGCAGTGGGATGGAAGCCGCCGCACGCGCACAACGGTTTCATTGACGTAGCCCTGGATCTGGGCGCGATCGGTCTACTGCTGCTTCTGTTGTTGCTCTGGCGACCAATCCGCAGTACGGTTAAGAGTCTCGTGGCGGGAAATGAATTGGAGAGCTTTTTCTCTCTAGGGGTATTCGTCTTCACAATCGGTTCCAATCTGGTTGAAAGTAGCATCGTGAGTCCCAACAATCTTTATTGGATGATCCTGTCCTGCGAGGTACTGTGGCGCAATAGTGAGAACCCAGTGCCACTGCCTGTTCAAGGTGCCTGAGGTGGCACCCGCTGATCTTCCACCTCCACAAGATAGTGTTGGGCGTTGTGCAGACCGGGATCCCCTGAGACCACGCCTAGCGGTCCTTGAACTCATCATTCCCGAGTACAAGACCCATCTGTTTGAAGGGATTTACTCCCACCCCGGGATCGAGTTGCTGGTTGTCCACAGCGGCAAGGGCGACAGGGATGATGCCCCCGCTGTTCTCGATGGGATGCGCTTCCCAGCGCGACGGGTACCGACGATCCGGTTCCCCCTGCCGAGCGGGAAGCGATTGCATTTCCAGGCGGCGATCAAGACCTTGAGAGAATTCAGGCCTGACCTCGTCGTTCTGCAGGACGGTCTGAGGATCATCAGCAACGTATGGGTGGCTCGGTGGTGTCGTGAAGGCGGGATCAAGATTGGTTATTACACTCATGGGCGAAATCTGCAGGCATCCGCACAGAAAGGATTGTTTAGAACCGTCGCCGAGCGCACAAGGTTGCGAATCTTGCGCCAGGCGGATGT
>JBGPLZ010000051.1:0-23321 GCA_041486695.1 Acidobacteriota bacterium | reverse complement strand
TACTTCCGGGAGAACGTCGCCGAGAGCATCGCCCGTTCCTGGTACGAGGGGGTCTGGACGAAGCATCCATGGGACGAGGAGACCACCCCCCTCTCCACGCCGTTCGATGCCTCCGCCAAGTACTCCTGGGTCAAGGCGCCGCGCTTCCAGGGCCATCCGATGCAGGTCGGGCCCCTGGCCCAGGTCCTGGTCGGCTACGCAACCGGACACGAGCCGACGAAGCGCTGGACCGACCACGCGCTGGCCATCGCCTCCCGGGTCGCGGGGGCGAAGCTGCAGCCGGCCGCGCTCCATTCCACGCTCGGCCGCCACCTGGCGCGCGCCATCCGCACCGCGGTGCTGTCCGATCTCGCCACCAAGCACTGGCAGCTCCTGGTGGACAACATCAAGTCCGGCGACACCTCGATCCATGTCGAGCCGGTCTTCCCGAAGGGCGAACAGAAAGGTTTCGGGTTCCACGAGGCGCCGCGCGGCGCGCTGTCGCACTGGGTGGTGATCCGCGACGGAAAGATCGCCAACTACCAGGCGGTCGTGCCCTCGACGTGGAACGCCGGGCCGCGCGACGCCAAGGACGCCCCGGGGCCCTACGAGGCGTCCCTGGTCGGCAACCCGGTCGCCGATCCGGAGAGGCCGCTCGAAGTCCTGCGCACGGTGCATTCGTTCGACCCGTGCCTCGCCTGCGCGATCCACACGCTCGACCCGGAAGGCCGCGAGATCGCGCGCGTGAAGGCGCTGTGACCCCGGCCGGCCGCGAACCGAGCCCGCATCATGGACGGAGTGAGTCGATGGCGAAGGTGATCGTGCTGGGTCTCGGGAACATTCTCATGGGTGACGACGGCGTCGGACCGTATGTCATCCGGGTCCTCGAGGCGGCCTACGAGATCCCCGAGGAGGTTTCCGTCCTCGACCTCGGCACGCCCGGCCTCGATCTGATCCCGTTCATGGCGGGCGCCGAGCAGATCGTCCTGATCGACACGGTTCGCGCGCCGGGCCGCCCGGGAGAGATCCGGCTGTACGACCGGGACGAGATCCTCAAGGACCTGTCCAGGCCCCGCCTCAGCCCGCACGATCCCGGCGTGAGCGAGGCGTTGTCCGCGCTGGAGTTGGCCGGGGAGGGCCGCAAGGACCTCCTTCTCGTCGGCGTGATCCCGGAGCGGGTCGCGACCGGCGTGGGGCTCTGCCCCGCGGTTCGCGCCGCCGTCGCAATCGTGGCCGGGATTGTCGCCTTTGAGCTGGCCGGCCGCGGCTTCCCGCTTCGAAAACGGACCCCGCCGGGCCGGCCGGACATCTGGTGGGAGGCGGACGCGCCGCCCGACGAGGGCGGGACGAGCACCCCGAAGGGCCGCGGGGAGGATGCGACGTGCACGAGATGAGTCTCGCCGCCGAGATCCACCGGATGAGCCGCGCCGTCGCCGACCGCAATGGCACCGGCCGGATCGAGGCGGTCAAGGTGGCGATCGGCGAGCTGTCGGCGGTGGAGCCCGATCTTCTCGCCTACGCCTGGGAGGCGCTGACGGCCGGCGGCACGGACGCGGGATCGCGGCTCGAAATCGAATGGCACGCGGCGCGGCAGACCTGCCCGCGCTGCCGCGAGATCAGGGAGCGCGCCCCGGGGTCCTGGCTGCGCCTCTGCCCCGACTGCGGAGCGCCGCTGCACGTCCAGGGGGGAACCGAGCTGGATTTGCTGGAGGTCGTCCTCGGCGACTCCGAGGGCGCAGGAGGGCCGGATCGATGAGACAGATCCCGATCGGCGCGAGGCTGCTGGCCGACAACGAGGCCGCGGCCGCGAGGATCCGCCGGACCTTCCGTCTCGGCGGCACTCTGGTGACGAATCTGATCTCCTCGCCCGGCTCCGGCAAGACCTCCCTGCTCGAAGCCACGGTGAAGGAGATGGGACAGGGGCACCGGATCGGCTCCCTGGTCGGCGACATCGCCACCGAGCGCGACGCCCTGAGGCTCCGCCGGCTCGGGATCCCGGCGCGCCAGATCCTGACGGGAGGCGCCTGCCACCTCGACGCCCGGCTGGTCGGCAAGGCGCTGGCCGACGGGGGCTTCGAGGACCTCGACTTTCTGTTCATCGAGAACGTCGGGAACCTGATCTGCCCGACCGCCTTCGACCTTGGCGAGGACTTCAAGGTGGCGCTCCTCTCGGTGACGGAGGGAGACGACAAGCCTTTCAAGTATCCGGGCATCTTCTCGCGGGCGGCGGTCACGGTGATCACCAAGTCCGACCTGCTGCCGCACGTGTCGTTCGATCTCGAGGCGGTGCGGGGCCAAGCCGCCTCGCTGAACCCCTCCGGGCGGCTGGTGCTGACCTCGGTGAAGACCGGAGAGGGGATCGCGGAGTGGTGCCGCCTGCTGCGCGGGAGCCTGGCGGCCAAGAACGCGGCGCGCGCCGAAGTCTCACACGAGACGAGGGGGATACCGTGACGGAGCACAGCATGTTGAGCGAGGGCAAGACAGCGATTGCGATCGGGCCGGCCGGACATCCGTTGCTGAGCGCGCTCGGCCACGACGGGGCGGCTCGCATGCTGTCGTGCGCCACGGAGCGGATCTTCGCCAAGGGAGATTTTCTCTGCCGCGAGGGGCAGCCGGCCGACGTCTGCTACCTGCTGCGCGAGGGCCGGGTCGCCCTCGAAGTGCACCTGCCGAACCATGGCGGCCTGCGGGTCGCGACCCTGCACGCCGGCGATCTCCTCGGCTGGTCGTGGCTGGTGCCGCCCCACCGCTGGCGCCTCGAGGCCCGCGCCCTGGAGCCTGTCCGGACATGGCAAATCGACGCCGCGCGCCTGCGCTCTCTGTGCGACGAGGACCACGAGTTCGGGTACCAGGTGCTGCTCCGCTTCATCTCCGTCATGGGCCAGCGCCTGCAGGCGACCAGAATGAAGCTGCTCGATCTCGAGGCTCGCGCCCGGGTGGGCGCCGGCGGCACCGATCACTGACCCGCGGGCGCCTCGAGGGAGGGGCATGGTGCGCATCGAAGGAGGAACATGGTGAGCCAGGAGGTCTCGCAGACGAGCGCGCGGCTCCTCATCGAAGTCGGCGGAGCGGTCCAGGGAGTCGGCTTCAGGCCGTTCGTCTATCGCCTGGCGCGCCGGCTGCGGCTCGGCGGGAGCGTATTGAATTCCGGCGGCGGCGTGGTGATCGACATCGAAGGGAATCCCGGGGCTGTCCAGGAGTTCGTCACGGATCTCGAGCGTGAGGCGCCCTCCGCGGCCGTGATCGCCTCGGTGGAGGTGCGCCATCTCGAGCCGTCGGGCGAGAGCCGGTTCGTCATTCTCGAGAGCACCCGGGGACCGGAGAGGAGCGCCGCGGTCCTTCCCGACCGCGCCCTGTGCGACGCGTGCCGGCGCGAGATTCTCGACCCGGCCGATCGCCGCGCCGGTTACCCATTCACCAACTGCGTCGATTGCGGTCCGCGCTTCACGATCCTCCGGGCGATCCCCTACGACCGCCCGAGCACGACGATGGCACGATTCATCATGTGCGAGGCCTGCCGGCGGGAATACGAGGATCCCGAGGATCGGCGGTTCCACGCGCAACCGAACGCCTGCTCCCGGTGCGGACCGCGCCTCGAATTCCGCGCTGCCGCCGGGCAGCCGGGGCAGGGAGCGCCGCTCCATCGGGCCGCGGCTTTGATCCGCGGGGGCGGGATCCTGGCCCTGAAGGGACTCGGCGGCTTCCAGCTCCTCGTGGACGCCCGCGAGGGGGAGGCGGTGCGCCGGCTGCGCCTCCGCAAGCACCGGGAAGAGAAGCCGTTTGCCGTGATGTTCCCGTCGCTCTTAGCCGTGCGGACCTGCTGCGCCGTCGACCCGTACGAGGAGGCGCTGCTCGTGGGGCCCGCCAGCCCGATCGTCCTGTTGCGCCCCGACGCAGAGGGGCGCATCGCCCGGGAGGTCTCGGGCGCATCGCCCTACATCGGCGCGCTGCTGCCCACCACTCCTCTTCACCTCCTGCTTCTCGGCGCGCTCGGCTTCCCGGTCGTGGCGACCAGCGGAAACCGCAGCGACGAGGCGATCGTCACCGACAACGACGAGGCGCTCGCCCGGCTCGGCGGGATCGCCGATGGTTTCCTCTGGCACGACCGGGAGATCGCCCGGCCGTGCGACGACTCGGTCGTGCGCGTCCTCGGCAACCGGGCGACGGTCCTGCGCCGCGCCCGTGGGTACGCGCCGCTCCCGATCCCGGTGCGGCGGGCGCTGCCGCGCGTCCTGGCGCTCGGCGCGCACCTCAAGAACGCCATCGCCATCGCCGCCGGGCGCCAGGTCGTGATCGGCCAGCACATCGGCGACCTCGACACGGAGGAGGCGCGCGAGGCCTTCCGCCGCTCGATCGAAGACCTGTCGCGCCTGCACGGCTTCAGCCCCGAGATCGTCGCCTGCGACCTGCACCCCGATTACTTTCCGACGCGCCACGCCGAGTCGCTCGGGCTCCCGGTGATCCGGATCCAGCACCATCAGGCCCACGTCGCCTCCTGCGCGGCGGACAACGATCTCGAGGGCGCCTACCTCGGCGTCGCGTGGGACGGGACCGGCTACGGTCTCGACGGGACGATCTGGGGAGGAGAGTTCCTCCTCTGGGACGGGCGGGATTTCCGGCGGGTGGCCCGTCTCCGCCCGTTCCACCTGCCCGGCGGCGACGCGGCGGTGCGGGATGGCCGCCGCAGCGCCTTCGGCCTCCTGCACCAGATCCCGGGAGGCGCCGAGCGCGCCCCGCTCGGCCTCGATGAGCCGGACCGGGCGATCCTCGCGAGGCTCGTCGAGCGGGGGATCAACGCCCCGCTCACCAGCAGCGCCGGCCGGCTGTTCGACGCGGTGGCGGCGATCGCCGGCGTGGCGCAGCGCAGCCGGTTCGAGGGGCAGGCGGCCATGAGCCTCGAGGCGGCCATCGGCGCCGGGCGCGGCGGCGACGCCTATCCCCTGCCGCTGCGGGAGGAGGAGATCCTCGAGATCGACTGGCGGCCGCTGGTCGAGGCGGTGGTGGATGACGCGTCGCGGGGGCGGCCGGCCGCGGAGATCGCGCTGCGCTTCCACAACGCCCTGGCCGAGGCCATCGTCGCGGTGGCCCGTCGCGTCGGCTGTGGGCGCGTCGTCCTGAGCGGCGGCGTGTTCCAGAACGGCTACCTCTCGGAGCGCGCCCGGGTCCTTCTCGAGCAGGAGCGGTTCGAGGCGTACACGCACCGGCGTGTCCCGCCCAACGACGGGGGGATCGCGCTCGGGCAGGCGGTCCTGGCCGCCGTCTCGTCGTGAGGTGAGCTCATGTGTCTCGCGGTCCCCGGCAAGATCCTGAGCATCGAGGAGCCCGAGAGCGGCCTCCGCCAGGGCGAGGTCAGCTTCGGCGGCATCCGCAGAACCGTCTGCCTCGTCTGCACGCCGGAGGCCGTGGCGGGCGATTACGTCCTGGTCCACGTCGGGTTCGCGATCGCCACGGTGGATGAAGCGGAGGCGCGCGACCTCCTGGAGGAACTGCGGCGCCTGGGCGATCTGGAAGAGCTCGCCTTCACGGGCGCGGGCGGCGCGGCGCAGCCCCCCGGGACGACGGGCGGTGAACCTCGATGAAATTCCTCTCCGAGTACCGCGACCCGCGCACCGCCCGGCAGCTGCTCGACGCCATCGCCCGGACGGCCCGGCGGCCCTCCACGATCATGGAGATCTGCGGCGGCCAGACGCATACGATCGTGAGGAGCGGCATGCAGGCGCTGCTGCCCGGGTGCGTGAGCCTCGTCCACGGCCCCGGCTGCCCGGTCTGCGTGACCCCCGACCATCTGATCGACGCCGCCATCGCGATCGCGGCGCGGCCGGAGGTGATCTTCTGCTCCTTCGGCGACATGCTGCGCGTCCCCGGCAGGACGGGCAGCCTGCTCGCGGCGAAGTCGATGGGGGCCGAGGTGCGGATCCTTTACTCGCCGCTCGATGCCCTCCCGATCGCACGGCAGAACCCGGGGCGCCAGGTGGTTTTCTTCGCCGTCGGCTTCGAGACGACGGCTCCGGCGCACGCCCTGACCGTCTGGAAGGCCGACCGGGAGGGGCTCCTGAACCTGTCCCTCCTGGTGTCGCACGTCCTCGTGCCGCCGGCGATGGAGGCGATCCTGTCGTCTCCCGACTGCCGGATCAACGCCTTCCTCGCCGCCGGCCATGTCTGCACCATCATGGGAGTGCGCGAATACGAGCCCCTGGCGCACCGCTACCGCGTGCCGATCGTGGTGACCGGGTTCGAGCCGGTCGATATCCTGCACGGGATCCTGATGGCGGTCCGCCAGCTCGAGGAGGGGCGGGCCGAGGTGGAGAATCAGTACGCTCGCGCCGTCCGGCCCGAGGGAAACTCCCGGGCGCAGGACCTCATGCGCGAGGTGTTCGAGGTTGGGTCGCGCGACTGGCGCGGCATCGGCGAGATCCCGCAGAGCGGCCTGCGGCTGCGCGAGCGCTACGCGCGCTTCGACGCCGAGCGCCGCTTCCTCGCCGGCTCCCCCGGCCCGGTGGAGGGCGTTCGGGCCGCCGCCGAGGCAGACGCCTGCATCGCGGGCCGGGTCCTGCGGGGACTGAGCAAGCCGCCCGACTGCCCCTCGTTCGGCGGCCGCTGCACGCCCGACATGCCGCTCGGCGCGCCGATGGTCTCCTCCGAGGGAGCCTGCGCCGCCTACTATCTCTACGGAGGTCACCATGCCCGGTGAGCGCGCGCTTGCCTGCCCCCTTCCGGCCGGGCCGGGCGACACCATCCAGCTCGCCCATGGTGGCGGCGGCCGCTGGATGCAGCGGCTCCTGGAAGAGATCTTTCTGCCGCGATTCTCGAACGACTCCCTGGACCAGCGCCACGACGGGGCGGTCGTGACGATCGGATCCTCCCGGATCGCCTTCACCACCGACTCGTATGTCGTCCATCCCCTGTTTTTCCCCGGCGGCGACATCGGCGATCTGGCGGTCAACGGCACGGTCAACGATCTGGCGATGTGCGGGGCGCGGCCGCTGCACCTGAGCGCCGGCTTCATCCTCGAGGAGGGGCTGCCGATCGACATCCTCCGGCGCGTGGTGGAGTCGATGCAGCGGGCCGTGGGGGTGGCCGGTGTGGGGTTGGTGACCGGCGACACCAAGGTGGTCGACCGCGGCAAGGGAGATCTGATGTACATCAACACGTCGGGCGTCGGAGTGGTCGAGGCCGGCGTCGACATCCGCCCCGCCTCGGTGCAGCCCGGGGACGCGGTGATCGTGAGCGGCGACCTCGGCCGGCACGGCGTCGCGATCCTGTCGGTTCGCGAGGGGCTCTCGTTCGAGGGGCCGATCGAGAGCGACACGGCGCCGCTGTGGCGGCCGGTCGAGGCGCTGCTGCGCGCGCGCCTCGACCTCCACTGCCTGCGGGACCTGACGCGCGGCGGTCTTTGCGCCGCTCTCAACGAGATCGCCATCACCCGCGGCGCCGGGATCCGGATCGTCGAGGACCGGCTGCCGGTGAACGAGGTCGTCCTCGGAGCCTGCGAGACGCTCGGGCTCGATCCCCTCTACGTCGCCAACGAGGGGCGTTTCGTCGCTTTCGTTCCGATGTCCCAGGCTCCGGCGGCCGTCGAAATCCTCCGCCGGTTCCCGGTGAGCGCCGGAGCCACGCAGATCGGCGAGGTGGTCGAATCACACCCCGGCAGCGTCGTGATCGAGACGCCGATCGGCGGCAGCCGCGTCCTCGATCTGCTGAGCGGCGAGCAGCTGCCGCGAATCTGCTAGGAGCCCGTCCGAGTCATAGCATGGGTCGCGCACGTGGCGGGGCGATCGTCCGTCCTGGGGGTCAGGGCTGCGGGGCGCGGTGCGCGGACGGTTCGCGCTCCTCCGCGCCCGTCATCCCGATCTCCTCCTCGAGCCGATCGATCGAGGTACTGAGACGCGCCAATGTCTCGGCCGCCAGGTGGGCGCCCCAGGCGGGGCGCAGCGCCGGTACCCGCTCGCGGGCCGACTTGATCAGGGCCCGAACCGTCTTCAATCGTTCCCGCACGGCTTCGTGATCCATTCCATTCTGTTCTTCGCACATCGGCTTCGCCCCTCTTCGTGATCGACACCACAGCTGATAGCAGCATCCGTGCCATGCCGGCGCCGGCATCGGCCGCTGCCGAGAGGCCCACCAGGCGCCTTGCACCGCAAGATTTGCGGAAAGCCGGCGGGACAGTGGTACGACTTGCGCATTCGTGTCGTCATGGCTTTCGGTCCGGCGTCGGCATGCTGCTCTGCGGCATAGAAACCCTTCACTGGCACAGGTTTCGCAAAGTTCACAGGGGACACCATGGAGGAATGACGATGAGACTCGCCCTTCGAACCGTCGCTCTTGGATGCGGTGCTCTCCTGGCGCTCGTCGCGCCGATCCGGACCGCGTCGGCCGCCGATCCTGCCCACTCCTTCGTGGGGGCGGAGAAATGCAAGATGTGCCACAACTCCCCCGCCAAGGGAGCCCAGTTCACCAAGTGGACCGAGTCGAAACACTCCAAGGCGTTCGCCACGCTGGCCAGCGAGGAGTCGAAGAAGATCGCCGCCGCCAAAGGGATCGCCGATCCGCAGAAGGACTCGCAGTGCCTGCGCTGCCATGTCACCGGCAGCGGCGCGCCGGCCGACAAGCTGATCGACAAGTACAAGGCGGCGGACGGCGTCGGCTGCGAGTCGTGCCACGGCCCGGGCGGCGATTACTGGAAGATGGACGTCATGAAGGATAAGGCCAAGGCAGTGGCCGCCGGCCTGGTGATCCCGAACGAGGCGACCTGCAAGGGCTGCCACAACTCCGATGGCCCGACTTTCAAAGGGTTCGACTATGCGGCGATGAAGGCACAGATCGCGCATCCGAACCCGGCGAAGGCCGCCAAGTGACACGGGAGCTCGAGGTGCGCCGGGTCAAGAGCGCAGGCGCCCGATGAAGCGGGCCGTCGGGGGGGTGAGGCGCCGCCCCACGCCGGCGGTCCTGCTCCTCCCGCTGGCCCTCCTTCTGCTTGCGCTCACCCCCGCCGACACGGTCGCCGGTCCGACCCGCGATGACTGCCTCGCCTGCCATGCCGATGAGACGCTGACGAAGGCGCGGCGCGGCGCGACCGTGTCGCTGCATGTCGATCCTGCGGTTCTTTCGGCCTCTGCGCACGCCGATCTCGCCTGCGTCGACTGTCATGAAGGCTTCAAGGCGGACCAGATGCCGCACCGGCCGAAGATCAAGCCGGTCAACTGCATGAGCTGCCACGGCGACGCCCCATCGGCGCATCCGTTCCACGCCGCGATGGCGACCATCAAAGGCGGCGAGAGGGCTCCCGGCGTGTCCTGCAAAGATTGCCACGGCACGCACGACGTCCTCTCCGGTTCGAATCCCGACTCCCCCTGGAGTGCGCAACGGCTCGACGGCTCGTGCGGCCGCTGCCACGCGCAGGTCGTGTCGCACTATCAGGATTCGGCGCACGGCCGGGCGGCCGCCGCGGGTGTCGCCGGCGCGCCGCGCTGTCTCGTCTGCCACGCCAGGCCGATCACCCCCGCGCGCGCCGGCGGCGAGACCGTCGAGCACAAGCGCGAACAGGAGAAGCTCTGCCTCTCCTGCCACCTCGACGATCCAGCCGTCCGTTCGCGCATGGCGCCCAGCGCCGGGTTCATCGCCGCCTACGACAACAGCGTCCACGGCCTGGCCCTGCGGGCCGGGAATGCGAAGGCCGCCACCTGCCCCGATTGCCACGGCAGCCACGAGATGGCCAAGGGGTTCGAGCCGCAGGCCCGCGTCGGCAAGATGCACATCCCCGGCACCTGCGGAAGCTGCCACTCCGCGGTGGCGAGAATCTACGCCGGCAGCGTTCACGGCGTCGCGGTCGCCAAGGGCAGCGTCGAGGCCCCCGTCTGCACCGACTGCCATGGTGAGCACACCATTCGGAAGGCGCAGGCCCCCGATTCGCCGGTCGCCAGCGCCAACGTCTCGGCGCAGGTCTGCTCGCCGTGCCACAGCTCGGTGCGCCTGTCGGCGAAGTACGGCATCCGCACCGACCGGTTCCGGACCTTTTCCGACTCATTCCATGGCCTGGCGATCCGCGGCGGCTCGGTGGCCGCCGCCAATTGCGCATCGTGCCACGGCTCGCACGACATCCGGCCGTCGAGCGACCCGCAGTCGAGCATCAACACCGCCAACTTGGCGGCGACCTGCGGCCAGTGCCACCCCGGGGCGAACGTCCGCTTCGCCAGCGGCAAGATCCATGTCTTGATGACCCGGCACGACGATCCGATCCTGTATTGGATCGCGACGATCTACACGGCGCTCATCGTGGTGACCATCGGCGGCATGGTCGCGCACAACGCCATCGACTTCGTCCGCAAGGCGCGGCACCGGCTGCGCGTCAGGCGGGGTGCCGTGGCCGGCGAGCCCCCGAACGGCCGCGCCCTCTATCTAAGGATGACGCTCGGCGAGCGGCTGCAGCACGGCGCGCTGTTGCTCAGCTTCACGGTGCTGGTGGTCACCGGCTTCATGTTGCGCTACCCGGAGGCGTGGTGGGTGCAGGGTCTCCGGCATTTCGATGAGAACCTGTTCACCCAGCGCGGCTGGGCGCATCGGGTCGCCGCCGTCGTCATGGTGCTCGCGTCGGTGGCCCACCTCCTGCATGTGACCCTGACGGCGCGCGGCCGGCAGTTCCTCCGGGACATCTGGTTCCGCCCCGGCGATCTCCGCGACATCGTGCACGCGCTCGGCTACAATCTGGGGCTGCGGCGCGACCGGCCGCGATTCGGACGGTTCAGTTACGTCGAGAAGAGCGAGTACTGGGCGCTGGTCTGGGGCACGATCGTCATGGCGGCGACCGGGGTCGTCCTGTGGTTCGAGGATTACGCCATCGAGCTGCTCACCAAGCTCGGCTGGGATGTGGCGAACACCATCCATTTCTACGAGGCGGTGCTCGCCACGCTGGCGATCATCGTCTGGCACCTGTACTTCGTGATCTTCAACCCCGACGTCTACCCCCTCAACCTGGCGTTTCTGACCGGCACGTTGAGCGAATCGGAGATGGAGGAGGAGCACCCGCTCGAGCTCGAGGAGATGCGGCGGCGCCGCCCCGACCCGGGAGGACCGACGTGAACGGACCCGAGAAGACCGCCCTCGAACGGCGGGGCGCGCTCATCTGGCTCATCCGCGGGTTCCTGTCGCTCTGGGCGTTCGGAGCCGGCGTCCTCGGCCTGTCGTTCCTGAGGGCGCCGTCCTCCGAGAGGCGCCCCGGCGAGCGCCAGCTGCGCTGCGGCAGCTTCTCGAGCCTCGCGGTCGGCGAGGCCCGCCTGGTCCGCGCGGGGGCCGAGCCGGTGTTCGTGGTGCGGGTCTCCGAGGCCCAGATCACCGCGGTTTCGGCGGTGTGCACTCACCTGCGCTGCGTGCTGAAGTGGGACCGCGACAAGGGCACCATCCAGTGTCCCTGCCATGATGGCGCCTTCGATCGCACCGGCAACGTCCTGTCCGGGCCGCCGAAGAAGCCGCTGCCGCAGTACCCGGCGGAAATCCGGGCCGATGAGATCATCGTCCACACCTGAGAAACCCGAGCGGGAGGCCGACGTGAGAGCGCGCGCAGGCGGAAGGCGATCGTTCCGGACCTGGCTCGAGGCGCGGCTGAACCTGACCGAGATCGCATCGTTCCTGAGCGTCTTCGGTCTCCTGCCCGCCGAGCTGGACACGCGCAAGCCGCTCCGGGAGGCGCTCGACGAGGCGCTCTCACAGCCGCTGCCGTCGCACGCCCGCTGGCCGCGCATCCTGGGCATCCTGTCGTTCATCCTGTTCCTGGTCCTCTCCGTCAGCGGCATGATGCTGTCGTTCTACTACCAGCCGACCGCCTCGGAGGCGTACGGCTCGGTCACCTCGATCGCCCGCGACGTCACCGCCGGGACGCTGGTGAACCAGGTGCACCACTGGGCCGCGACGCTCCTCCTGCTGATCCTGGCGGCGCGCATCATCCGTTTCTACTTCGGCGGGATGTACGGCCGGTCGCGCGAGGTGATCTGGATGCTGGCGATGCTCACCTTCACGGTGGCGACCTTCGCGGATCTGACCGGGCGGCTCCTCCCCTGGGACGCGCGCGGCTACTGGACGACGGTGCGGGCCCGCGAGGTCACCGATGCGCTCCCCATCGTCGGGCCGGTGTTCTCCTTCGTGGTCGGCGGGCCGGGGCTCGACTCGCTGGTTTTGACCCGCTTCTACGTCCTGCACATCATCGTTCTGCCGCTCGTGCTCCTGGTCCTGTTCTACCTGCACTTCTCCAGCGCGCGCCGCGTCGGCTTGTCGGCCGGCGCCGCGCCGCCAAGCAACCGCTCTCTGCGGGTAACGCTCTACGACCTGCTGCTGGTCATCGTGTTCCTGATCGGCGCGCTGGTCACGCTGGCGATCCTGCTGCCGCAGCCGTTCGACACGGCGGCCGACCCGTTCACGACGCCGCCGGGCTCGCGCCCGCCCTGGTACCTGCTGGGGCCGCACGCGCTGCTCGAGTCGTTTCCGCCCCTCGTGCCGCGATTCCTGCGCGGAGCCTTCCTCGAGGCGCTGTTCGCGGCCGTGCTGTTCCTGCCGTTTCTCGATCGAAGGAGTGGCGAGCGTCCGGGCCGGCGCCCGATGGCGATCGCCCTGGGGATCGTCGCCCTGCTCCTGTGGGCCGTCCTGATCTGGAAGGGCTGGCACCTGGAGGCGTCGCGATGAAGGCCGCCTGGATCGTCCTGCCGGCCCTCCTCGCCACCGCGTCCGTGGCCGCGGCCGCCGAACCGGCCTCTCCGGCCGCCCCGCGCGGCGTGGGGGGCATGTGCGGCGTGTGCCACTCCGAGGTCCGCGTCCAGTTCGAGCAGGGGATCCACCGGAGCGAAGGGATCGCCTGCACCACCTGCCACGGCGGCGACCCGACCGCGACGACGGTCGAGGGCGCCCACCGCGGCGGCTTCCGCGGCGCGCCGCGGCGGCGCGACATCCCGGCGCTGTGCGCCTCCTGCCACGCCGACGTCGCCCGCATGCGGCCGTACAACCTGCCGTCGGACCAGTTCGCGCTCTACCAGACGTCGCAGCACGGGCAGCGGCTCGCGAAGGGGGATCCGAACGTGGCGGTGTGCACCGACTGCCACGGCGTGCACGAGATCCGCCGGCGCGACGATCCGAACAGCCGCGTCTTCCCGCGCAACATCCCCTCGACCTGCGCCCGCTGCCACGGCGACGCGGCGCTCATGAAAAAGTACGGCCGCGCCGACAACCCATACGCCGACTATGCGGCCGGGGTGCACGGCATCGCCTTCCTCAAGAACGGCAGCGACGCCGCGCCCGAGTGCACGCGCTGCCATGGCAGCCATGGCGCCACGCCGCCCGGCCTCGGCGACGTCGAGAAGGTCTGCGGGCAGTGTCACGCGACGACCCGCCAGTACTTCCTGGAAGGGCCGCACAAGAAGGCGATGGACGCGGCCGGACTGCAGGAATGCGCCACCTGCCATCACCATCACCACACGCCGCCGGCCAGCGTGGAGATGCTCGACCGCGTCTGCCTGCAGTGCCACGCCGCCGACTCGGCCCAGCAGAAGCTGGCGGCGACCATGAAGACCATGTTCACCGAGGCAGCGCAGGAGATCGACCGGGCCCATCGCCTGGTGGAGGAGGCCGGCCGCATCCCGCTCTACGTCGAGGACTACAAGGCCCGCCTGGAGGACGCCCGCACCTCCCTCATGGAATCATTCCCGGTCATGCACGCCCTCAACCCCTCCCGGGTCGAGCCGCACACGCGGCGGGCGCGCTCGATCGCCTTGGAGGTCAGCAGCGAGATCCACGCAAAGCTGGCCGGACGCTTCTGGCACAAGGTCGGCCTCGGGGTGTTCTGGTTCTACCTGCTGCTGACGGCGGCGATCCTGGTCCGCGCCCGCCGCCGGGCCGCTGCGGAAGGACAGCGTTGATGGACGCCGGACCCCCCGGCGCTCCCGGGCCACTCGCCCGCCTGCGGGCGCGCATCGCCTCGGCCCCGGTGCGCACCGCAAGCTTCGCAGCCGCGCTGCTGCTGGCCATCGGCATCGTCGCCACCGGCACCGCGATGGAGGTCAGCAGCCAGCCCAGTTTCTGCGGCTCCTGCCACATCATGAAGCCCTACTACGAGTCGTGGCGGAATTCGTCGCACAAGAACATCGCCTGCGTCGACTGCCACATCCCCCCGGGCGTCACCGCGGAGCTGCGCAAGAAATACGAAGCGCTGTCGATGGTGGCGCGCTACTTCACCGGCACCTATGGCACCAACCCCTGGACCGAGATCGACGATGCCTCCTGCCTGCGCTGTCACGAGCGGCGGCTGCTGGTCGGCAAGGAGCTGATCGGCGACGTGTTGTTCGACCACGCCGCCCACCTCGTCGAGATGCGGCGCGGCAAGACGCTGCGCTGCACCTCCTGCCACTCACAGATCGTGCAGGGCAGCCACATCGCGGTGACCACCTCGACCTGCGTCCTGTGTCACTTCAAAGGCCAGGTCCCCGGTTACGGCACGGCGCGCTGCACCCTCTGCCATCATGTGCCCGACAAGGTGGTGAAGGCCGGCAACATCACCTTCAACCATGCCGATGCCTCCCGCTACGGGATGGATTGCACCTGGTGCCACGCCCGGTCGGAAGGGAGCAACGGCGAAGTGCCGCGCGAGCGCTGCGTGACCTGTCACAACCAGGCGGCGCGCCTCGAAAAGTATGGAGACACGGACCTCCTGCACCGCAAGCACGTGACCGAGCACAAGGTCGACTGCCTCGACTGCCACCTGTCGATCGAGCACGTCGCGCCGGTCCGGGTCGAGGCGGCCGCGGCCCGCATCGAGGCGGCCGCCTCCGCCTGCCGTTCGTGCCACGAGGGCGGCCACTCGCCGCAGCTCGGCCTGTACACCGGCACGGGGGGACGCGGCGTTGCCCCGATGCCGAGCCCGATGTTCCAGGCGGGGGTGCGCTGCGAGGGATGCCACCTCGCGCTCCCCGGCCACGGCGAAGCGGTCCACCGCGCCTCGGACGTCGCCTGCATGGCCTGTCACGGCCCGTCGTACCGCGCCATCTACCTGAACTGGAAGGAGGGCGCCGCGAGCCGCCTCGCCGCCCTGCAGCGCCAGGTGGCCGAGACGGGCCGGGCCCTCGGAAGCGGTTCCCCCGCCGCGTTCGCGGACGCGCGCTACAACCTCGACCTGGTGGCCAAGGGCCGCGGCGTGCACAACATCGCCTACGCCTATGCGCTGCTGCGGCGATCCCACGACGACCTGAACGCCGCCCGCGAGGCGCGCGGTCTGGCGCCCCTGCCGCGGCCCTGGAAGGAGCCGCCCTACCAGTCTCCCTGCCTGTCCTGTCACGAGGGGATCGAGGCGCAGCGCGGAGAGATTTTCGGCCGCTCCTTCGCGCACGAGCGTCACGTCGTCGGCGCGAAGCTCGAGTGCTCTACGTGTCACCGCCCGCACGAGGAGCGGGAGAAGGGCGAGATCGTCCGCTTCGATGCGTCCGGCTGCACATCGTGCCACCACAAACCGGCGGCCTCGGACTGCCTCACCTGCCACCGCAGCGTGCGGCAGCGCAAGGTGAAGAGCTTCCGCGGCGACTTCGACCACACCTTCCACATCGACGAGGCGGGCCAGACCTGCGCCGACTGCCACGACCTGTCGTCGGCGCCGCCGCGCCTCAAGCAGGACATCTGCGCCGGCTGTCACGAAGGCACCCAGGCCGCTGCCCCTCCCGAAACACCCGCCCGTTGAGATACGGGCCCATCTCATGGAGAGTCGCATGATCGAGCCCCTTGGTCACGGTCGCATCGCCCTCCCGATCGCTTGCGCCATGCTCGCACTCGCGGGATGCGCCGACACGAAGCCGGCGAAGATCGAACTCGCCGCTCCGCCGGAGCAGATCGTCAACCGGAGCGCCCTCCCCCTTCATGCGTCGATCCAGAACGCCAAGGGAGAGACCCTGGACGGCCAGACGCTCTCCTACAGCGCCACGCCGCCGGAGGTGCTCGAAGTCTCCTCCGACGGATCGCTGCGCTGCCTGGGGACGGGAGATGCGACCGTCGTCGTGTCGGGCGGCGGGTTGAGCCGGACGCTGGCGCTCAAATGCCGCATCCCCTCGATGATCGACATGCCCGGCGACCTGCGGCTGGTCCTGGGGAAGGGGCCGGTCGCGCTGCAGGCGCGGGCCCTGGGCGAGGGCGGCGTCCCACTGAAAGACGTCGCGGTGCCTTACACCTCTTCAGACCCTTCGATCGTCGCGGTCGAGGGATCGCGGGTGAAGCCGGTCGCGGTCGGACGCGCGACGCTCCGGGCGGTGCTCGACCCGATCGTCGCCGTGACCCGCGTCGAGGTGATCGACACGGTGGTCTCCGAGCGCCTGACGCTCGCCGACGGCAGCGCGCGCTCCTTTAACCTGACGCCCGGCACCTATCACGTGACGATCGACGTCAAGGCCTCGATGAAGGTGCGGCAGGGCGTCGCCGTGTCCTGGTCGGGCGCCCCCTGCCCGGCGGAGCTCGAGCAGACGACGCACGATCTGACCTGCCACACGGAGGTGCCGGCGACCCTCACCGTCACCAACCCGGCGCAGATCGGGCTCGGCGTCCCGGTCACCGGAAGCGTCACCGTGGAGAGAGTGCCGGGCTCGTGAGCGATGAACCGGCGGCGCTTTCGACGACCGCTTACTTTGCGAGCTCGTTCTTGAAGACGGCGCCGTTCTTCATCACGAAGCGGACTTTCATCAACTCGTTGATGTCCTTGAGTGGATCGCCCGCGACGGCGACGATGTCCGCGTACGCGCCCCGCGCAACCGCGCCGACCTCCCCCTTCTGGCCCAGCATCTCCGCCGCGCGCGAAGTGGCCGATCGAATCGCGTCCATCGGTGACATCCCGAACTTCACCATCGTGCCGAATTCCCGGGCGATCGGCTCGCTCCAGGAGAAGCCGCCCACGTCGGTGCCGAAGGCGATCTTCACTCCGGCGCGCAGCGCCTTCCGAAAGGAAACCTCGTGGTCGGAGGCGCGTTTGCGGTCGCGCATCCCTTCCGGGGTATTTTCCGGGGCCCAGAGGTCGTAGTAGGGCGTCATCGTCGGACAATACCAGGTGCCCTGGCGCAGCATCTGCGCGATGTTCGCGTCGGTCAGCTGGAGGCCATGCTCGATCGAATCGCACCCGCCGTCGAGCGCGCGTTGCAGGCCGATGCCGTTGTACGCGTGACAGGCCACCTTCTTCCCCCAGCCGTGGACCTCGTCGGTGATGGCTTTGATCTCATCCAGAGTGAGCGTGGGCTGCGAGACGAGGTTGCCGCTCTTATCCACCCACGAGCGGTGCGTCATGTACACCTTGATCAAGTCGGCGCCGTGGCCGAGCTGTTCGCGCGCGGCTTTGCGCGCCTCGACCGGTCCATCCACGAGCTGCGCGCCCTTGGGCATGTCCAGCTCCGGCGCATAGCCCTCGAGCGGATAGCCGCCTGTGGTCGAGATGGCGCGCGTGGACACGACAAGCCGCGGCCCGGGGATGTAGCCCGCCTCGATCGCCTGCTTGATCTCGAGGTCGCCGTAGCCGGCGCCTTCGGTCTCCATGTCGCGCAGCGTGGTGAAGCCCTGTTCGAGCGCGCGACGGACCGAGACCGTGGCGCGCGCGGCGCGCAGCGCGATGCCTTGTTTCAGAATGTTGTCGTCGTAGCCGCCCTGCGCCGGGTCCTCGCCCTGGAGAAAGATGTGCGTGTGGGCATCGATCAGGCCGGGCAGCACCGTCGCCGCGGAGAGGTCGATGACGGTCGCGCCGGCGGGGATCGTTGTTCCCGCGGCGTCGGCAACCTTCTCGATGCGGCTGCCGCGGATGAAGACCAGCTGGTTCTTGCGAGAAGCATCGCTCGTGCCGTCGATCAGCGCCCCCGCGCGGATGACGGTTGGCGGCGGGGAAGCGGGCGCCTGGCCGCGGGCGACGGCGGCGCAGCTCACGATCACTGTGGCGAGAAAAACGACACGCGAACGGCGCATGAGTTTCCTCCGGAAGAGGGTGCATACGAGAGCTTCCTTCTACCGCGGGACCGGAAGAAAAGCAAGACGCGGCGGGGATCAGCCTCCCGGGAGGACTTCTTCCAGCGCGGTTCGGTCGACGATCAGGAAGCCATCCTCGGCGGTGAGGATCAGACCGTCCTTCCCCCAGCGGCTCATCACCCGGATGGCCGTTTCCTGGGTGGTGCCGACCATGTCGGCGATCTCCTGGCGGCTCAGGACGACCGGGATTCGAACCCCCTCCTTCCCGGCGTGGCCCACTCGATCGGCGAGCGCCAGGAAGAGACGGGCCATGCGGTACTCCACGCGGCTGGATCGTTCCGCCAGCTTGCGCGTCATCTCGATCATGCGGCGCGTGAGACCGAGGAGCAGGCCGCGCGCCAGCATCGGGTTGGCGGCCAGGAGCGCGAACAACTCCTGGCGCGGCACCGACAGGAGGCTGGCCGCTTCGAGAGTCACCGCGGTCGCGGGGAACTCCCTCTCCTCATAGGCGGCCACCGCGCCGACCGGATCGCCGGGGCCGAAGATCTCCAGGATCACCTCCCGGCCGCCGGCCGTGGCCTTGATGATCTTGACCCGGCCGCCCAGGACGAAGTGGAACACGCGGGCCGGCTCGCCTTCGCGGAAGATCGTCTCGCCTTCGTCGTAGGACTTGATCCGGACGAGGGGTTTCAGGCTGTCGCGTTCGGCCGGCTTCAGGCTCTGAAACAACGGGATGGCGGCCCACGGGATCGAGCGCTCTCCCCTTTCCTGCGTGATGACGGCACCTCCCCGGGATGCGCATGATGGCACCGCGATGATTTGGATCATACCCGTCCCGGACCTCATGGCACATCCTTATGTTCGCAAGGCCCGCATTCCGGGCCGATGGCAACGAGGCCCATGAACGAGGCAGCCCGGATGGGGCGGTGGGACGCGGACGGGAGCCGGGAGAAGTTTTCCCGGTCTCCCCTGCTGGTGATCTGGGAGGTCACCCGGGCCTGCGATCTCGAATGCGTGCACTGCCGCGCCTCGGCCATACCCGAGCGCGAGCGGGGCGAGCTGACGACCGATGAGGGGCTGCGCCTCATCGCCGAGATCCGGCGCTTCGGTCGGCCGCTGTTCGTGCTGACCGGCGGCGACCCGCTGAAGCGGCCCGATATCTTCGAGCTGATCGGGGCCGCCTCGAACGCCGGCCTGGTTACCAACCTGAGCCCGAGCGGCACCCCGCTCCTCACCCACGCCGCCCTGCGCCGCGCCCGGGAGTGCGGGCTCGCCGGTGTCTCGATCAGCCTCGACGGGTCGAACGAGCAGCTCCACGATCGCTTCCGCGGCGTCCCGGGGTCCTTCCGTTGGTCGCTCGATGGGGCCGCTTCGGCGGCGGCGCTGGGACTCCATCTGCAGATCAATACGACGCTGACGCGATACAATCTCAAGGACCTGCCGGCGATCGCCGATCTCGTCGGGTCGCTCGAGGCGCGCCGCTGGAGCCTCTTCCTGCTGGTGCCCACGGGCCGCGCCAGCGCCGGGCAACAGATCGGCGCCCTGGAGTGCGAGCGGGTCTTCGAGTGGCTGCACCGGCTCTCCCGGCAGGTGCCGTTCCGCATCAAGACGACCGAGGGCCCGCACTACCGCAGGGTGGTGTTGCAGGCGCGCTCCGCCGACGCCGGCGTAGTCGCCGGACGGTTCGTGCCGGGCATGAACGACGGATCGGGGTTCGTCTTCGTCAGCTCGAAGGGCGCGATCCAGCCGAGCGGGTTCCTGCCGATCGAGGCCGGCAACGTGCGCCGCGACTCCCTGGTCACCGTTTATCGGGAACACCCGCTTTTCGTGGCCCTGCGGGACCCGGATCGCCTGCGCGGGCGGTGCGGGCGGTGCGAGCTCCGGGCCCTGTGCGGAGGATCGCGCGCGCGCGCCTATGGATTGAGCGGGGATTACCTGGCGGAGGATCCGGCCTGCCTGTACGAGCCCCCCGCCGACGCTCGCGGCGCCACGGCCCCGGCCTGATGGAGTGCGGAAGAACGAATCGGAGGACCACGCGATGATCGATCCCAAGATGACGGTGGCGGAAATATTGCAGGCCCACCCTGGAGTTGCCCCCGTTCTGGCCCGGTATGGCCTGGACGCTTGCTGCGGCGGGGCGCACCCTCTCGAGCTCGCCTGCCGGGCCCACAAGATCTCTCTCGACGAGGTGGTCGCCGCCATCGACGCGGCCGCGGGCGCGGCCGGCGCCTGCGCAAGCGCCGCCGGGGCCGGCGCGGGCGCGACCATCGCGATCGACGAAGAATCGACCGTGCGCGAGGTGATCGCGACATATCCCTCGACCATCGCGGCCTTCGACAAGTACGGGTTGATGGGATGCGGCGGCGCTTCGGGCCCGATCGAGCCTCTGCGTTGGTTCGCCCAGGTCCATCACGTCGACCTGCCGCAGCTGCTCGCGGAGGTCCGGGAAGCGGCCCGTGCCGGCCAGGCGCCGGCCGTGGAGCCGATGACTCCCGCGCGTCTGGCGCGGGAAAACCTGTACCGCCGCTTCCTCAAGGCCGCCCTTCTCTTCACGTTCACCGGCGGCGCCACCCTGGGCGCCTGGGCCTTGATCCTCATGGGAATCCGCGGCGAGCTGGGCGGGATGTCCAGGGGCCTGATCCAGGTGCATGGGCACTGGCAGCTGTTCGGCTGGGTGGGGCTGTTCGTCGTGGGCGTCGCCTACCACATCCTCCCCCGCCTGACCGGGGTGCCGCTGCCCTCATACCGGCTCGCCTCCGTCTCGTTCGTGCTTCTCGTGCTGGGGACGATCCTCCGCGTGGCGCAGTCGCTCGACCCTTCGGGCCTGCGAACGACGCTCCTCGTCGGCGGCGGCCTTCTGGAGCTCGCCGGCTGCGCCATCTTCGTCTGGCAGGTGGGACGCATCATGGCCTTGCAGGCCGGTCCGATCCAGGCCTACCAGAGCTACCTGGCGCTCGGCTCGGGCTGGCTCCTCATCTCGTCCTTGCTGAATCTGCTGCACGCCGGCTATCTGGCGCAGCGCGCGGCGTTCGAGGTCCCGCCACACCTGAACATCCCCTATCTGACTTCCTTCCTCATCGGGTTCGTCACCTTCTGGATCCTCGGCGTCTCGCTCAGGACGCTCCCCGTCTTCATGGGCCTGCGGGCGCGCGTGGAGGTCGCCGCGGTCATCGCCATACCGCTGACCGCCGCGGTCACCGTCATGACGATCGGCGAGTCCGCCACCCTGGCCGGGGGCGGCACCGCGGCCCGGCTGGCCTTCGGCCTGGGAGGTCTGGGCGTGGCGATCTGCTTCGCTCTGTTCACCTGGGCCCTGGGGATCCTCGCGCCGACGACCGGTGAGCCGGAGCCTCTGCTCGACCGCGGGTACGAAAAATTCCTGCGTCTCGGTTACCTCTGGCTCCTGATCTCGGGGGCGATGCTGGCGGCCGGCTCGATCCTGGCGATGCGCGGCCAGCCGATGGACCACGCGTTCGTCGGCGCTTACCGCCACGCCATCACCGTCGGCTTCATCACCACGGTGATGGTCGGGATGGCGAGCCGCATCGTTCCGATCTTCAGGGGCGTGCCGATCTACTCCGCGCGGCTGCGCGATCTCTCCTTCTGGCTGCTGCTGACCGGCAACCTGATGCGCGTCCTGTTCCAGTCACTCTCGGCGGTCTACGGGCCGGTCTGGCTGAAGGTGGCCGGCGTCTCCGGCGTCCTCGAGCTGTCCGCGCTCCTGATGTTCGGCGTCAATATCTGGAAGACTCTCAACACCGAGACCCCCGAAGACATCGCCGCGGCCGGCTGGCGCCCGCCGATCGCCTCCGACACGAAAGTCGGGGAGCTGCTGCTCGCCTACCCGGAGCTGCTCCCGACGTTCGTGGCCCACGGCTTCACTGCGCTGACCAACCCGGCGCTGCGACGGACCCTGGCGCGCGGGGTCAGCATCGCCCAGGCCTGCCGGATGCACGGCGTCGATCTCACGACGTTCCTGGCGCGGCTGGCCGAGGCGAGGGGACATCTGCAAGCCTGATCACCGGGCGCCGATGCCTTCTTCAACAGACCTGCGTATCCATCAAGAGCGCGAGAGTGTGATACCCTCTCCCGCGCGCGGAGGGGCTCGAATGCCAACCAGCGAGGTCGTCGCGAATTCGCAGCGGGAACATTCCACCACCCGGATCCTGCTGACCAGCGTCTGCCGTCCGCTGGGGGAGAAGTACGGTGATTCACCCAGCGTAGGGTACGAGCTCCTGTTCGGCCAGGTGACTCGCGCCCAGGGGCTCTTCAGTCCCCGGGCGAACCACATCCATTATTCGCTCGAGTACATCGCCGAGAATCTGGAGGCGCCGGCGACGGTCCTTCAGTATCCCTCCCGGAGAGAGCTCATCCGCGAGCTCAAGGCGGGGTACGACTACGTGGGCTTGACGTTCCTCCTGGCGACCTTCCATAGGATGAAGGAGGTGGTTGCCCTCATCCGCAAGCACGCGCCGAATTCGAAGATCGTCCTGGGAGGGTACGGGACCGTCCTCTCCGACGAAGTGCTCGCGCCTTATGCCGACCACATCTGCCGCGAGGAGGGGGTCGGGTTCATGAGGCGGCTTTTGGGTGAGCCCGCCATCCCGATGCCCTACGGGCATCCGCTGACCATCAGCCGCCTGCGCGTGTTCGGAACGGAGGCGTCGCGAACCGGCATGGTGTTCGCAGGCCTGGGCTGCCCCAACGGATGCGACTTCTGCTGCACCTCGTATTTTTTCAAGCGCAAGCACGTCCGCCTGCTGCCGACGGGCCGGGACATCTATCGCGTCATCGAGCGCTACATCGAGATCGATCCGGAGATGCCCTTCGTCATCCTGGACGAGGACTTTCTGCTCAACAAGAAACGCGCCCTCGAGTTCCGCGATTGCGTCCAGGAGGGCGGGAAGCCCCTGTCGATCTTCGTCTTCGCCAGCATCCGGGCCATCAGCCAGTTCACGGTGTCGCAGATTCTCGAGATGGGCATCGACGGGCTCTGGATCGGCTACGAGGGGACGCGCTCGGGCTTCGCCAAGCAGCAGGGCCGATCCGCGGCCGAGGTGTTCGGGGAGCTGCGCGACAACGGGATCACCATCCTGGCCTCGATGATCGTCGGCTTCGACTACCAGGACTCCGCGGTCGTCGCCGAGGAGCTCGAGGGGCTGCTCGCGCTGGAGCCTTGCCTTTCGCAGTTTTTGATCTACGGGCCCACGCCGGGCACGCCGTTTTGGGACCGCATCCAGCGCGAGGGACGGCTGCGCGAGGACCTTGCCGCGGACAAGGACCTCTACGCGCGCAGCGCCGACGGGTTCAGCGCCATGGTGCGCCACCCCAAGCTCCGGGCGAAGGAGATCGAGGGTTTGCAGCGCTGGTGCTTCCGGCAAGACTTCGAG
>JBGPLZ010000050.1:0-23629 GCA_041486695.1 Acidobacteriota bacterium | reverse complement strand
CGGGGGGCGTCGCGGAGCGAGCCTGAGGAGCGCGCAGTTCAGCGCGACCAGGCGAGTGAGCGCCAGACGCGCCGCGCGCGTAGGCCCCGTGATGCCGAGATTGGGCTTCCAGCCACCTGGCCGTACCCGCGCGCGGCGACGGCGTGCCCCCCGCCGCGAATGCGGGCCGCCCCGCCGCCGCGGCCATCTCCCGCCTTGCGCCCGCCACGCCGAGGCACTACGTTCTACAGGTCCTGCAAGGAGGGACCGATGACGCCGAACCCGACTTTTTCGCTGCCCCGTCTGCTCGCCATTACCATCCTGGCGATTCTCGCCGTGCTGGCCTTCCCGACTCCGGCGCACGCCCTGGGCGACGTCGTCGGCGTGGAGGCGGCCATCTGGCCTCAGTCGTTCAGCGGCAACGTATCGATCGACAACAGCTCGCTGCAGGGCACGACCATCGATTTCAAGAGCGACCTGGGTCTCGAGAACAAGGACACCTCGCCACAGGGGCGCGTCTGGCTGAGGCTCGGCCGCAGCTACCTGACCTTCGATTACACCGGCACCTCTCGCACCGGCGACGGCGTCCTGAACAACGATGTCAACTTCAATGGAACGACCTACAGCGCCGGAGAAACGATTCGATCGAAGTACGATGTGAATATTCTGGATGCGCAGTACCGGTTCGATTTCGTCAAGCTGAAGGTCGTCGATTTCGGAATTGGCCTCGGCCTCAACGTCGTCAAAATAAAGATGGATCTGAACGGCTCTGTCAGCGGCGTCACCACGCTGGACGAGAATGTCCCATACCCCACGGTGAACGCCGCCCTGGTGGTCAAGCCCCTGCCCGGCTTCCACATCCGCGCCGAAGCCAACGGCCTGTCGATCAACGTCGGCGGCAACAAGGTGCAGATCCTCGATGCCCGCCTGCAGCTGGAGTATTACTTCCTGCACGCCTTCGGCCTGCTGGGAGGGTACCGCTCCTACCGCTTCACGGTCGACGCCAGCGATTTCGGCCACGTCGAGAACACCTTCAGCGGTCCGTACATCGGCCTCGGGGTGAAGTTCTAGGACCGGATCCCGGGACGGGGGCTCCCGGCGCTACTTCACCAGGCGGCGGCGCATCAGCGTGATGCCGAGCAGCGCCAGCGGCACGGTGATCACCACGAGGTAGGCGACGCTGCCGAGGAGCCTCCCCGGCAGCCTTCCCAGACAGGCCTCGCGCATGACATGACTCACGTGCGTCAGCGGGAGGATCTCGGCCAGCAACTGCGCCCAGCGGGGCAGGACGTCGAGCGGGAAGAAGGTGCCCGAGAACAGGAACATCGGCATGATGAAGAGAAAGACCGGGAAGTTGAAGGCGTCGATCTGCGGGACGAGACCGGTGAAGCAGAGCCCGAGGCCGGCGAAGAACAGGCCCGCCAGGAACGAGAACGGGATGATCACCAGCGCCTGCGGGTAATGGATCAGCCCGAAGAAGCTGATCGCCACCATCATGACGCCGCAGCCGATCGTCCCCTTGGTCGCCCCCCAGAGCAGCTCCCCGGCCATCACATCCTCGAGACTCAGGGGCGTCGTCACGATGGCGTCGAAGGTCCGCTGGTAGTACATCCTCACGAAGGTGTTGTAGGTCGTCTCGAAGAAGGCCTGGAACATCACCTGCGCCGCCAGAAGGCCGGGCGCGATGAACTGGGTGTAGCCGATCATCTCGCCCCGGTAGGGCACCGTCTTGACCAGGGCGCCGATCCCGGCCCCGAACGCCAGCAGGTAGAGGATCGGCTCCAGCAGCGGCGGCACCAGGTTGGTCTTCCAGGTGACGAAGTAGACGTCGCGGTTGCGCTGCCAGACGCGCAGCGAGCGGAGGCTGAAGGCGCGCAGCAGGCGCTTCACTCGCGCAGCTCCCGTCCGGTCAGCTTCAGGAAGAGATCTTCGAGGCCGGCCGTGCGCACCGTGCAGCGCTCCGCCGGGAAGCGGCCGGCGATCTCACGGAAGATCGCCTCGCCGTGGTCGGTGTAGATCAGCACCTGATCAGTGTCGTTCTCGAACGTCCAGCCACTCTGCCGCGCATGATCGGCCAGACCCGGCGGGGCGCCCCAGACCTCGACCACCTCCTTGCCGACCCCGCGGCGGACCAGCTCGGTCGGCGGCCCCTCCACCAGGATCTTGCCGTGGTCCATGATGACCAGACGATCACACAGCGTCTGCGCCTCGTCCATGTAGTGCGTCGTCAGGAGGATCGTTTTCCCCTGCTTGCGCAGGGTCCGCACCCGATCCCAGACCTGGTGGCGCGACTGGGGATCGAGCCCGGTGGTCGGCTCGTCGAGGATCAACAGGTCGGGCCGGTTGATCAGCGCCCGGGCGATCACCAGCCTGCGCTTGAGCCCTCCGGAGAGCTGCCGGATGCCGTCATTCCGCCGCTCCCAGAGCCCCATGAACTCCAGCAGCTCCTGCGCCCGGCGCGCCGCCTCCGGCGCGGGAATGCCGAAGTAGCGCGCGAAGACGGTGAGGTTCTTCGCCACCGAGAAGTCGGGGTCGAGATTGTCCTCCTGCTGGCAGACGCCGATGCGCGCCTTGATCGACCGCGGGTCCTCCTTGACGTCGATCCCGAAGACCGTGAGGCTGCCGGAGGTGATCGGCGCGAAGCAGTGGATCATTTTCACGGTCGACGTCTTGCCGGCTCCGTTGGGTCCCAGGAAGCCGAAACATTCCCCCGCCCGGATGGCGAAATCGATCCCGCCGACGGCGACGAGGTCACCGTAGCTCTTGCACAGACCTTTCGCGGTGATGACGATCGACACCCGGCCCCCTCCGCGTTAGACGTGCCGGGTCGCAAAATGTGAGCGGCTCAATGCCCCGGCTTCAGGAAGTTCCGGATCGGCGGCAGCGACTCCAGGAGGGTGATCCGGGCCCGGAGCGCCGCCACTTCAGCCACCAGCCCGGCGAGATCCTTGCCCTGCCCCGACTGCGCCGCTGCCAGGGCATCGAGGCGGCGGGCCAGCGCGTTCATGTCGCCGCGCAAGGCGGTGACGTCGCCGCGCAGGGCGTCGAGGTCGCCGCGCAGGGCCCGCACCTCGGGAGATCCCCCGACGTAGGCGAGCAGCGCGTCGCACAGATCACCCGTGCCGTTGTGATCGGCATCCCGCTGGTCAGGGTTGGCGAGAGGCGGGCAGTTGTCGCAGGCATCCCCGAGGCCATCGCCGTCCCCGTCGCGCTGGCCGGGGTCGTTCACGGCGGGACAGTCGTCCACCTTATCAGGAACACCGTCGCCGTCGGCGTCGGCGGACCAATTGAGGAACAGCGCGACCGCGTTCGAACCGAACTGGGTCACGGCGAGGTCGGGAAGTCCATCCTCGTTGAAATCTCCCGCCACCAGGGCGCCCGGATACGGCTCCGTGCCGAGGGTCTGCGCCGCGCCGAACCGCCCGCGGGACTCCCCCGCCAGAAGCGCCAGGCTGCCGGCGAAGGCGTTGCTCACCGCGAGGTCGAGCCGGCCATCCGCGTTGAAATCGGCCGACGCGATCGCCACCGGCCGGCTCCCGACCGCGAAGCGCTGCGGCAGGGCGAAGCGGCCGAACCCGTCTCCCGCGAGGAGCGCGATCTCATCCGCGTCGCCGTCGGCGACCACCAGGTCGAGGATGCCGTCGCCGTCGAAATCGCCGGCCGACACCGCCGAAGGGCCGGATCCCGCGGGAAAATCACGGTGCGGAAGGAGCATGTCGGTCCCCGTCCGGCCGCGCAGAATCGAGGCATCCCCGGACCGGGCATTGGCGATCGCGATGTCGGGAACCCCGTCACGATTCAAATCGGCGACCGCCAGCGCCACGGGCTCGTCCCCCACGACGAAGTTGCGCGGCGAAGCGAACATCCCGCCGCCGGAGCCGACCAGGAGGGAGATGTTGTCGGTGGCGGGGTTCACGAACACGAGGTCGAGGATGCCGTTGCGGTCCAGGTCGAGCGCCGTGACGGCGACGGGAGTCCCACCGACGAAGAAAACGGACGGCACGCCGAGGCCGCCGTGGCCGTCACCCGGGAGGATCGAGACGACGCTCGAGCCGGTGCGGATCACCGCCAGGTCGAGATGTCCATCGCCGGTGAGATCGGCCGCCGCGAGCCCCAGCGGATCTCCGCCCGCGGCGAAACGTGCCGCGGGGCGGAAGCGTCCCGCCCCGTCCCCAAGCCAGATCCCGACCTCGCCGCTCTCGGTCGTCGCCACGGCCAGGTCGAGGTGGCCGTCTTCGTCGAAATCGCCGCTGACGATGGCGATCGCTCCCTCGCCCACGGGGATGGAGACGGGAGGCGCGAACAGGATCGCCGGCGCCGCCAGCGCCGGCGCCGTGAAGCCTGCAATGAAGGGAATGAGATGAACGACGAGACGTAGGACGGAGCGGTTCGCCATGGCAGAGCCCTCCTGAACCGCGACCTGGCAAAGCGTCAGGGGCAGTTCACACTGCTTATCGCGACAGGGAGGGTGCCGTCAAGCCAGGAGCATGTGCGCGACCCATGCTATGACTCGGACCCGCGCCTAGCCCCGGATCAGCGTGCGGCTCTGTTCCCGCATGAACTGGGCGACGTAGTAGGGCCCGCCGCTCGACTTGCCGGAGGAGCCGCTCCCCTTCCAGCCGCCGAAGGGGTTGACGCCCGGCCAGGCTCCGGTGGTGGCGCCGGCACGGCGGTTGACGTAGACGACGCCCGCTTCGATCCGATCGAAGAAGGTCCGGATCTCGGCGTCGTTGGTGCTGAAGAGGCCGGCCGTGAGGCCGAACTCGGTGTCGTTGGCGAGCTTCAGAGCCTCGTCCAGGGACTCGACCTCCCAGACGCAGGTGATCGGCAGGAACATCTCCTCACGGGCCAGGAGGTGATCCTTCGGCAGACCCGCGAGGATCGTCGGCTTGACGAAGAATCCGTGGTCGTAAGGCTCGCCCTTGAGCACCTCGCCTCCGCAGAGAACCTTGCCGCCCTTGCGGCCGAGGTCGACGAACTTGGCGTACTTCTCCTGCGCCGCCTTGTTGATCACCGGGCCCAGCCAGTTCTCCTTCTTGATCGGATCGCCGATGGCGATCCGGTTGGTCTTTTCGACCAGCATCTCGAGGAAGCGCTTGGACACCTTCCGATCGACGTAGACCCGCGAGCAGGCGCTGCACTTCTGGCCCTGCAGGCCGAAGGCCGACTTCAGCACGCCGTCCGTGGCCACGTCGAGGTCGGCCGTGACCGTGACGATCGCCGGGTTCTTGCCGCCCATCTCGGTGATGCACGGTTTCGGGTAGCGCAGCGAGAAGGAGCGGTAGATGCCGAACCCGACCTCCTTGGATCCGGTGAACAGGAGGCCGTCGACCCCCGGATTCGTCACCAGCTCGCCGCCCACCGTCGCGCCGGGGCCGGTGACGAAGTTGAAGACGCCATCCGGAAGGCCGGCCTCGCGGTAGCATTCGGCCAGGCGGTAGCCGGTCAACGGCGTGTCGGTCGCCGGCTTGAAGACGACGGTGTTGCCGCCCAGGAGCGCCCCGCTGCTGGGGCCGCCGGCGAGAGCCATCGGAAAGTTGAACGGCGAGATGATCACCCAGACGCCGAACGGACGCAGGACGTCGCGGTTGTCCTCCTGCTCGGAGAAGCGCTGCATCGGGACCTCGTACCCCCGGTGCTCCTCGACCTGATCGCAGTAGTAGTTCATCAGGTCGGCGGTCTCCTGGATGTCGCCCATCGCCTCGAGCCGGTTCTTGCCGACCTCCATGCTCAAGAGCGCGGAGAGATCGTAGCGGTGCCTCTCGATCGCATCCGCCGTCTTGCGGATATAGGCGACCCGCTCCTTCCAGGGAAGATCGCGCCACACCGACTCGTAGGCCTTGCGGGCTGCGGCGATCGCCGCCTTGGCATCGTCGCGCGTGCCTTTGGCGAACCGTCCCAGGACGACGCGCGTGTCGACCGGGCTGGTGTCCTCGAAGGTCTCGCGGGCGGCGACTTCCTTGCCGCCAATCAACATCGGGTAGGTCTTGCCGAGCTGCATCTTAACGCTCTCGGCCGCCTGGTCGTAGGCCTGGTTGAACTCCGGCGTCTGGCCGGCGGAAAGTGTCGCGTAGGTGACCTTCGGCCCGGCCGGCTTGCTGTCCGCCATGATTGGTTCCTCCTGTCGTCGTCCAGAGCCCAGCATTTTAACGCATTTCAGGGGGCGCTGGTCTCCACGCGCGGACGTTCCTTGTGGTAGATCTCGTGGCCGCCGACGTAGGTCGCGAGCACCTCCGTCTTCAAGATGTCGCTCGTGGGGATCGCCAGGATGTCCTGGGAGAGGATGGTGAAATCGGCCCATTTCCCCGGCTCGAGGCTGCCGGCATCCTTCTCGCGGAAGGCGGCATAGGCGGCGCCGAGCGTGAAGAGCCGCAGCGCCTCGGCCCGCTTCAGTCTCTGCTCCGGGTGCCAGCCGGCGGCCGGCTGGCCCTCGGGGTCCTGGCGGGTGACGGCGGCGTAGAAACCGAGCAGCGGATCGACCAGGTGTTCGTAGGAGTCGGACGAGCCGGCCAGGGGGATGCCGGCCTCGAGCAGCGTGCCGAAGGCGTAGACCCGGGCGGCGCGCTCCGGGCCGAGGCGCCGCTCCTCCATCGGCCCCTCTCCCCCCGGCGCGAGGAAGCGCGGCTGGATCGAAGCGATCGCGCCGACCCGCACCAGGGTCTCGAGATCGGCCGGGTCGAAGAGGGTCAGATGCTCGATCCGGAACCGGGGATCGGCGCCGGGGGCGATCGCCAGCGCGTCGGCGAAGCCCAGCGCCGCGGTGCGGACCGCGGCGTCGCCGACCGCGTGCACGGCGATCTGGATGCCGCGCCGCAACCCGCGAGTCGCCCATGCGGCGATCGCCGAACGGTCCATGCGCAACAGGCCCGAGCTTCCCGGATCATCGGCATACGGCTGCAGCAGCGCGGCGCCCCGGCTCCCGAGGGCGCCGTCGGCGAACAGCTTGATCGCCCGGATGTCGAGTCGTCCGTCGTAAAGGCCGATCTCGGGACCGCGCTGCAGAAGCGCCTCGGCCGCCTCCGAGGGACCGGGGATCATGAGCGAGACGCGGATCGGCAGCCGCCCGCTTTGGGCCAGCGCCCGGAAGGTCCCGGCCTCGTCGTCTCCCTTCGCCCCGAGGTCCAAGAGCCCCAGGTGGTTGAAGGATCCCGCCGACTGCACGAAGGTGGCGCCGCGGGATGCGAAGCTCGAAAGCGCCACGAGCAGCGCGGCGATGCGCTCCTCCGGGGTCGGGCGCGGCAGCAGCCGGAGAATCGGCTCCCAGGCGCGATCGAGAAGAACGCCGCTCGGCTCGCCCGAGCGCGGCATCCTCAAGATCCGCCCGCCCGGCGGGTCGGGGGTGCGGGCATTGAGACCGGCCAGATCCATCGCCCGTTTGTTGACCCAGACCGCGTGCGCGTCGGCGCGCACCAGGAAGACGGGATTCGTTTGCACGATGTCGGAGAGCAGCCGTTTGTCCGGAAGCTCGCGACGGGTCCAGCGCTCCTGGTTCCAGCCCCGTCCCAGCACCCAGGCCCCGGGCTCGAGGGTGCGGGCCCGGACGCGCACCCGCTGCACGACATCCTCCTCGCTCTCGCTGTCGCTCAGATCGAGATAGAGGGCGCCGCCGCCGGCGTCGTTCATGAGCGCCTCGCCGACCCCCAATAGATGGACGTGGGCGTCGATGAACCCCGGGATCACCGTCTTCCCCTGAAGATCGACGACCGGCGTCGACGACCCGCGGTGGCGCCGCACCTCACGGTCGTCGCCGACGGCGATGATCCGCCCCCGGGAGACGGCGATCGCCTCGGCCGGAGCCTCCTCTCCCGTGCCCCGGTGCACGATTCCGTGGGTGAGGATCAGATCGGCCTTCACCACCCGGCCGCGGGAGCAGGACAACCCGGCGGCGGCGAGCAGGGCGAGCATCAGGAGTCGCGCCGGCGCGTTCCGGATCAACGATCGATCCTCGCGAGGAGCCCCCGGCGCCGGAAGGCAAAGTACAGCCCCGCCGCGACCACCAGCATCAGGCACCAGACATAAAGATAGCCATGCTTCCAGTGCATCTCCGGCATGCCGGGGAAATTCATCCCGTAGACCCCGACGATGAAGGTCAAAGGATCGTAGACGTTGCGCATGTTCATGACCGTCGCCACGTCGACGATGGTGAACTCGCGGCGCGTGAGATGCTGTAGAGTATCGACTTGGGCCCCGTGGCGATCACCCGGGCGTTCTTGCGGATGCTCTCGAGGGCATGCGGATGAAGCGGCAGCCAGGACGTCAGCCAGGCCAGGTCGTCCCTGGTCGGCGCGGCGAGGCGGACCCCCCCGGCCGGATCGTGGCTGATGACGGCGATCACGGCGTCCCTCCAGTCGGCGGGATGATAGCACGCGCCCGCGCGCGGTTCCGGCCGGCGGGCCCGGTCCTCGCCCTGGCCCTGCTGGCGCTCTTCGCCTCTGTGCGCTGCGCCAGGCCGGAGCCTGCGGCCGACCTGGTCCTCGCCCACGGACGGATTTACACGGTCGAAGCGGAGCATCCCTGGGCGGAGGCGATCGCGGTGCGCGGCGACCGTATATTGAAGGTCGGCAAGACCTCCGAGATGCGCGCCGTGACCGGGCCCGCCACCCGCGTCGTCGAGCTCAAGGGCCGCCTGGTCCTCCCCGGCCTGATCGATGGCCACACGCATTTCCTCGACGGCTCGATCGGGCTCGGGCAGGTCGACCTGACCGGCGCGACGACCCTCGAGATGGTTCAGGACCGGGTGCGGCGCTATGCTGCCGAACATCCCGACGAGCCGTGGATCCTCGGCTTCGGCTGGCTCTACTCGACCTTCCGCGGCGGCATGCCCGACCGCGGCCAGCTCGATGCCGTGGAGAACAAGCGTCCGGTCTTCCTTTACTCCTACGATGGCCATTCGGCCTGGGCGAACTCCGCGGCCCTGGCGGCCGCCGGCGTCGATCGCAACACACCCCAGCCGCCGGCCAGCCAGGGCGCGATCGTCGTCGACCCACGCAGCGGCGCGCCGACCGGGGCGTTCAAGGAAGGGGCGGTGGGGCTCATCGAGAAGGTGGTGCCCAAGCCGTCGCGCGAGACCAAGCTGCAGGCGCTCGAGAACGGGCTGCGGCTCGCCGCCAGCCTCGGCCTGACCGGCGTCGAGAATTGCAGCGGCGGCGCCGACGAGATCGATCTCTACGACGAGCTGGAGCGCACCGGCCGGCTCACGCTGCGCACCATCACCGCTGTCCCAATGCCCGAGACCTCGGCCGCCCTGACCGACGCCGCCGTGGCGAAGATCGTCGCCCTGCGCGACTCTCACCAGGGGCGCATGGTGCGCGCCGGGACGGTCAAGTTCTTCGCCGACGGCGTCATCGAGTCGAACACGGCGGCGATGATCGATCCGTACACCAACAACCCGGCGACCCGCGGCGTGCCGCACTACGATGCCAGGCAGCTCGACGCCATGGTGAACAAGGTGGACGAGGCCGGCCTGCAGATCTACATCCATGCCATCGGCGACGGCGCCGTGCGCATGTCGCTCGATGCGCTCGAGGCGGCGATGCGGGCCCGTCCCGGCCGGCTGCGCCGCAACCGGCTCGAGCATATCGAGACGGTCGCCGCGGCCGACATCCCGCGCTTCGGCGCCCTGGGCGTCATCGCCAGCATGCAGCCGTATCACGCCTACCCGGAGCCGAACCTCGACACGGTCTGGGCCGCGAACATCGGCCCGGAGCGCCTGCAGCGCGCCTTCGCCTGGAACAGCCTCGGAAGCGCCGGCGCCCGCTTGGTATTCGGCAGCGACTGGCCGGTCGTGACCCTGAACCCGATGGTCGGGGTGCGCAACGCGGTGCTGCGGCAGAGCGACGAGGGGTGGCCGAAGGACGGCTGGGTGCCCGCGCAGCGCGTCACGCTGGAACAGGCGATCGCCGCCTACACGATCAACGGCGCGTTCGCCAGCTTCGAAGAAAACGACAAAGGCTCGATTCGTTCCGGCAAGCTGGCGGACCTCGTCGTCCTCTCCCAGGACCTGTTCACGATCCCGCCCACCGAGATCCAGAAGACCAAGGCGCTCCTGACCTATCTGGGCGGCCGCGAGGTCTTCCGCGATCCGTCGTTCTGACGGCGCGCCGGGGCTGGCACGTCGTCGCCCCAGAGCGGTGAGGGAATGATCCGCCGGCCTCGATGGATGGCGATCAGGTCCGACACCATCCCGAAGGCGGTCTGCTCGACGCCCGCCTCCACCGCCGAGACGTTGAGCGTGCCGGCGAGATCGGTCTCGAGCGTCAGCCCCAGCGAGAAGCCGGTCAGGGAGGCGAGGAAGGCGCCCGGCTCGAAGCTTTCGGGCGCCACCCGCACGGGACCATCGAGCCGCCCCGAGGCCGCGAGACGCACCACCCGTCCGGCCCGCTGCTCGGACTTCAGCCAGGCGACGTCGACCTTCGAGAGCGGTGTCCTCTCGACCGCGGCCGGCATCACGTCGCGGCCCAA
Organism: Acidobacteriota bacterium; assembly: GCA_041486695.1. Taxonomy (GTDB): domain Bacteria; phylum Acidobacteriota; class Polarisedimenticolia; order Gp22-AA2; family Gp22-AA2; genus JBGPLZ01. Next base: position 13,189 of record JBGPLZ010000050.1, on the reverse strand, counting down.
AAGGACCTGCGCGAGGATCGCCGCCTTCACCGCCTGATCCCAGCCATCGAGATCGTGCGCGGGATCCGCCTCGGCGAAGCCCCGGCGCTGCATGTCGGCGGTCGCCTCCGCCGCCGAGGCGCCGCGCGCCACCGCCTGCAGGACATGGTTGCTGGTGGAGTTGAGGACGCCGTGAAAGCCGACGACCCGTCCGATCGGCAGGGCGACCTCGACCAGGTCGAAGACCGGCATGCAGTCCGCGACCGCCGACTCGAAGCGGAAGCCGGCGCCGGTCCGTCGCGCCAGGGCGACCAGCTCCCTGGCCGCGAAGGCGACCGGGCCCTTGTTGGCGCTGACCACCGACACGCCCCGCGCCAGGGCGGTGCGGACGTGCGTCGTCGCCGGCTCACCCGCCGCCGGGTCGAGCGGCGTCCCTTCGAAGACCAGATCGAGCGGGGCCGCGGCGAGCGCCTCGAGGGTCGGCGCGCCGCCTGTCCAGCCCGCTACGAGCGCGCGCGCCAGATCGATCCCGTCCGATTCGACCCAGGCCCCACGCCGCGCGCTGGCGACGAGCGTCACCACGAACTCCAGTCCGTGGCGCCGGGCGATCTCCTCCCGCCGTTCGAGAAGGATCCTGGCCAGCGCCCGGTTGACGCTGCCGAAACCGATGAGCCCCAGCCGCAGCCGACCGACCGCCGACGATTTCGCCCGGACGACGCGCTTCATCCGACCCCTTCCCCCCGCTCGACACTCTCGTCCGAAGGTGCCGCCATGTCAATCCCCGAAAGCCCTGAAGGCTCCCCGGTGTGCCGCGCCGCGCCCTGCAGTCGCCGGGCACGGGTCCGGCTCGCTGCGCGAGCCTCCCCTCGGCTCGCCTCGCTCCCACCCACCGCGCTGAGGACCGCGCGGTGGGGCCCTGGTCGCTCGGTCTCGCACGACCCGGCGACTGCAGGGCGCGGCGCGGCACACCAGCGATCCCTCTGACGTCCGGAGGCCTGGCGGGGCAGCACCACCGGCGCGAACCAGCCGCCATCGGAGACGATCTCGGCGTGGCCACTCCGCCAAAGTACCGCCGCACCGAACCCGACGTCCTGCCTGAGCGGCCGGGGCTGGTGGAGGCGCGGCGGCGGAACGCGACCGTTGGCATCGGCGAGGAAACCCCACCGTGCAGCGCTTTAACCTACAGTCGCCGGGCCGTGTGAGACCGAGCGACCAGGGCCCCGCCGCGCGCTTCACAGCGCGGTGGGTGGGAGCGAGGCGAGCCGAGGGGAGGGTCGCGCAGCGACCCGGACCCGTGCCCGGAGACTGTAGGTTAAAGCGCTGCACGCTGAGGATGGCTCAGCCGAGACCCGCGAGCCGGTGGCGCGTCGCCGGCGGATGCGCTAGGATGGCGCCGTTTCCAAAAAACCGCAGTCACTCTTTGTTTCGGAGGATGGACCGATGGCCGAGCGCATCAAGATCAGGTTCGGAGAGGCGATGGGGGCAGGCAGCGAGGACTGGCTCTGGACCGAGCCCGAGATCGTGATCGGTGAGATGGATGGTCCGGTCGGGCAGGCGATGGCCAGCCTGATGGGCCAGTCGGCCGGCTTCTCGCGCTTCTTCTGTCTCGTGGACGGCGGCAGACAGGTGAAGCCGGTGACCCTGATGGTGCCCAAGGTGCAACTGAAAAAGAAGATGGACGTCCAGGTGTTCGGCGGGCCGGTGCAGGCCGGGATCGCCGATGGCGTGCTGGATGCCGTCGAGGCGGGCATCATCCCGAAGGGCAAGGTCGACGATCTCTGCATCATCGCCTTGCTGTGGGTCGACCCGCGGCTGTCGGAGATGAAGGACGCCGACTTCAACGAGCTGTACCGCAACAACCGCAGCGCCATGAAGGAAGCGATCGAGAAGGCGCTGAAGAACAAGCCGACCATCAAGGATCTCCTGAAGGAAGACCGCCGACAGCCGCGCCACATGTACTACAACAAGGCCGCCGGGAAGTGGGAACTCTAGATCGGAGGTTCCGTCATGCCCGAAAAGCTATCGACCATCCCCGAAGACAAGGTGGCCGCACGGCTGCTTAGCGAGCTTCCGGGCTGGACCCTGGAGAAGGGCTGGATCCGCCGCAAGTTCAGCACCGACGGCTGGCCGACGACGCTCATGCTGGTGAACGCCATCGGCTTCCTCAGCGAGGCGGCCTACCATCATCCCGATCTCGAGGTCACCTGGGGCAAGCTCTGGGTCAAGCTCCAGACCCACTCCGCGGGCGGCATCACCGAGCGGGATTTCGCGCTGGCGAAGGAGATCGAGACGCTGGCGCTATGGCGTCCGAAGGCCGGCGCGGCGCTGGAGGGGACGCCGAACAAGTGGATCACCGCCAAGAAGGAGGCGTGAGAGCCTCGACCTCATGACCACGACGCTGCGATTCGTGCACCTGCTGGCCGTGGCGATTTGGTTCGGCTCGGTGGTGTTCTTCTCCTTCGTCACCGCCCCCGCGCTGTTCGCCGCGCTGCCGCGCGAGATGGCCGGGCGGGCGACGACGGCGATCTTCCCCCGCTATTATTTTCTGGGCGGGGTCTGCGCGGCCGTCGCGATCCTGTCCGCGATCCTGCTCGGGTGGCGGGTGGGGTCCTGGGGGCGCGGGCTCATCCTGGAGATCATCCTGCTGCTCGTCATGGGCGGCCTGACGCTCGCCGCGGGACAGATCATCCTGCCCGAGGCGGACTCGATCCGGCGGTCGCTGCCGGCTTTCGAGGGCACGCCCGCCTATGACGCCGCCAAGACGCGCTTCCGCCTGCTGCACCACAGGTCGGTGCTGCTCAACGGCGCGGTCCTGCTTCTCGGCCTCGGCGTCCTCGGCCTGCTGGCGGCTCGTCCGCCCCTGGAGTGGGGCCACTGAGCAAGCCGCTCGCGGTCGGGGCGGAGGCGCCGCGCATCGATCTGCCCGGCATCCCGGGGCGCTTCGATTCGCAGCCGCTCCTGGGAGCACTGCTCATCATCGAGTTCATCCGCGGCACCTGGTGACCGCGCTGCCTGCGGCGGCTCTCGCAGTTGCGAGACAGGTACCGAGAGATCGAAGCGGCCGGCGGCCGCGCGGTCGTTGTGGTGTGCCAGAACGAAGCGGCCGTGCGGGCCCACTTCGCGCCCGACCCGATGCCGTTCCCGATCGCCATCGACCAGGAGCGGACAGCGGCCAGGGCCTTCGGCGTCTATGTCGTGCTCGGCTTCGACTCGATCAACATCGCCCGGCCGAGCACCTTCCTCGTCGACGGGACCGGCATCATCCGGCTGCGCTTCATCGGCCGCAACCAGTTCCAGCGGCTGCCGATCGACGAGCTTTTGGCCGGGCTGCGGGCGAAGGGTTAATCCTTATAGAGCCAGCCCGCGATCAATGCCGCCGCCACCGCCCCGACCCCCATGTCGAGGGCCCACCAGAACGGAAGCCAGCGGCTGACCGGCGACCAGGCGGAGGAGGCGAAGTTCTCCGGGAACCCGGCCGCGAAGGCGATCATCAGCCCGACGCTGATGGCGGTCATTGGTCCCGGCCCGCACACGCCGCGCAGCGCCGCATAGAACTTGGCCACGATGTAGGCGAGCACGAAGAGCGACAGCATCCAGATCGGCATGAATAAGCCGTAGCGCGGCGCGGCGAGGAGATGTCCCGACTGCTGGGCAGCCTCGTAGCGCGGCTTGAGGATCATGGTGTGAACCACCATGCTCCAGACGTTCCAGACCAGCCCTCCCACGAGAGCCCCGAGCAAGACCCGCTTCTTGTTGATCGCGGCCATGCGTCACCTCCGGCGTGTCAGGTTCAGTTCAGGTGCCGCCTGCGGAAGGCAGGCTTGTCATTGCGGGGATCATACTGCGGGAGGGTCCGGTTTTATCCTGAAAGACTGGTCTCAGGCGTCCTTGGCGACGTCCTCGACCCACGACAGGGCCGCCATCATCGCCGGAAAACCGATCGTCGTCGTCGCGAGCAGCACGACGTGACGGCACTCCTCGATCGTGGCGCCGGCCTCGAGCGAGCGGCGGACATGGGAGTGCACCGCGCCCTCGAGCCCCGCGCCGACGGCGATCGCCAGCTTCACCAGCGCCAGGTTCTTGCCGTCGAGCGGCCCCGCCTCCCGGCAGGCCTCACCCAGTTTCTCGTAAGCCTTGATGACATTTGGATGACGCTTCTTCTGATCCTCGTACCAACCCGGGACTTTGCCCATCAGGCACCTATCTCCGATCGGCCTGGATCCACATCATGCAGGATGACGATCGGCACGTCGCGATCGTCGTTCGCCATCACGCTGACGTTGCCGGCCGCCGGCGCGGCCGAGCTGCCGAGGCGCGCCCCGGCCTGCGGCTCGGGCGCGGGCGGCGTCGCGTGCAGCGCGCCGGCCGGCAGCAGGTCGCTCGCCCGCCGCAGCAGCAGCCCGTACTCGTACCCCTCGACCAGCGCATGCATGGTCGCGACGATGATGTTCGGATCGACGCCCGTCGTGCTCCAGGTGCGCGCCGAGTCGCCGCTCTCCACCAGGACGCGCGTGCGGGCCGCGGTGCTGTCGTGGCCGTCGAGGATGCGCACCTTGAAGTCGGTCAGCTGGAAGTCGCGAATCTCCGGGTAGGAGGCGACCAGAGCCCCGCGCAGCGCCTGATCGAGTGCGTGCGCCGGGCCGACGCCGAGGCTGGCGGCATGGATCTCCTCGTCGCCAATCTTCACGCGGACGGTCGCCTCCGGCGATGCGCTCCCGGTGATCAGGACGCGGAAGTCGACCAGGTCGAAGAAGCGCGGCCGCCGCCCCAGCGCCTCGAGAACCAGGAGCGTGAACGAACCCTCGGCGTCCTCGAACTGGTAGCCTTTGTACTCCAGCTCCTTCACCTTCTCGACCAGCGCCCGCATCGTCTCTGGCCGTCCCGAAAGGTCGATGCCGAGCGCCCGCGTCCGGTTCAGAACGTTGCTCGAGCCCATTTGATCGGAGACCAGCACCCGGGTGGCGTTGCCGACCACGGCGGGGTCGATGTGCTCGTACGCCCGGCGGGTGCGCTCCAGGGCGCTGACGTGCACCCCCGCCTTGTGCGTGAAGGCGCTGCGCCCGACGAACGGCTGGTGGCTGTTCGGGATGGCGTTCGCCACCTCGCTGACGTAGCGCGCCGTCGCGGTCAGGCGCTGCAGCGACCCGGCCGGCAGGCACTTGAGCCGCAGCTTCAGCTCGACGTTCGGGATCACCGAGCAGAGGTTGGCGTTGCCGCAGCGCTCCCCGTAACCGTTGATCGTCCCCTGGACATGGCGGGCGCCGGCGGCCAGCGCCGCCAGGCTGTTCGCCACCGCCACCTCGCCGTCGTTGTGCGCGTGGATCCCCAGCGGCACGGCGCCGACCCGGGAGCGCGCCGCGTGCGTCGCCGCCTTCACCTGATCGGGGAGACAGCCGCCATTGGTGTCGCACAGCACGATGCGCTCCGCCCCCGCCTCGGCGGCGGCCAGGATGGTCAGCAGGGCGTAGTTCGGGTTGCTGAGGTAGCCGTCGAAGAAGTGCTCGGCATCGTAGATCACCCGGCGGCCCGCCTCGCGCAGGAAGCGGATCGAATCGGCGATCATCGCCAGGTTCTCCTCGAGCGAAGTGCGCAGGGCCTCCCGCACGTGATACTCCCAGGACTTGCCGAAGATCGTCACCCAGGGAGTGCCGGCGTCGAGCAGGCTCTTCAGCCCGAGATCGTCCGCCGCCGCGCCGCGCGCCCGCCGCGTGCTTCCGAAGGCGACCAGGCGCGCGTGCTTCAGCGGCTCGCGCAGCGCGCGCTCGAAGAACTCGATGTCCTTGGGGTTCGCCCCGGGCCAGCCCCCCTCGATGAAATGGACCCCCAGACGGTCGAGGGCGCGCAGGATCTTCAGCTTGTCCTCGACCGAGTAGGAGATCCCCTCCGACTGCGCGCCATCGCGCAGGGTCGTGTCGTAGATCTCCACCAGCTCGGAGCCCGCTTCCCCCTCGCGATCGCCGTGGTATTCGGGGATGGGGGCCGGGATCTTCTTGACGATCTCAGACATGGGAGAGCCACCTCGCATAGCGCAGGTCGCGGCCGCGCACGCATTCAAAATAGGCCTTCTGCAGGCGCGACGCCAGACCGCCCGTCACCCGCGCGATCGGCCGGCCGTCGATCGACGCCACCGGCGTGACCTCGGCGGCGGTGCCGGTCATGAAGACCTCGTCGGCCGCATACAGGTCCTCGGGGCGGAAGGCGCGGATGGCGGTCGGGATGTCGAGCTCGCGCGCCAGGGTCAGGACGGTGTCGCGGGTGATCCCCGGCAGGATGTTGGAAGCCTCGTCGTTGGTCGACAGCACCCCGTCCTTGACGAAGAAGATGTTCTCGCCCGTCCCCTCGGCGACCGTGCCGTCGACGTTCAGCAGGATCGCCTCGACCGCCCCGCGCGCCTCTGCCTCCTGCGCCGCCAGGACCGAGTTGGTGTAGTGCCCGCACCCTTTCACGGTCGGCGGCAGCATCGATCGATCGAACTTCCGCCACGAGGAGATGGTCACCGGGACGCCGTGCGCCAGCCCGTCGGTCCCCAGGTAGGCGCCGTAGGAACGGGCGGCGATCAGCACCTCGGTCGGGCAGCCGCGGTTCGGGGTCAGGTGGATCGGCCCCTCTCCGAAGAACGCCAGCGGGCGAACGTAGCAGTTGCTGAAGCCATTGCGCCGCACCGTCTCGACCGCCGCGGTGCACAGCTCGGCCGGGCGGTACGGCAGCTCCATCCGGTAAAAGCGCGCCGAGGCCACGAGCCGTTCCATGTGATCCTGCAGGCGGAAGATCGCTGCCGTGCCGCGCGCCGTCTCGTACGCCCTGATCCCTTCGAATACCCCCGTGCCGTAGTGCAGCGCATGGCTGAAGTAGTGCACCCGCAACTCTTCGCTGCGCACGAAATCGCCGTTCACCCAGACCCAGGGCGCGTGCGGCTCGGTGCCGGGGTGGAGGCGCGCCGGTCCGGCGATCTCCGTCGCGGCCGGAGCCGAACCGGCGACCGCCCCGTGGGGGCCGGCCTGCGCATGGGGGCCCGATGGCGCATGCGGGCCGGCCTGCGCGTGGGGGCCCGATGGCGTATGAGGGCCCGCGGGGTGAGGAACGCTCTCGGACATCAGTTCTTGCTCCTGTCGACCAGCTTGTTCTTGCCGAGCCACGGCATCATGGCGCGCAGCTTCGCGCCGACCCTTTCGATCAGGTGCTCCTGCCCGGCCGCCTCGAGCCGCTTGAAGTTCGGCTTGCCGGCCTTGTGCTCGGCCATCCACTCGTCGGCGAACTTGCCCGACTGGATGTCGGCCAAAAGCTCCTTCATCACCTTGCGGGCCGCATCGCCGATGACGCGAGGTCCGCGCGTCAGGTCGCCGTATTCGGCGGTGTTGCTGACCGAGTAGCGCATGTTCTGGATGCCGCCCTCGTAGATCAGATCGACGATCAGCTTCATTTCGTGCAGGCACTCGAAGTAGGCCATCTCGGGCGGATAGCCGGCCTCGACCAAGGTCTCGAAGCCCGCGGTGATGAGCGCCGTCAGCCCGCCGCACAGGACCGCCTGCTCGCCGAACAGATCGGTCTCGGTTTCGTCCTTGAAGGTCGTCTCGATGACCCCGGCCCGGCCGCCGCCGATGGCGCTGGCGTACGCCAGACCGACCGCCTTGGTGTCCCCGGCAGGATCCTGGTGCACCGCCAGGAGCATCGGCACGCCGGCCCCCTTGCTGAACTCGTGGCGCACCAGGTGACCGGGCGCCTTCGGCGCGACCATGAAGATGTTGACGTCCTTGGGCGGGACGATCTTGCGGAAATGGATCGAGAAGCCGTGCGCCACGGCGAAGTACTTGCCTTCGCGCAACCCCGCCGCGACCTCCTTCTCGTAGGTCTCCGGCGCCAGCTCGTCGGGCACCAGCATCATGACGATGTCGCCGAGGCGCGCCGCATCGTGCGTATCGAGCACCTCGAGGCCCGCCGTCTGCGCCTTGGCGCGCGAAGCGCTGTCGGGCCGCAACCCGACCACGACGTGGTGACCGCTGTCGCGCAGGTTGAGCGCGTGGGCATGCCCCTGGCTGCCGTAGCCGATGATGGCGATCTTTTTCCCCTTGAGCTTCCGGGGGTCGGCGTCCTTGTCGTAGTAGATGTTCATCCCGTCTCCTATACGGCGCTTTCGGCCTCGGGAACGTTCGTCCCCAGGTCATTGTAGGTGGTCGTCTCCGCCACCGCCCCGATGCGCGGAATCGCCACCGAGCCGGTGCGCACGATATCGCGGATGCCGAGCGGCTTCAAAAGGCCCAGGAGCGCGTCGACCTTCTCGTGGCCCCCGGTCGTCTCGACCGTGATGGCGTCGGGGGCGATGTCGATCACCTTGGCCCGGAACACCCCGACGAGATTGAGAACCTCCTGGCGGTCGGCGGGCGTGGGAGTGTTGACGATCAACAGGGCCATCTCGCGCTCGACGTGGCTCACCTCGTTCAGATCGACCACCTCCACCACCCGCACCAGCTTGCCGACCTGCTTCAGGATCTGCTCGATAACTTGAGGATTGCCGCCCGTGGTCAGGATGATCTTCGAGTAGGCCGGGTCGGGCGTCGGGGCGACGCAGAGGGAATCGATGTTGTAGCCGCGCCCGGAGAACAGCCCGACCACCCGGCAGAGCTCGCCGAAGCGGTTCTCGACCAGGATCGCCAGAATGTGCCGCGCGCTCGCTTCGCTCATCGAATCTCACCCCCCGGCTCCGGATCGCGAGCCGTCATTCCGGCCGCTCACGCCAGGTCGCGCGGCTCCGGCTCCTCCTCGCCCTGGTCGGGCGGCTCGAGCACCATTTCCTGCAGGGACGCGCCGGCCGGGACCATCGGGTAGACGCTTTCTTCCTGGCTGACGATCATGTCGAGGATCACCAGGCCCGGCGTTTTGAATCCTTTCTCGAGGACGGTGCGCAGCTCGTCGGGGCGCGTGGCCCGCAGGCCGGTCGCGTGGTACGCCTCGGCGAGCTTCACGAAGTCCGGCAGCCACTCCATCCCCACCTCGCTGTAGGTGCGCGAATAGAACAGCTCCTGCCACTGCCGCACCATGCCGAGGTAGTTATTGTTGATGATGACCACCTTGACGTCGACTTTTTCCTGCACCGCGGTGGCCATCTCCTGGATGCACATCTGGAACGAGCCGTCGCCGGTGACGCAGACCACCGTCTCGCCCGGATGCGCCTTGGCGGCGCCGATCGCCGCCGGGAACCCATAGCCCATGGTGCCCAGGCCCCCCGAGTTGAGCCAGCGGCGCGGGCGGTTGAAGCCGTAATACTGCGCCACCCACATCTGATGCTGGCCGACGTCGGCGGTCACGATGGCGTCGCCATGAGTCAATCGGTGCAGCTCGCGGATCACCGCCTGCGGCATGATCACGCCCTGGCGCTGTTTGAACGAGTACGGATGCCTGGCCATCCAGCCGCGCAGCGTCCCCCACCACGCCTCGCGCGCCGGCGGCGCCTCGAGCCGCAGATCGCGCCCCAGAACCCCGAGCATCTGCTTCAGCACCAGCCGCGCGTCGCCGGCGATGCCGACCTCGACGACGCGGTTCTTGTTGATCGAGGAGGCGTCGATGTCGACATGGATCACCCGGGCCTTGGGCGCAAAATCCTTCAGCCGGCCGGTCACCCGGTCGTCGAAGCGCGAGCCGATCGCGATCAGCAGATCGGAGTTCGAGATCCCCATGTTCGCGGCGTAGGTGCCGTGCATGCCGAGCATCCCGAGGCAGTTGGGGTGGGCGGAGGGAAAGCCGCCGAGCCCCATCAAGGTCGGTGTGACCGGCAGGTTGAGCGCCTCGGTGAGGGCCAGCAGCTCGTCCGAGGCATCGGCGTTCACCACGCCGCCGCCGACGTAGAGGATCGGCCGCTCCGCCGCCAGCATCATCGTGACCGCCTGCCGGACCAGCGCCGGATCGCCCGGGCCCGCCGGTTTGTAGGAAGGCAGGCTGACGGTTTCGGGATAGACGTAAGGCGCCTTGGCCGCCGTGACGTCCTTCGGCAGATCGATCACCACCGGGCCGGGGCGCCCCGTGCGGGCGATGAAGAAGGCCTCCTTCACCACCCGGGCGAGATCGCGGACATCCTTGACCAGGTAGTTGTACTTCGTGCAGGGGCGGGTGATGCCGACGACGTCCGCCTCCTGGAAGGCATCGTTGCCGATGAGATGCGTCGGCACCTGGCCGGTGATGACGACGATCGGCGTCGAATCCATCAGCGCGTTGGCGAGCCCGGTGACGCAGTTGGTCGCCCCCGGGCCCGAGGTCACCATCACGACGCCGACCTTGCCGCTGGAGCGGGCGTACCCCTCGGCGGCATGCACCGCGCCCTGCTCGTGCCGCACCAGCACGTGGTTCATGCGGTCGCGCACCTGCGCCAGCTCGTCGTAGACGTGCAGGATCGCGCCGCCCGGGAAGCCGAAGATCGTGTCGACCCCTTCCTGGATGAGCGCCTCGAGCAGGATGCGCGCCCCGCGCACCTCGGTGCCGGGGACCGGGGCCGTCGACGTCGCCGGCTTCGCCTTGGCAGGAGCGGCCGGCGCGGTGCGGTCCGCCCTGGCGGGGACCGCCGACGCGGCGCGGTCCGCTCTGGCGGACGCGGGGGCCGCCGCCACCGGCAGGGCCGTCGCGGCATCGCGCCGCGATCCGAGTCTCGGGTCTCGCTGGTTCTGCAGGGTCATCCTCACGCGGCCGCGGGAAGCACCAGCGCCTCCCGCACCTTCTTGCCCATCTCGCGCGTCGTCAGCACGTTCTCCCCCGGAGCGGCGATGTCGCGGGTGCGCGCTCCGTCCGTCAGCACCCGGCTCACCGCCGCCTCGATCAGCGCCGCCTCGGCCGGCCGCTGCAGGGAGTGCCGGAGAAGCATCGCCGCCGACAGGATGGCCGCCAGCGGGTTGGCCACCCCGCGCCCGGCGATGTCGGGGGCCGAGCCGTGCACCGGCTCGTAGAGGCCGGTCCCCTCGCCCAGGCTCGCCGACGGCAGCATGCCGATGCCGCCGGCCAGCATCGCCGCCTCGTCGCTGAGGATGTCGCCGAACGTGTTCTCGGTCAGGATCACGTCGAACTCCGACGGGCGCGCCACCAGCTGCATCGCGGCGTTGTCGACGTAAAGATGATCGAGCGCCACCTCGGGATAGTCGCGGCCCATCTCGCTCACCACCTCGCGCCACAGCTGCGACACTTCCAGGATATTCGCCTTGTCCACCGAGGTTACTTTCTTCCGCCGGCCCCGCGCCGCCTCGAAGGCGACCCGGGCGATCCGCCGGATCTCGATCACCGAGTAGACCATCGTGTTGCGCGCCACCCGGCCGTTCCCCGTCCCCTCGATGCCCCGCGGCTCGCCGAAGTAGAGCCCTCCGGTCAGCTCGCGCACGATCAAAAGATCAGTTCCGCGCACCCGCTGCGCCCGCAGCGGCGAGGCGTTCACCAGCGCCGGATGCAGCGTCACCGGTCGTAAATTGGCGAACACCCCCAGCGACTTGCGCAGGCCGAGGAGCGCCCGCTCCGGCCGCCGGTCGCGCGGCAGCGCATCGTGACGCGGGTCGCCGACCGCCCCCAAGAGCACCGCGTCGGCGCGCCGCGCCGCCTGCAGCGTCGCCTCCGGCAGCGGCTCGCCTTTGGCCTCGATCGCCGCCCCTCCGACCGGATGCTCCTCGAGCTCGAGATCCATGCCGGAGCGCACCGCGGTCTCGCGCAGCACCTGCGCCGCCTCGGCGATCACCTCCGGGCCGATCCCGTCCCCCGGCAGCAGGACGATGCGCTTAGGCACTCGAGGCCCCCGACGTCTGCCGCATCACGTATGGCAGGAGCCCGCCCGCTTCGAGGATCTCCATCGCGAAGGGGGTGAACGGCGCGAAGGTGAAATTTTCGCCGCGGGTGATATTGCGCACCAGCCCTTCCTTGAGATCGATCTCGAGCAGATCGCCCGGTTGCGCGCTATCGGCCGCCTTCGGGCACTCGATGACCAGAAACCCGTTGTTGAGCGCATCGCGGAAAAAGGACCGCGCGAACGAGCGCGCCACCACCGCCGCCACCTTCGCGCCCCGCAGCGCCCAGATCGCCGGCTCGCGCGGCGGCCCGCTGCCGAACTCCGCTCCCGCGACCACGATGTCGCCCTTCTGTACGCGCGTCGCGAAGGTCGGGTCGACCCCCTCCATCGCGTGCTGCGCCAGAACCGCCGCCTCGTCCGTGGTCAGGCGGCGGGCCGGGAGGATCTCCTCGGTGGTGATCGGGGCTTCGGTGTAAACGTGGGCGCGGCCTCTCATGATCGTCGACTCCTGTTCGCAATGCTCCAAAAAAGTAGAGCGCAGGGTGTCGGCCCGGCGAAGACGAGGCCGGACCGGCCTGCGCTATACGAGGTTAATGAGACGAATGAACTTGTCGGAGCCGGGCGGCGGCGCAGACGGCGCCACCGAACCCTGGCCCTGGCGGATCTCGCCGCCGGCCGGCGCTGCCTGAACCCGCGGCACCGGACCCTCGGACACCTGCGGCACCGCCGCCCCAAGCCCCGTCTCGCTCGCGGCCTCGAGGCCCTTCGACAGATGCAGCGCCTTGTTGACCGAGTGCAGGTAGGCCCTGGCGCTGGCGTCCACGACGTCGGTGGAGGCCGCCTTGCCGGTGAAGCTCCGTCCGCCGAACTCGACCCGCACCGTCACCTCGCCCATGGCGTCGCGGCCGCGCGACACCGCCCGGATGGCGTAGTCCAGCAGCCGGCCGGGGACGGCGGTGATCTGGTCGATGGCGTTGTAGGCCGCGGCCACCGGACCATCACCCATGGCGCAGGCCACTTCATCACGACCCTCGCGCTCGAGCGTCACGGTCGCCGTCGACGGCCTCTGGGTGCCGGCGGTCGCCTGCAGGAGCTTGAGCCGGAAGGTCTCCGGGATCTCGCGCATGCCGTCGTGCACGATGGCGATCAGGTCCTCGTCGAAGATCTCTTTCTTCTGGTCGGCGATCTCGATGAAGCGGCCGTAGGCGCGATCGAGCTCGGGGCGCGCCAGCCGGTAGCCCAGATCCTGGAGCTTCTTGCCCAGGGCGTGGCGGCCCGAGTGCTTGCCGAGCACCAGGCGGTTGGTCTTGATGCCGACCGACTCGGGCGTCATGATCTCGTAGGTGAGGCGCTCTTTCAGGACGCCGTCCTGATGGATGCCGGCCTCGTGGGCGAAGGCGTTCTTGCCGACCACCGCCTTGTTCGGCTGCACGTGCACGCCGGTGATGCTCGACAGCAGCT
>JBGPLZ010000049.1:0-23865 GCA_041486695.1 Acidobacteriota bacterium | reverse complement strand
GATTTCGTTCGCGCCATTGATCGCCGCCTCGTACGCCCCCTCGCCATGCTCCATGTGGCGCACGATATTTTCGAGCATGACGATGGCGTCGTCGACCACGAATCCGACCGACAGGGTCAGCGCCATCAGCGACAGGTTATCGAGGCTGTACCCCAGCAGGTACAGCACCGTGAAGGTGCCGACGATCGACATCGGCAGCGCCAGGCTCGGGATCACCGTCGCGGAGATGTTGCGCAGGAACAGGAAGATCACCAGGATCACCAGCGCCAGGGTCAAGAGGAGCGTGAACTTGACGTCGGCGACCGATTCCCGGATCGATTGCGAGCGATCGAACACTTCCTTCAGGACGACCGAGGCCGGCAGCACCCGGCGGAAGCTGGGGAGGAGCGCCTTCACCGCGTCCGCCACCTCCACCGTGTTGGTTCCGGGCTGGCGCTGGATCGCCAGGATGATCGCGCGCTGCTCGAGCTCGTGGTCGAGGTACCAGGCGGCGACCTTGTCGTTCTCGACCCCGTCGATGACCCGGCCGATCTCCGAAAGGCGCACCGGCGAGCCATTCTTGTAGGTGACGATCAGCGGGCGGTACGCTTCCGCGTCGGTCAGCTGCCCGGTCGCCTGCACCGTGAAGGCCTGGTGCGCGCCGTACAGCGTCCCGGTCGGCAGGTTGACATTGCCGTCGGCGATCGCTTTGGCGACCTCGTCGATGCCGATGCCGCGCGTCGCCAGCGCGCGCGGGTCGAGCTGCACCCGCACGGCGTACTTCTGCGAGCCGATCACCTGCACCTGCGCCACCCCGCTGACCGTCGAGATCCGCTGCGCCAGGATCGTCCCGCCATACTCGTCGAGCGTATAGAGCGGCTGCGTCTGCGAAGTGAGGGCGAAATAGAGGATCGGACGATCGGCGGGATTGACTTTTTGGTAGGTCGGCGGGCTCGGCATGTCCTTCGGGAGCTGCGAGGCCACTTTCGCGATCGCCGCCTGGACGTCCTGCGCCGCCGCGTCGAGGTTGCGGCTCATGTTGAACTGCAGCGTCACGTTCGTCGACCCGAGCGCGCTCGAGGAGTTCATCGAATCGAGCCCGGCGATCGTCGTGAACTGGCGCTCCAGCGGCGTGGCGACGGCCGAGGCCATCGTCTGGGGGCTGGCGCCCGGCAGCAGCGCGTTCACCTGGATGGTCGGGTAGTCGACGCTCGGCAGGTCGGAGACCGGAAGCAACCGGTAGGCCATGACGCCGAAGATCAGGATGCCGATCATGACGAGGGTCGTCATGATCGGCCGCCGGATGAACAGCTCGGCGATGTTCACCGTGCTTCTCCCGCGCGGCCGCCGGCCGCGGCCGGGCCGCTCTGCGCCTCGACCTTCGCCCCCGGCACGATCCGCAGCTGGCCGTCGGTGACGATCGTCTCGCCTTCTTTAAGCCCGCTCTCGACGATCGTCTCGTCGCCGATCGGCGCGCCGGGGACGACGGGGCGCGACTGCGCCGTGCCGTCGGAGGCGACCACGAAGACATAGGGCCCCTTCTGGCCCGTCTGCACCGCGCGGGTCGGGATCAGCAGGGCGTCGGGACGGATCGCCAGGGTGAGCGCCACGTTGACGAACTGGCCCGGCCAGAGGATCCGCTCGCGGTTCGGGAAGGTCGCCTTGAGGAGCACCGTGCCGGTGCTGCGGTCGACGCTGTTGTCGAGGAAGCTCAGCGTGCCGGCGAGCGGCGCCTCCTCCCGGCCCGGGAGGATCGCCTGCACCGCCAGGGTCCCGGCCGCCTTGCGGGCCTTGATCTCGTCCAGCTTCTGCTCGGGCACCGAGAAGGCCACATAGATCGGGTCGACCTGGTTGATCACGACGAGCGACGTGTCGTCGTTCGCCTTGACGAGATTCCCCTGGTTCACCATCAGCTTGCCGGTGCGGCCCTCGATCGGCGCGCGGATGGTGCAGTACTCGCGCTGCACGGCGGCGTTGTCGACCGCCGCCTGATCGGCGCGCACCGTCGCCTCGAGCGCCGCGGCGTTGGTTTGGATCCGATCGAATTCTTCCTGGGTGACGTATTCCTTCTTCACCAGATCGGTATAGCGGGCCGCGTCCTGCTTGGCGGTCTGCATCTGGGCGGTGTCGCGGGCCAGCGTCGCCTGGGCCGACTGCAGCGCCGCCTCGTACGGCCGGGCGTCGAGGGTGAAGAGGAGATCCCCCTTGTGGACGTCCTGGCCTTCCCGAAAGTGAACCTGGCGCAGCAGCCCGCCCACCTGGGCCTTGATCGCCACGGTCGAGAACGCCTCGACGGTGCCGATCGCTTCGACCCGGACCGGCACGCTCTTCCTGACGACCTTCGCGACCGTGACCGGCACGGCGGGCGGGCGCTCGGCCGGGCCGGATCGCGACGACGAGCAGGCGGCGAGCGGCGCGATGAGAGCCGCGATCAGAGCGAACCTCAGCGAACCGGGGGAGTTCATGGGGTGCCTTTCGTGTCGGATGTGACCGGGCGCCAGAGCGTCCCGGTGTCGTGAGCGAGCTGCGCCAGCGATAGGAGCAGGTCGGTGCGCGCCTGGGCCTGCAGGGCCCGGGCGTTTTCGAGGGCGCTCTCGGCGGTCAGCAGATCGAGGATGCTGCCGACCCCGGCCTGGTAGCGGGCGGAGACCACCTCGTGCGACTGCCGGGCGCTGTCGATGAGATCGCGGCTGGTCTCGACCTTCTGCGCCGCCGTCTTCAAATTGTAGTAGCTGCTCCACACCTGGAAGATGACCAGTTGTTCGAGGCTCTCATACTGCGCTCCGGCCGCCTCCGCTTCGGCGCGCGCCTTGAAGGTGTCGTACTGGTGCGACAGTCCGTTGAAGATCGGGATGCGCAGCAGCAGCGAGGCGTTGTAGGTATCTTGGTGGAGCGCATCGGCCTGGTAGTAGATCCGCCCCTGGGTGAAGGTGGTGCTCAGGGTGGGCCTGGCCTCGGCGCGCACCTTGTCGATGTGCGCCCGCGCCTGCAAGACGCGGGCCCGCGCCGCCGCCAGATCGGGCCGCGCCGCCTGGGCCAGGGCGATCACCTTCTCGACGCTCTCGGAAATGGCGGGCAGGGACGGCTCGGCCTCGGGCATCGTCACGTCGAAGGGCGTGTTCGCCGGCAGGCCGACCGCGGTGGCCAGGACGCCGCGCACCGTCATGATCTGCCCCTCGACGGTTTCGAGCGACAGGCGCGCCTGCGACAGGCGCGTCTTCGCCTGCAGGACGTCGGCGATTGTGCTGACGCCCGAGGCGCGACGGTGCTCGGCGGCGTCGAGGCTCGCCTGGGCCTCCTTGACGGCGGCCTGCTCCGCCTGCTGCAGGCGGCGGGCGAGGAGGTATTGGTAGTAGCCCTGCTCGACCTTGAGGACAACGTCCTGGATCGCGGCATTGTGCGACCAATCGGCGGCAAACAGGGCCTGGCGCGTCTCCTCGACCGCGTTCTTCCGGCCGCCGAAATCGAGCAGCAGGGCATTGAGCACCAGGTATGGGTTGGCGCTGGTCGACTCGAAGGTGAACCGCCCGCCGACCGCCGCCCCCTTCACCCGCGTCACGTCGGTGCTGACGCCGATCGTCGGGTAATAGGCGCCGCGCTTGCTGCCGAGATCGGCCGCCGCGGCCCGCGCCTGCGCCCAGGCCACCCGCGTCTCGGGGCTGAGGCGCAGCGACAGGTCGACGAGGTCATCGAGGCCCCAGTTGCGCGCCGACTCAATCAGGTCGGCGGGGATTGAGGCGCCGCTTCCGCCGGCCGCGGCCGACCCGGCGCCCGGCTCCGACCGGCCCCCGGATGACGGGGTCGGGGAGAGCGCGGGCACTGCCGGCGTGCCGGCCGGCGGCGTCCAGGCGACCCCGGAGGACGGCGCCGTGCCGGGGCCGGTGCGCCCCGGAGACATGTGGTGCAGGCATGCAGTGACGCCGGCCCCCGCGACCAGCGCCGCGAGCAGGAGCCGGCCGCGCCGCGGCGTCCGCGGGGGATGGGGATTCGTGAACGGTCGCATGCGATGCCTCACGTCACGACAGGGACGCGCGCAGCCCCGCCGCGGAGAAGCGCACGATATGATCGACCACCCCGGGAAACTTGAAGTCCGCGCCGCAGGTGCCGCGCTCGAATCCCGGCATGCGTCGCATCTGCACGACATGCGCCAGCTGGGCGATGATCGAATGGATGCAGCGGCGCGCCACGCGCGCCTCCAGGCGCGGATAGATGGTGCGCAGCGCCCGGGTCAGGGCCATCTGCACCGGCTCGATCATCTCTTTCTCGAAGGTGTGCGGCGGCACGTGCGGCTCGATCATCTCGCGCGACATGAGCTGGATCAACACGCGGCCCTTGCTCTCGTCGAGATGCGGCTCGAGGAAGGCGAGGGTGAACGAGCGCAGCAGCAGCTCGACGTCGGCGCTCCGGCCGGCCTCGCTCATGGTGCGCACGATGCTGGCGATCCGCTGCTCGCGCATGGCGCGCAGCCGGCGCCGGATGACCTCGCGGTAAAGGCTGGCCTTGCCTCGGAAATGATAGTTCACGGCCGCCAGGTTGCAGCCGGCCGCGGCGGTGATGGCGCGCACCGAGGTGCCCCCGTAGCCGCGCGCCGCGAACAGCGGTTCGGCGGCGTCGAGCAGCCGGTCGAGCGTCTCAGGCTCGCGGTCCTGCGATGGGCGGCGCGGACGCCGGACGGGCGGCACGGGTGAGCCTCTCCTCGCATCAAGCAGTTGTTTCAAACAACCGTATGAATCTAGAGGAAACGGTCTCTCCGGTCAAGTCGGCAGGTTCGCCGCTCACGACGCGCTATAATGCCTCCCATCCCTCCGGGAGGACCGTCGATGAGCGACCGTCCGATCGACCCCGTGCGCCGCAGTCAGCCGGGCCCGCCGGCCGACCTCGCGAGTGTGGTGCGTCGCGGGCGCGGCGCCGTCAGCAACCGGCCCGGCCGTTATGAAGTCCGCCGGCTCGCGCCCCTCGATCCGAGCGTCGAGGTCCGCTCCGACCCGGACGACCTGGAGCCGCCGCCGCTGCGCACCACGGTGACGCCCGAGGCGACCCGCTCGATCGTGACCCGCAACGACTCACCCGACATCCCGTTCGAGCAGTCGATCAATCCGTACCGCGGCTGCGAGCATGGCTGCGTCTACTGCTTCGCCCGGCCGACGCATGCCTATCTGGGGCTGTCGAGCGGCCTCGACTTCGAGACCCGGCTGTTCTCGAAGCCCCGGGCGGCCGAGCTCCTGCGCGGGGAGCTCCGCCGGCCCGGCTATCGCTGCCGCACCATCGCGCTCGGGTCCAACACCGATCCGTACCAGCCGATCGAGCGCACCCTGAAGATCACCAGAAGCGTGCTCGAGGTCCTGGCCGAGCATCGTCACCCGGTCACCATCGTCACCAAGTCGGAGCTCGTCCTGCGCGACCTCGACCTGCTGGTCCCCATGGCGGCGCAGCGCTTGGCGAGCGTCATGGTCTCGGTCACCACCCTCGATCGCGCCCTGGCGCGCACCATGGAACCGCGCGCGGCGGCGCCGGAGCGCCGGGTCGCCACGCTCCGGGGCCTCGCTGCCGCCGGCGTCCCGTGCGGCGTGCTCGCCTCGCCCATGATCCTGGGACTGAACGATGCGGAGCTGGAGCGCATTCTCACGGCCTGCGCCCGGGCCGGGGCGAAAACGGCCGGCTACATCCTCCTGCGCCTGCCGCTCGAGATCAAAGACCTGTTCCGCGAGTGGCTGGAGGCGCACGTTCCGCTCAAGGCGCAGCGCATCCTGGCCCTGGTGCGGGACACCCGCGGCGGCCGGCTCTACGACGGCACCTTCGGGCTGCGGATGCGCGGCACCGGGCCGCACGCTGATCTTCTGAAGCGCCGCTTCGAGGTGGCCTGCGCCCGCCTCGGCCTCGAGCGGGCGCCGGCGCCGCACGACCTGACCCGCTTCCGCGTGCCGCCCCGCGCAGGCGATCAGCTCGGCCTGTTCCCCTGAGACCGGACCGACGCAGGCATGCGGGACACTGGGCTATACTGCCGCGCATCCATGACCTCCGCGGCGATCATCTTCGCCCTGACCTATCTGGTCATCGCCTGGGCGGTCGTCTCCCATCTCTGAGGTGGACGTGCAGGAGCTCCTGGCGCGTTTCGGTCTGCCGGCGCTCTTCCTGGGAGCGGCCCTCGAAGGGGACGTGAGCATGATCCTGGCCGGCGTGGCGGCCCATCTCGGGCTGCTCGATCCGGCGGCGGCCTTCCTGGTCGGCGCGGCCGGCGCCGTGACCTCCGACCTTGGCTGGTTCGGGCTCGGCCGGTCGGGCGGCGCCTTCATCCGTGGCAGCGCCATCTACCGGCGGGCCGGCCCCGCCATCGAGCGCTTCGCCGATCGGTTCGGCCTCTGGCAGATCGGTCTCGCCCGCTTCGTCTACGGCACGCGGGTCGCGACCATGATCTTCTGGGGCTCGCGGGGGTTGCGCGTGTGGCGTTTCGTCGCGGCCGATCTGCCGGGCTGCCTGCTGTGGGCCGGCCTGCTCGGCGGGGTGGGATTCGTGGCGAGCGGCAGCGCCGCAACGTTTCTGGGCCGGGTGAAGCGCGTCGAGGTCTGGCTGCTCTGCGCGCTCATCCTGGCGGCGATGGTCTTCGCCGGATTCCACCTGCTCGCCCGGCGGGGCCTCGCCCGGTGGCGCGCGGGTGAGACAGGCTCGGGCAGGACCGGACCCGGCGGCGGGCCTTAAGGTACAATTCGGGCTCGGGCCACGGCCCGCGGTCCTGACTATGGCGATCTCCCTCGAGCGGCTGGTCCGCGTTCTCTTCGTCGTCGCCATCGTGATGGCGACCGCCGTCCTACCGGCCGGCACGCAGGCGGCCGACCCCGTTTCGACGACCGTTCCGGTCGAGACCAGCCGCGGCTCGTTCGACCTGGTGGTCTACGCGCCGACGGCCTCCCCTCACCCCACGTCTCCGGCGGCCTCCACCCACCCCGCGCCTCCGGCGACCTCCCCTCATCCCGCGCCTCAGGCGGCTTCCCCTCACCCCGCGCCTCCTTCGGCCTCCACTCATCCCGCGGTTCCGGCAGCCTCTTCGTCGGCCGCACTCTCCTCCGGGACGCGTCCGGTCGTCCTGCTGATCTCGGGCGAGGGGGGCTGGAAGAGCTTCGACATCCTGCTTTCCGGCTGGCTGAGCGCCGAGGGTTACTGGGTTGGCGGAGTCGACGCCAAGGACTATTTCTCCGACCCTCAGGACGACCGGGGGCTCCTGGCGGGCGACATGCGAGCCTACGTCACGGCGCTGCAGAGGGCGGCGGGGCGGTCGGCGGGGGACGGGGTGGTGCTGATGGGGTATTCCTTTGGCGCCGATCTCGCGCCCTGGATCGCCGGTGGTCCCGGATGGGCCGGGCGCGTGCACGGCCTGGTGCTGGTCGGTCCGGATGAAGATGGCAGCCTGCAGTACCGGATCACCGAGATGCTCGGCATCAATTACAAGTCGCACTCTTTCCAGACCGCCGACGCCCTCAAGAGTTCGGCGGGCATCGCCACGCTCTTCCTGCATGGCGGGAAGGACGGCTGGTCGGCCGCCCCGAAGCTGCACACGATCTCCGCCGAGCCGAAAAAGCTGATCGTCGTCCCGGGCGCCACGCACCACTTCTCCGGACATGAAGAGGAGCTGCGCAAGGCTCTGCGCGACGGCATGATCTGGCTGCTGGGAACCCACGACGCGCCCGCAGCGCCGGCCCGGGGCGGGCGGTGAACCGGCCGGCGCGGGGCGGGGCTTGACCGAAACGATCGATCCGACCGAAGTGATCGATCCGGAGGACGCGCCGGACTCGGATCTGCCGGCGCAGGAAGGCCTGCGGCTGGCCCTCTCCACGCTGCTGGCGTGGCTGCGGCCGATCTGGCCCTGGCTCGTCCTGGTCCTCCTCGGCTGGCTCGGCTGGCACGAGCTCAAGCAGATCGACGTCTCCTCGGTGCGCCAGCTCCTCCGGGCGACCGACGTCTCCTGGGTCCCGATCCTCCTCGGCGCGACCGCCTTCAATCTAATGATCTTCGGCCTCTATGACGTGGCCGCCTTCGGGTCGAGGCGCAACCCTCCGGCGCTGGCGGTCCGCTGGAGCGTCGGCGTCGTCAGCTTTGCCTGGAGCAACTTCCTGACCCTGGGCCCTCTCGCCGGCCCGGCGCTGCGGCTCTGGCTCTATCGTTCCTACGGAGTCCCGGGCAGGAAGGCGAGCGCGGCGCTGACCTCGATCCTGGTGGCGCTTTGCGCGGGGCTGCTGATCTGGTGCGCGGTTTTCTTCCTGCCGCTGCCGACGAAGTCGCTGTTCATCCGCTTCGCGCTCGTCGTCCCGGTCGGGGCGCTCGTGGCCGCGGCGCTGCGGCGGGTCAGCCGGCTGCGCATCGCTCCGGCGGCGGTGCGTCGGTGGGAGGGATATCAAGGGACGCTCCTTACCGTCGCCGCCGGCGACTGGCTGCTCGCCTGGGTGGTCTTCCACCTGGCGCTCACCGCGCTCGATACCGGCCTCGAGCCGCGCGCCACCCTGCCGGCCTTTTTCCTGGGCCAGCTGATCGGCCTGCTGAGCTTCATCCCGGGCGGCTTCGGCTCGGCCGACGCCTACTGGCTGCTGTCGCTCACCGTCGCCGCCGGCGAGCATGATCGCGTGCTGGCCGCCCTGCTCCTGTACCGCTGCGTCTACTACATCATCCCCTGGGCCGTGGCGACCCTGGTTCTGGCCGGACGGGTGATCCGCACCGGCCCCCGGACCGGCGCCTTCGTGCGCACCGCCATCGCTTCGTACACGGTGCTGTGCGGCATCGTCATTTTGGCCAGCGCGGCCACCCCCTCGCTCACGTCGCGGACCAACTTTCTCAGGAATACGCTGCCGCTGCCGCTGGTCGAGATCTCGCACGGCGCCTCGGTCGTGCTCGGCTTCCTCCTGCTGGTCATCGCGCGCGGCCTGGGGCGCGGCTACCGCTCGAGCCATCGCCTGGCGCTGGCGCTGTCGCTGGCGGCGGCCCTCACCACCTTCCTGAAGGGGCTCGACTTCGAGGAGGCGATCCTGTCTCTGGTGGCGGTGGCGATCCTGCTCGTCGTCCACCAGCCGTTCGAGCGCTCCGGCCGACTGGCGCCCCCGGTCGAGTTCGTCGTCTCGGTCGGACTGTTCGCCGTCGTTTTCTTCGCGGCCGTCGGCTTCGGCTCGCTCCCCGCGCGGCCCGATCTGCCGAGCCTCATCGGCCGCTTCGGGTACCTGGCGTTCGGCTCCCGCTTCCTGCGGGGACTGATCCTGCTCGCGTCGTTCGTGGCCGTGGCGGCGCTGCACTTCGCCCTGAGGTCGCGCGTGCACGATCAGCTGCCGGACGACGCGGCGATCAAGAGCGCCCTCGCGGAGGTGGGGATCCACGGCCGCAACACCAACCCGCTGCTGATCGCGTGCGGCGACAAGGCGATCTTCCGGAGCCCGGCGCCCGGCCCTTCCCAGCCGCCGGGAGGGTTCATCGCCTACCGCACCGCCGGCCGGTTCCTGGTCGCCTATTCCGATCCGGTCTGCCCGGCGGGCACCGAGCGCGATGTCCTCGGCGCCTTCCTCGATCATGCCGCCGCGCTCGATCGCCAGGTGATCCTGTACCAGATCTCGCCCGCCTTTCTGCCGGTGGCGCACGACTTCGGCTTCACCTTCTTCAAGCTGGGCGAGGAGGCGACGGTCGACCTCGCCCGGTTCGATTTGAAAGGGAACAAGGCCAAGAGCTGGCGCAACGCCCTCAACGCCCTCGAAAAGGCCGGTGGGCGGTTCGAAGTCCTGACCCCCGACGCGACCCGGCCGCTGCTGAGGGAGCTGCGCCAGGTGTCGGACGATTGGCTGGCGGACAAGCACATCGTCGAGAAACGCTTCTCGATCGGCCGCTTCGACGAGCCGTACCTGCTGCGCTTTCCGTGCGCCGTGGTGCGCGACGCCGGTGGCCGCATCGCCGGCTTCGCCAACCTCCTCGAAGGACCGAGGGGCGAAGAGCTGTCGGTCGATCTGATGCGCTACAGCGCCCGGCGGGAGGAGGCGGGCGATCTGCACAACGTGATGGACTGCCTCTTCCTGCATCTGATGCTGTACGGTAAAGAGCGTGGCTTTCGGCGCTTCAACCTCGGCATGGCCCCTCTGGCCTCGGTCGGGCAGGAGCGCCGGGCGAGGCCGTTCGAGAGGCTGGCGCATCTCATCTTCCGCCACGGCGAGCACTGGTACAACTATCAAGGCCTGCGGCGCTACAAGGAGAAGTTCGATCCCGCCTGGGAGCCGCGCTACATGGCCTACCGGCGTCCCTGGGACTGGCCGGCGGCCAGCACCACCACCGCGGTCCTGATCGCGGGCGGCTGGCGCGCGCTCCTCTTCCAGGCCGGGGAGTCGTCATGAAGGCAGCGGTCGTCATGCTGGTCGCGGCGCTGGCGGCGATCGCGCCGGCCGCCGCGCAGGATCCGGCCGCGCCCGCCGCGTCCCCGGCGACCGCGGCCGCGCCGACTCCGGTGGCGGGGATCGACTACGTCGAAGAGCAAATCATGCTGCCGATCTTCGGCAGGACCAGGGTCTACAGGCCGGAGCCGATCGAGAAGACCCGGGGAGTCATCCTGTTTCTCTCGGGCGATGGCGGCTGGAACCTCGGAGTGGTCGACATGGCCCGCCTCGCCGCCGGCCGCGCCCTGGTGGTGGGATTGTCGTTCCAGGTCTGGAAGAAGGCGGCGGAGCGGATCGCCGGCCGCTGCTGGTTCCCCGCCGGCGAGCTGGAGTCGACGGCGCAGGTGGTCGAGAAGATCTACAAGCTGCCGCGCTACCTGAAGCCGACGCTGGCCGGTTTCTCGTCCGGGGCGACCGCCGTCTACGGCGCGCTGGCGCAGGCGCCGGCCGACGCCTTCGCCGGCGGCGTGAGCCTCGGTTTCTGCGCCGATCTGGAAGTGAAGCGGGCCTGGTGCGCCCACGGCGACTGGAAACCGGTCTACCTCGACAAGAAGAAGACGACGATCTTCCCACCGCGCGCCGACCTGCCGCCGCGCGCCGACGGCCGGCCGCGCTGGACCGTTCTGCAGGGGCAGGCCGACCGGGTCTGCAGCCCGGCCGCCGCCGGCCGTTTCGCGGCGCAGATCCCGGCGGCCCGACTGGTGTCGCTGCCGAAGGTCGGGCACGGCTTCGGGGTGATGAACCGCTGGAGCGACGCCTACGATCGGGCGGTCGACCTTCTCCTCGAGCCGCTCACCGCCTGGGACCCGCTGCCGGAAGAGACGCGGCATCTCGTGCCGAATCGGGGGCCCGAGGCGATCCGGCGCAGCCTTGAGGATCTCGACCTGCCGCTCGAGATCGATTGGCCGCAGGAGGCCCGGCAGGTCCTGATCTTCGTTTCGGGCGATGGCGGCTGGGCCGAGCTCGACCAGAAGGTCGCCGCCGGCCTCACCGAGCGGGGCATCGCCGTCGTCGGCTGGAATGCCCTGCGCTATTTCTGGGAGCCGAAGAACCCGGTCCTCTTCCACCGCGATCTGGAGCGCATCCTCGAGAACGTCCCCGAGGGGGTGCAGGTCTATGCCGGCGGCTACTCGTTCGGCGCCGAGGTGGTTCCGGTGACGGTGGCGGCCGACCTGCCGGCCGACGCAGCCGATCCACGGGACCGAGATGACGGGCCGATCGCCTCCCGTCTCGCCGGCCTGGTCTTGATCGCCCCGGGTCCGTTCGCCGCCTTTGAGATCAGCCCGCTCGACTGGCTGCGCCGCAACGAGTCGGTCACGGAGCATCAGGTGCGCCAAGCGGTCGAGGGGCTGGGCGGACTGCCCGTCCTGTGCCTCGAGCCGTCCGACCACGGAGCCTCGGGATGCCCCGACCCGTCGCCGGCTGGCGTGACGCGGATGGTTCTCCCCGGAGGCCACCACTTCGGCGGCAATTTCGACGCCCTGGCGAGCCGCATCGTCTCTTTCCTGAAAAAGACCGCCGAGTCCCACGGATGAGCGAGACGGCCGGCCCGCACCGATCTGCCGCAGCTCGACCGTCTCCTGCGCCATTACGAGGGGGGGCGACCTGCTCGATGTGTGCTAAATTCCTCGTGGTTTGAACGTCCCGGGAGCAAGCGATTTGCGCGCCTTCACCACGATCCGGCTGCTTTTCGTCACCAGCCTCGCCCTTCTGGCGGTCGGCGGTGCGGCGCTCCGCCCGGCGGAAGCGCAGGACGCCCAGCCGCTCCGCTTCACGCTCAAGACGATCGACAACGAGGCGGGAGTGCGGGTCGTCGTCGAGTTCACCCGCAAGCCGGCTTACGAGATCCGCGGCGACTCCAGGAAGATCTACATCACTCTCAAGGAGAGCGGCGTCGAGCCCCCCTTCAAGAAGAGGGACTACAGCGGCGATGTCCTCGATCGGATCAAGTTCGCCGAAGGGGTCCGCACCTCGGAGGTGGTCCTGTTCACCGGCGGAGAGTTCGCCAACTTCGCCAGCTTCGAGATGGGGGAGCCGTTCCGTATCGTCCTCGACCTGCACCGGCGGCGGGCTCCGAACATGTCGACCACCATCCCCGGACCGGGGCCGGCCACGGCGGCTCGGGGAGGCGGCGGGTTCGGGACAGCCCCCGGCGCTCCGCCGATCGGGGCCACCGGCACACCGGCCACGGCGGGCGGGAAGACTCAGGAGGGCGGCGCGTCCCCTTCGCCGGTCGCGCCGCCCGTCGCCCCGATTGAGGATGCTCCGGAGGCGACCCCGCGACCCGGCTTCGTCGTGGTCATCGACCCCGGGCATGGTGGCGAGGACACCGGCGCCCGCGGCTCCTCGGGCCTGCTCGAGAAGGACGTCACCCTCGACATGGCGCGCCGTCTCAAGACGCGCGTCCTCCACGGGCTCGACTCCCAGGCGATCCTGACGCGCGACAACGATCGCGCCGTGGCGCTCGACGAGCGCACCGCGATCGCCAACCACAACCGCGCCGACCTCTTCGTCTGCATCCACGCCAACTCGTCGCGGCGCCACGACGCGCGCGGCGCCGAGACCTACTTCCTGTCGTACCAGGCGACCGACGACGACTCGCGGGCGGTGGCGGCGATCGAGAACAACGCCATGGGGCTCGACGAGGGGGTGCAGGGGAACAGCAGCCTCGAGATGGTCCTCTGGGACCTGGCGCAGAGCGCCTTCCTCAAGGAATCGAGCAGCCTCGCCGAGATCGTCCAGGAGAACCTGAACGATGCCCTCGGCATCACCAACCGCGGCATCAAGCAGGCGCCCTTCCGGGTCTTGATGGGGGCCACCATGCCGGCGGTGCTGATCGAGGTCGCCTTCATCTCGAACCCCGAGGAAGAGAAGCGCCTCCGCGACCCGGCCTTCAAGGATCGCGTCGCGGGCGCCATCTACGATAGCGTCAAGCGCTTCCACGACAAGTACGTCAAGACGCGATCGCGCTAGGAGCGTGTCCGAGTCATAGCATGGGTCGCGCAGGAGCCCGCCCTTCATGAGCAAGGAGCAGATCGGCCTCGGCGTCGCGGGGGTCCTGTGCGCGGCGCTGTTCATCGCCGCGCTCCTGGTGGCGCCCGCATCGCCTCCGCCATCCGGCGCGCCCTTGGCGGTGTCCACGCCGACTCAACCGGCCGGCGCCGGCGCCGAACCGGTCGCGGGCGCCGAGCCAGCCATGGGCGCCAAGCCAGCCACGAGCGGGGAGCCGGTTCCGGGCGCCGAACCGGTCGCGGGCGGCGGAGCAGCCGCGCCTGCCGAACCAACCGCAGGCGGGGCCGCGGCGTCAGGCGGCGCCGAAGGGCCCGCCGCGGGCGGCACGCCCGAGGCGAACTCCTTCGCCGAGCAGAGCCGCCGCGACGTGGTGCTGTTCTTTCAACAGGAAGACGCCGAAAACCTCGGCCCCGAGCACCGCAAGATCTTCCTGACCTCCTCGCCGGTCGACCAGGCGAAACAGATCGTGGGCGAGCTGATCAGCGGCCCGCGCGACCCCGGCATGCTGCCGACGGTCCCGCCGCAGACGACGCTGCTCGGCCTCTATCTCGATCGCGCCGGCACCGCCTACGTCGATCTGAGCCAGGAGGTCGTGACGCAGCATCCCGGCGGCAGCGACGAGGAGATGGCGACCATCTTCTCGATCGTCGATTCGCTCGCCTACAACCTGCCGGAGATCAAACGGGTCCGGTTCCTCGTCGGCGGGGAGGAGCGGGAGACTCTCAAGGAACATCTGGATCTGAAGCGTGACTACAAGCCGGACATGTCGATTGTCGATCTGGAACGCCAGCGATGACCGCGGCCCCGCCGCCCGATCGGCGCGGCCCGGTGGGCGTCTTCGACTCGGGGATCGGCGGGCTCACCGTCTTTCAGGCGCTGCGCGATCGTCTGCCGAAGGCGGAGCGGCTGCTCTATCTGGGGGACACCGCCCGCGTTCCGTACGGTACGAAGTCCGACGAAACGGTGACCCGCTACGCTCTCGAGGGGGCGCGGTTCCTGCTGCGGCGCGGCGTCAAGGCCCTGGTCGTCGCCTGCAACACCATGTCGGCGGTCGCCCTGCCGGCGCTGCGGCGCGAGCTGCCCATTCCGGTGGTCGGCGTCATCGGGCCGGGGGCCGAGGCCGCCTGCCGCGCCAGCCGCAACGGCATCATCGGGGTCATCGGCACGGCGACGACGATTCGCAGCGCGGCCTACGCGCGCGCCATCGCCAGCCACCTGCCCGCGGCGCGGGTGCTGTCGCAGGCCTGCCCCCTGTTCGTGCCTCTGGCCGAGGAGGGTTGGGTGGATAATGACGTCGCCCGGGCGACGGCGCGCGCCTACCTCGTCGATCTGAAGGCGGCCGGCATCGACACGCTGGTGCTCGGCTGCACCCACTACCCGCTCCTCAAGAAGGTGATCGGCGAGGTGATGGGGGACGCGGTCCGGCTGGTCGACTCGGCCGAGGCGACGGCGGGTGTGGTGCGCGCGCGGCTCGAGGAGCGCGGCCTGCTCGCCACCGATCCTGCCGCGGCGCCCGACCGCGCCGGCGCCGCGGGGGACGACCATTTCTTCGTGACCGACTCGTCGGAGCGCTTCCACGAGGTCGGATCGCGATTTCTGGGGCGGCGCCTCGAGCGCCTCGAGCTCGTCGACATCGGAGAGTCCGCATGAAGCGTCTGGACGGCCGCGAGGAGCGCGACCTCCGCACCGTGGAGATCACCACCGGCGTGAACATGTACGCCGAAGGCTCCGCCCTGATCAAGGTCGGCAACACGCACGTGATCTGCACCGCCAGCCTGGAAGATCGCGTGCCGCCCTTCCTGCGCGACAGCAACCAGGGATGGATCACCAGCGAGTACGGCATGCTACCGCGCGCCACCGATCAGCGCACCCAGCGCGAGGCGACGAAGGGGCGGGCGACCGGCCGGACACAGGAGATCCAGCGACTCATCGGCCGATCATTGCGCGCCGTCAGCGATCTGAAGGCGCTCGGCTCGCGCACCCTGTGGATCGACTGCGACGTCCTGCAGGCCGACGGCGGCACCCGCACCGCTTCGATCACCGGCGCCTTCGTCGCCCTGACGCTCGCCCTCGGCAAGATGCGGGCGAAGAACATCCTGGCCGGCCCGCCGCTGCGCGGCATGGTGTCGGCCACCTCGGTCGGCATCGTCGGCGGCGTGCCGTGCCTCGATCTGTCGTACGCGGAGGACTCCCAGGCCGACGTCGACATGAACGTCGTCCGGACCGATCTCGGCCAGTTCGTCGAGGTCCAGGGAACGGGCGAGAAGGCGCCCTTCAGCCACCAGGAGATGGAAGCGATGCTGGCGCTCGCCGTCCACGGCACGAACCTCCTGTTCGAGCGCCAGCGCTCTGTGCTGCGCGAGATTCTGCCGTCGCTCCTGCCGCGTCCGTGACGCCGGCGCCGCTCCCGCAGCCGGCGGGCCGCATCCCGTCCGCGGCGCCGCTCCTGATCGCCACCTTCAACCCCGGCAAGGCGCGCGAGCTGACGGCGATGCTGGCGGCGGCCGGCCGGCGCGCCGTGACCCTCGCCGATCGCGGCATCGACGTGCCGTTCGAAGAGAGCGGCGCGACCTACGACGACAACGCCCGCGGCAAGGCGGAGCACTACGCCCGGCTGGCGCGGCTCACGGCGATCGCCGACGACTCGGGGCTCGAGGTCGACGCGCTCGGCGGCGCCCCCGGCCCGCGGTCGGCGCGCTATGGCGGCACGGGACTCGACGATGCCGGCCGCTGCCGGCGCCTGCTCGACGAGCTGCGCGGCCTGCCGGACGAGCAACGGACCGCGCGCTACGTGGCGGTGGTGGCGATCGCCAGGCCCGACGGCGCGGCGCGCCTGTTCCGCGGCGAGTGCGCGGGCCGGATCACCGACGCCCCGCGCGGCGCGGGCGGCTTCGGCTACGACCCGATCTTTTTCTATCCGCCCTGCGGCGCGACCTTCGGCGAGATCACCGACGAGCGCAAGCATGTGGTCTCGCACCGCGGGGTCGCCTTCGCGCGGCTGGCGGCGTTCCTGACGACGGACGAAGGGCGGGACTTCGTCGCGCAGGCGCCAGGCCGGAACGGCTGAGGCCGGATGATGGTTAGCGGATCAAGAAATCCGCAGTGCCGGTGGTCGAGACCGAGCCGATCGTGTCGATGACCGTGACGATCAGCCGGTAGGCGCCGGCCGGCCACTTGTCGAGCGGCACCGCGTACCCCTGCACCTGGGCGCCGCTTCCCGGCACTTTGTAGGTCCCGATCTCCGAATAGCTGCCGTCCTCGGCGCGTGACTTGAAGGTGTAAAGGATGTCGAGCTTCGGGTGCTTCGTCGCCGGGTCGACGGCCGGGTTGTAGATCTGAAAATAGACGTTCAGCTCGCCCGTCGTGTTGAAGACATTGTCGGGACGCGGCACGATCTTGAATTTCCCCATGGCGAACGGCTTGCCGTCGGACGTCCGGTACTCGGTCGGCTCCATGATGCCGGCGAGCGTGATCGATGACAACAACAGGGCGCCGCCGCCCTTGTCGGGGATCTCCACGTCCTGCCGGTACGATGAGACCCGCTTGCTGACGCGGTCCTGCACGCCCAGCACGAGCTGATACTTCCCCGGCTTGAAGGCACCGGTCGCCTGGTAGACCAGCAGGTCGCCGGGGCCCGCCTCGCCGTTGTCGGGGCTCTCCATGAAGGTGCTGTCGCTCGCCAGGGCGTAGGTCTGATCGGGGCTCACCTTGTCGATCAGCTTGCCGAACATGGCGACGTCCGGGACCTCCTTGCCGCCCTCGTTGCGGTACTGCACGGCGCTGCTCTTCACCCCGACCGTGATCGTCGTGTAGGTCATCCCGTCCGCGCCGCGGAAGAAATCGGCGCGCGTCTGCAGCGGGATGCTGCCGAAGCTCTCGCGCGCGGTCACGAAGGAGCGGAACATCTCCTCTTCCTTGGGCGGCAGCTGCTGCACACGGCCGAAGATCAGCATCGTCTCCAGCTCGCCCTGGCTGAGCGGCGCCCCCGCCGCGAGCAGAGCCGGGTCCTGTCCCGGGATCAGCCTCCGGTCGTCCGCCGTTCGCGGGTTGCGCGAGAACTTCAGCCCGCGGGCGACGTCCGAATCGAGCGTGGGGCTCACGCTGAGCCGGAACTCGCCGCTCGAATCCTTGGCGAAGGCGATGACGGTGTTCGTCGGCAGGTCGGGGAAAGGGGGCTTGCGGTAGACCCAGGTGATGATGCCGCGGTGGGTCTTGGCCATGGTGTCCCGGTTGATCTCGTCCGGCGGGCCGATCAGGACGTAGACCTTCCCCATGTCCGACTTCCAGCCGGGCGTCGTGGTCTCGTTGAACATCCGGGTCGCCTCATACACCCGCTGCTCGTAGCGGTTGCGGAACTCGTTCTCGGGAGTCGCGGGCTCGGTGTCGCGCCGCTGCCAGAACCAGTCGATGAAGTTGCGCCGGTCGAGCTCGGTCTCGAGCGCCTTATAGGCCTTCACTTCCTGCCTGGTGATCACGTAGCGCACGGGCCCCGCATACCATTCCTTGGTCGGCTTGTCGAAATTGACCCCCTCCGTCGCCCCATGCGCCTCGCGCGGCAGGAAGAAGACGATCAGGAGCGCCAGGAAGAGCAGGAAGGTGAGCAGCACCCCGAGCGTCAGCGCCCAGCGCGGCACCTCGAGCGGATCGCGCACCCGCCCCCCGGTCACGCGCGGCCCATGCCCCGCCCGCAGCCGCAGCAAGCGCGCCGCCGCCGCGGCGGCGGGGGAACCGCCGCCGGCCGCCGGCCCGACGCCCTCTCCCGGCGTGGCGCCGTCGCCCGGCCCGCCGGATGGCCCCGCTGGTCGCTCGTCTCTGGGAGGCATCTTGTCCAATGACATCGGGATATGAACCGCGCTATTATACCAGCCAACACCGCTCAGGTCAGAGCTTCCGGGAGGCACCGGTGCAGGATCTGCACAGCAGGCTGAAGACGCTGATTCAGGAGAAGTGCGTGCTCCGCGGCGACTTCGTCCTGGCCTCCGGCCAGCGCTCCAAGGTCTACTTCGACTGCAAGCGAGCCACCCTCGACCCGGAAGGGATTCACATCATCGCGACCCTGCTGCTGGAGCGGATCGACGAGCTGGCCCGCAAGGACGGCCGCCCCTTCGACGCCATCGGCGGCCCGACCATCGGCGCCGACCCGATCGTCGGCCACGTCGCCGGCCTCTCCTGGCAGCGCGCGGAGACGGCCCATCAGGCAGCCGCGGGCGCCCCGACCCACGGCGCGCACCCCCGGCCGCTGCGTGCCTTCCTGGTCCGCAAGGAGACCAAGGCCCACGGCACCGAGCGGACCATCGAGAACGTCATCGCCAGCGGCAGCCGCGTCGCCATCTTCGAGGACGTCGTCACCACCGGCGCCTCGACCCTCGAGGCGATCCGCAAGGCCCAGGAAGGCGGCCTCGAGATCGCCGCCGTCTTCGCCGTCATCGACCGCGAGCAGGGAGGCGCCGAAGCGCTCGGCCACTTCCGGTACTATCCTCTATTTAAGAAGAGCGACTTCGGCCTGTGAGGCCGGCCTCGGCAGGAGACCCTTCCGCGGGCCCGGATCGCCGCCACGCTTGACCCCACCGCCCGGCGATCCTTAGAATAGGGACTTCATAAAGCTTTCACGGTCCCACTACCATTCCTCAGTAGCTCAATGGTAGAGCATCCGGCTGTTAACCGGAGGGTTGTAGGTTCGAGTCCTACCTGAGGAGCCAGCCATCATCAGCCCCGAGTCCTCGGGGCGAGCCATCCGAGGAGCCCCGGTCGCGAGTGCGGTCGGGGCTCTCGTTCTTCTAGACACTGCCGCAGTTGTGCCCGCCCCAGGGTCCCGCTTGGAGCACCCTCTCGACCTGTTAACCAGGGAGGCTCGCGACCGGCCAGGAAGTGATCGCTCGGACCCCGAAACTCTCTCTCCCTCTCGCTTGGTTGTTAACCCGAAGGTAGCGCGGGTTAACGAGTAGAGAATGCAAGCGGGGCTAGGACTCTCCGTGTTGTTAACCCAGAGGTTGCCCCGGGTTGACAGGCAGAGAGTAGAATCCTGCGAGCTGTTAACCGCGAGGTTAGACTGGCGTGCGGCAACCGCTTGTGCGTCGAGCGGTAGGGAACGTATGGGCTTGGCACCCTGCATCCCCGGAACGCGGCTCGACGGTCGAAGAGAGCCCTGGCTGCCCGGGCCCTGCAGCCCTATTGGATATGGCCGCGGGCTTGGCAGGCTAAATCTAGTTAGGTAGCCACCCCTGAGGGCACTGTCTTCATCGGCCGTTGATGACGCCTCGCGGCGGACCTCGCTGCGATCGGAAGACTTGAGAGGCAGTAGTCGATGCCAAAGAATCTCACGCAGGAGGACGCACTCGCTCGATTCCAGGATAGGCATGGCGATCGGTACGACTACAGCCGAGTCGACTACGTCGATACCCGGGCGAAGGTCGTCATCATCTGCCGGAAGCATGGACCGTTCAAGCAAGGTCCCGCTGAGCATTGGAAGGGCCAGGGTTGCCGGCACTGTGCCAGACCACGGCAGACGGGGGCTCCGCCCCGACCATGGGACAAGGTTGAGCCACGCTTAAGCGCTGCGCACGACCGGAAGTACACCTACGATGGTTCTAATTATCGGGACTCGAACTCCAAGATCAGGGCCACCTGCCCAGCACATGGCGACTTCTGGCCGCAGGTCGCCTCCCATCTCCGGGGGAGATTCGGCTGCCGGGAATGCAGCTACATAGAACGTGGGCAGGCAAAGCAGATGAGCTTCGAAGAATGGCTGCGATGCGCGCGGGAGCGATTCGGCAATCGCTTCGAGTACGACCCCGAGAGTTGGAACACACACACGAACATCGGTCTCAAGCAACTTCGGTTCCGGTGCCCGGATCATGGGTGGCAGGAGATGAAGCCCAACTATCATCTCCAATCCCCAATGGGCTGCCCTACGTGCGGGCGTTTTCAGGGTGGGGACAAGCGACGGCTCACGACTGAGGAGTTCATCGCGAGGGGTATGGCTCGATTCAACGGGAAGTACAGCTACGAGAAGACTGTCTACCGAAGCGCCTATGAGAAGGTCGTCGTCACCTGCCCCGAGCATGGCGACTTCTCAACGCTCCCGAACAACCACACCGCCGGACACGAGTGTCCGCGCTGCGCGCCGGGAGGCTTCGACCTAAATGCCCCCGGGATTGTCTACTATATCCGCATCGACGCGCCGGACGGCGTGTTCTACAAGATCGGCATCACCAACCTCACCGTGTGGGAGCGCTATCCGTACTCATCAGATCAGGACCGCATTACGATCCTGAGGGAGTGGCCGTATGGAGAAGGTGCCGACGCCGCCGTGCACGAACAGGAAGTCCTGCGTGAGTACGACGCGTTTCGGTACTCCGGCTCACCTGTACTGCAGGGTGTGGGCGTGACCGAGGTCTTCACCTGCGATGTCCTCGACTTGGACGGCGGTAATCCGCCTCACCCGCCTCAGTTATCGCTGTTCGATTGAGCCATTGGGTTCTCCGCCGGAGAGTTCTTATGAAGATTGGCCATACGAAGTCATTTCTCCACCGCAGGCACGAGGGCACCTGAGAAGGGTGACTTGGAAACCATGAAACCGACAGGTGGCATGTCCGTGCGGCACAGGGACAAGTTGGGCTTCCTCCCCTACGAACGACCCATCGAGTTTGAGGGAGGATCAATGATGCCGCTAGAAACGTTCGAACAAGCCGCGGGATGGATCAACGCCTACAGGCACAAGGATGGCTTTGTTTACCCACATGTTGAGAGGACGGGACACGGTTCCGTACGACCTGGAGCGTCGGGCTCATCGCTTGAGGATTTCGACTGGGAGCCGGAGCCACACACGGAACGACCGGCCTTGCTACACAAGTTGCCTGCATCGCACGAGATCGTGCTCCACCAGGCGCCTCTCGAAGGAGACCTAAGGGCAAACGACGGCGGCTTCCTCATGCAGCTAGCTTCGTATCTGTTCGGGGTTCGCCTTCAGTTCTGTGACTGGTGGTTCGATGGCAGAGTCCCCGTTGTCAGCACACACAACATTTCACCACACCCGAAGTCAATCCGTGAATTCTTCTCCCATTCCCTAGAGGAATGGAGGGGTTGGTCTGAAGGGGCGCGTCGGCTGTTCACAAACGTTCTTTACATGAACTCCCGGTCCCCCTCCTACGAGTGGGACTGGGAGCGCTTCACTATCAACTATATGGTTTTCGACGCGCTGTACCGGTTAGCGAATGAACTGCACACTGTCAAGGCACCAGACCATCCCTCCAGGATGCAGAAAATGTGCGACTTCTTTGGGCTGTGGGTTGATGAAGATCGCATGAAGGAGATCTACCGTTTGCGGAATGAGCTGTTTCACGAGGCTCTGTGGGACGGATCGCAGCCCGGAACCACCACCGGCGTCCGGGCCTTTGCGGCGGAAGGAAATCTGCGCCGCATGAACCAGCGCCTCGTCGTCGCACTCCTTGGCTACAAGACGGACTACATACGCTCCTCATGGTTGTCGATTTCTACCTTCGGTTTCTGAGCCACTGCTGCTACAGCGCCTCCACACTTGCCGGGTATAGCCAGTGATGTTTGCCGCAAGGATGTGACAATGGATCTCTTGCACAAGATCTTTGAACGTGAGGCGTCCGAGGGAGCAATCGCTATTCTCGTCACTGAGCTTCTGTGTACCAAGCTTGAGGAGAAGGGCATTTCGCTTTCATCAAAACAGAAGCTGGCCCTTACCGCGAAGGTTAGAGCTGCGGACTACACCAACATAGAAATCAAGGCATGCAAGTACCGGAAGAGACGTGACATCGAGCTTGAGATTACTGCGAGCGATCTAGAGGACGTGGAACGTTCACTCCAAAAGCTGGTGGATCGACTACCTGAGATCGTGGAGGTCGTTTCAGACGATCTAGCAGAGCACATTCTTAGGCGTCTCAGGAAGGGCTGGTCTCGTCAGGCGCGATTTCAAAAACGACAGGAGAAAGGCTTCCAGAAACGCCTAGACCGGCGATGGAGGCGACCCTTCAACCTATTGGCAATGCTGCTGACGATCGCCGCAGAGCTCGGCGACAGTATCAATGCGCGGTTGCGCGCAGCGCCCACAACTCATCCCTACAGTCTCGACGTACTAACACGGCTGCACGCCCGTGCATGTCAGGTCGGTTCAGAGACACTTGCTCTGCTGCGGAACGGCTATTCCGATGGAGCGTTGGCAAGATGGCGAACCCTACACGAGATTGCGGTTGTATCCCTGTTTATTTCTGAAGGGGACGAAGCATTGGCGGAGCGATATGCACTTCATGGTGCTATCGAATCGCATCGGGCCGCCGACGAGTACCAGAAAAGCTGCCAGCGCCTCGGCTACGAGCCCATGAAGCCGGCTGAGGTCGAAAAACTCGAACTGGAGTGCGCAGCGCTTGTGGATCGATTCGGCCGAGAGTTCCGTGAAGGCTACGGATGGGCTTCTGAGCGACTCGGCGCAAAGTCCCCCACGTTTGCCGACATTGAGAGGGCTGTGCATGTGGATCATCTCCGGCCCTTCTATCGTATGGCGAGCCACAACGTCCATGCCAATCCCAAGGGGGTGTTTTTTAAGCTTGGCTTAATGAACGAGCAGGACATTCTACTCACGGGACCAAGCAACACTGGTCTTGCAGACCCGGGTCAGAACACGGCCGTCTCTATCGTCCAGGCAACCAGCAGCCTCGCGACCCTCGATACCACGCTCGACGTCGTCGTGGCACTGAAACTCATGTTGACCTTATCGGCTGAAGGTGCAGAGTCATTCGTAGCTGTTCAGAAACAGCTCGAAAGCGAAGTCATAGCAAGCGGTTAAATCGGAGAACGGACGGTGTAGTGGTCCACCGAGACTTGATGGGGCATTTCGCCGGGATTCCGAGGGTGAGAGATGTCCTTCAGTGCCGAGATGTTGATGGACAACGCCTCCGTGGGCATCGAGAGGTGGTGGAAGCGACGCGCCAGACCGGTAGCGCGTGAGGAATAGACAGACGAGTCCGTGAGCAACCCTGGGCCAAGTCGCGGGAGGAAGTGTGCTACGCGGCGCGCTTGAGCGTGATGGTCGGCAAATGTCGGCCTCCGCCGTGGAAGCGGACAGCGAGGTCGAGCGCGACTCCGGGCTGGCCGCGGATGAGAGTCTGAGGCGAGGCGCATGGGGAACGACGCGGCCAGCGCGGGCGGGGCTCGAAGCGCGGCGTCCGATAGGCCGGGCGCCAATGGTGGTAAACCTCGTCGGGTGTGGCAGCGCCGAGTCGAGTGTGGGGCCGGTGGCCGTTATACCAGGAGACGTAGAGCGCCAGGTCCTGCTGCATGGCGGCGAGACGGTATGGAACCACAATCAATCGTCGAGTGCACTCGCGCTTGATGGTGCGGATGCAGCGCTCGATCACGGCGAGGCTGCCGTACTTGCCGATGGCGCCGAACCGTTGACAGATGTTTCGGCGGCGACACCAGCGCTTGAACTCCCTGGCGGTGAACTGGCTGCCCTGGT
>JBGPLZ010000048.1:0-23932 GCA_041486695.1 Acidobacteriota bacterium | reverse complement strand
GCTGGATCGCCTTGAGCTCGATCTGCATCTCCTCGCGGAGCTTGAGGTCGAGCGCGCCGAGGGGTTCATCGAGGAGCAGGACGCGGGGCCGATTGACCAGGGCCCGGGCCAGCGCCACCCGTTGCCGCTGGCCTCCCGAAAGCTGCGCCGGCCGGCGCGTCCCGACATCCGGAAGCCGGACGAGGTCGAGCATCTCGGCGACGCGACGATCCCGCTCGGGGCGCGGCACCCGCCGGATCCGCAGCCCGTAGGCGACGTTGTCCGCCACGCTCATGTGCGGGAAGAGCGCGTAATCCTGAAAGACGGTGTTGACGTCGCGCTCGTACGGCGGCAGCCGATCGGCGGCCTGGCCGTGCAGCTCGATGTGGCCGCTGGTTGGCCGGTCGAAGCCGGCGATGAGCCGGAGGCAGGTGGTCTTCCCCGAGCCGGAGGGGCCGAGCATCGAGAAGAACTCGCCGGCGCGGATGTCGAGGCTGACGTCGTCGACCGCCCGCAGGTCACCGAAGCGGCGGCTGACGCCGAGGAACCGAACCACGACGCTCACCGGAGCACGCCGCGGGCCGCTCCGCCGCTCAACGACCGCCGATGACCGCGATCACGGCCGTCACCCACTCGTGATACGGCACGCACTCGCGACCCCCGCCGCAGTCCGCCACCGGCGTCCTCCAGAAGCGAATCCGGTCGAAGTTGCCGGCCCCGTTGGTATCGCAGCCATGCTCGCCCAGAAGAGCGTTGCCCCGGCAGGCCGCGGGAACCGCCGGCACCGAGCCGAACCAGGCGGCCAGATCGCCCTGGGTCCGGGGCGCGATCGAATGCTCCAGCCAGCGATAGGCGCAGTTCGGATGCGGCGCGTCGACGTGCATCATGGTCGTGTCGGCCCAGCCGGTCGCCCCCTCCATCGGGATGACGCTGGCGATCGGAGCGCCTTTGCTGCGCAGCAGATTGACCTGGAAGGGCCAGGAGCTGCTGGCCGCGACGCCCTCGTTCACGAAGTCGTCGACCTGCATGACCGCGTCGTGCCAGTAGCGGCCGACGATCGCGCGCTGCCCCCGGAGCAGGGCGATCGCCGCATCGAACTGCCGGCGATCGAGCGCGTACGGGTCGGTGATGCCGAGCTCCGGGCGGTGCGCCATGAGGTAGAGCGCCGCGTCGGCGACGTAGATCGGTCCGTCGAACGCCTGCACCCGGCCCCGGTTCGATTTCCCGTCCGGAAAGGTCATCGCCTCGAAAACCACCTTCCAGCTGTCCGGCGGCTTCGGGAAGACCTTCGTGTTGTAGGCGAGAACGTTCGAGCCCCACTGATACGGGACTCCGTAGTGACGGCCGTTCACGGTGTGCCAGGGGGCGTTCTGCAGTCGCGGATCGACGCTGCTCCAGCTCGGGATGAGCGCCGTGTTGATCTCCTGCACGCGGCCGCCGGACACGAGCCGCAGGCTGGCGTCGCCCGAGGCCGTCACCAGGTCGAAGCCCCCCTGGTTCATCAACGCCACCATTTCGTCGGAGGTGGCCGCGATCTTGAGGTTGACCTTGCAGCCGGTCTCCCGCTCGAAACCGGTGACCCAGTCGTAGCTCTTGTCGGTCTCGCCCCTCTCGATGTACCCGGCCCAGGTGACGATCGACACGGCGCCTTCCGACGGCCCAATCGCCTGTCGCGGCTGGCCCGGCGCGCCGGCCCCGCCGCCTGCCGGCGAAGGAATCGGCGCGCATGCCGCGGCGAGCGCCACCGCGAGCATGGTCCAAATGACCCGGGCGAGGCCCCGCGGGCTCGATCTCATGTCATTCGATCGGCCTGACGTCGTCGATGAAATATTCCGTGTCCCCGAAGCAGGATGTCGGCAGCCCCTTGTGTTGCCGATACAGGAGAACCACCCTCTTGCCCATCGATCGCTGAATGGCCTGGGCAACCGCCTCCTGCCGCACCGTGAAGAGGAACTTCTCCGGCATCGTGCCAGGGATGGTCACCATGGCGAGCTCACCCTCCCAGGTCTTGCAGAACCAGCCCTTTTTCGACAGCTTCTGCACGTAGCCGGCGCGCTCCCCGGTCGCGTAGCTCCAGCTCAAGGCGACCCAGATATACGCGCCGAGCAGCAGGGCACCGAGGCCCAGAAGCCCGATGAGCCCGCGGGCGATGTGTGATTTCCATGAAGCCATTGATGAAGCTCCTCGGAATTGCGACGATCCGGGGGGCGCGGCGGAGCGCCCGCCCGGAGACCCGTAGTCTACTGGGAAAGGGCCATCTTCAGCAGCACCACGTTCTGCAGGTAAGCGAGATCAAAGGGCTTCTGAATGAAGTCGAAGGCCCCGAGATCGAGCGCCTTCAGCGCCATGTTGTGGTCGGCATGGCCGCTGATCATGATGACGTTCGATTCCGGCGCCTCCTTACGGAGACGCTTGAGCGTCTCGATGCCGTCCATACCCGGCATCGCGATGTCGAGGAAGATCACCTTCGGGTTGAGGCGCTGCGCGAGCGCGAGCGCCTCGTGCCCGTCTTCGGCCCCTTCCACGCTGAAGCCCCGATCCGTCAGGAAGGTCATGAGCAGCTCGCGGACCGCTGGTTCGTCGTCAACGACGAGGATCTGCGTCATCACCGTCCCCCCCCCAACCCGGAATGCCCCGGCAGACTTCCGCGACTGCCCAGAGGACCCTTATTCTTCCCGGTTGTCTTTTAACCCATCGGATGGGTGCGATGCAACTATGCTGGTGAACGGAACCTTGAAGGCGGGCCGTCAGTGCCCCGGCGTGACGCTCGCGGGCTGAACGCTTCCGCCGCGTCCCTCGACCTGCACCATGCCCCTGACGACAAGGTTCTCGCTGAGCCAGATCTTCTCATCGTGGGCCGCCAGCCGGATCTGATAGGCCGCGAACGGCTCTCCATTTTCGAACCGGTGCCCTGGTTCGTAGGCGACCACCTGCCCGTACGTTTCGGTCTGGTTCCGCCACCGCAGCGTCACCCCCGGCTCGTAACGCGTCATCATGACCCTGAGGGTGCCGAAATTCATGACCAGCACGCTCACGGCCAGGACGATCACGAGGACGATCGCGACCGGCGTCAGGAAACTGCGATCGAGCGGCAGGCGAACGCGGACTGCCGGCGGTGGCACATAGGAGCGTTTGATGAAGGCATAGGCCTGCACCACATGGTTCTGATACTCCTCGTCCTCCTCGGTCGGATTCTCCGGCAGGCGCTTGAGAATCATGAAGTAGGCGGTGTTGATTTCTTCGAGGCTGGCGCCCGGGTTCACGCCCAGCAGATTCAGGCACTGTTCCAGACGATCGTTCATCGCTCGTCCCTCGCAGACAAAGGTCCAGCGGCGAATACGCAAGAACCGTTCCCGGGGCCTTTCGAATGTGCCAGCCTCCACCCGGGACGGCCCGGGCAGGTCTCGTTGGTCAAGGAGATAAGTGGTGAAGGCAAAGCGACTTGGAACGGCGCCCTGGATGGCGGAAGGAAATTCGTGAAACCGAAAGGGGGACCCATGCGCTGCCGACCAAGGGGCTTCGGCTGCCAAAAAAGGTCAGCCGCCCGCGCGGCAGGCGACAGAGAGTGGCGGTGATCAGGGATCCGCGCCGAGGCTCCGCGCCAGCGCCAGGTAGAAGTCCGCAAGCGAGCGCGCCGCCACGCGGGCGCGAGACAGATCGGCAAAAAGACCGCGCAGCAGGATTGGCCGACGGAGGATCTCGCCGCCGAGCGCCGCGAGCCCTTCGTAGCGCGATGCGACAGGGACGTCGGGGGTGTCGAGGATCGCCTTCACGCAAAGGAAGCCGACGCTCCGATCGCGCGCCAGCCTTGCCAGGGCGGCCGATTCCATGTCGATCGCCAGCGCCCCGGTGCGCCGGAACGCCTCATCCTTGGCGCTCGCGAGGAGAAGCACCCGATCGACCGAGAGCATCTCGCCCTCATGCAGCCGGAAGACGGCGTCTCCTGCCGCACCGGACGCGGCGGCGGCACGCGCCCTGCCCAGCGCCTCGGTGCTGGCCGGAAATCCGGTCGCGCCCCCCGCGACGATCGCGCCGGGGCGCAGATCGGAGCGCAGCGCGCCGGCGAACCCGGTCGAAACGAGAATCGGAGTCCGGAACCGGTCGAGAAGATCGACGGCGCAGCGGGCGGACCGATCCGGCCCCACGCCGCCCCAGCCGAAGACCAGCGGCCCGGCGGCGTAAAAGGTCCGCCCGCCGGCCCGGAGTCGGCGGGCGCCCAGCGCCCGCAGCGTGGCTCGCAACTCGGGCGCGAGCGCGGCCACGATCCCCCAGCTCACAGGCTCCTAGGACATCATGCGGAAGGCGTTGTAGATCTGCTTGCCGAGGGAAATGTCGCGCCCGGAGGCCACCGTCGGCTCGAACCCGGCATGCACCATGCACGACTGACAGCGGGGGTCGCTCGAACCGGGACCGTACTTCTCCCAGGGGGTCTTCTCGATCAACTCCCGGTAGGTGGGGTAGTAGGCATCACGCAACATGTAGCAGGGGCCCTGCCAACCCTTCGGCGTGCGCGTCGGGTTGCCCCAGGCCGTGCAGGTCAGCTCGAGCTCGCCTTTGAGAAAATCGAGATAGAGCTGCGAGTTGCCGAACCATTCCTCTTTGACGAGAGACAGCAGCTTCCGGAACCGCTCGATGACCTGGCGGCGCTTGAGGAAGAAGTCATTGCCGGTCTGGTCGAAGTCGAACCCCGGCGAGACCAGGATGTTGTGGAATCCGACATCCTGCTTCAGAAACCGGAAGAGCTCGGCGATCTCATCGATGTCACTCTCTGCGAAGACGGTGCAATTGGCATTGACCCGGTAACCGCGCGACAGGGCCAGGCGGCTCGCTTCGAGGACCTTCCGGAAGCAGCCGGGGCTCTGGGTCACGTAGTCATGGGTCTTCTCCTGGCCGTCCAGGTGGATCGCGAACGACAGGAGCGGCGAGGGCTCGACCTTGTCGAGGAACCGCGGCAGAAGCAGCGCGTTCGTGCAGAGGATGACGTGCTTGCCGCGATCGAGGATGCCGCCGACGATGCGGTCGATGTCGGTGTGCACCAGGGGCTCGCCGCCGCAGACCGAGACGACGGGCGCGCCGCATTCGTCGACGGAGCGCAGACATTGCTCGACGCTCAGCCATTCCGCCTTCGGCCCCGCCCAGCGGTCGGGCGTGCAGCCCAGGCAGGCCAGGTTACAGGTGTGCAGCGGCTCGAGCATCATCACCACCGGGAAGCGCTCCTCCCGGCGCATGCGCTTTCCCACCAGGTAGCGGGCCATCCGGAAGGTGAGCGAGAAGGGTTGACGCATGGGGTCTAGGCTCCCGGGTCCGGCGCAAGCGCATCGTCGGGCGGCCACGCGAGATGCGTCGCCGGCGAGCGCGGTTCGAGTCCATCACGCGCCGCCTGCAGCGCGAGCAATGGGAAGTAGTTCCGGTACATAGTGTAGACCAGGTAAAAGACGCGCGGGAAGCCGGTCCCCGTGTGCTCCTTCTCGTCCCAGCCGCCATCCGGTCGCTGGGTGCGCAGGAGGAAATCGACACCGCGCCTCACGCCGGCGTCCGACGGCGGCCGGCGCGCGGCGAGCAGCCCCAGCACGCCCCATGCCGTCTGGGAAGGAGTGCTCGGCCCCCGGCCCTTGGTCGCGGGATCGCCGTACGAGCGGCACGACTCGCCCCATCCGCCATCGAGATTCTGGACCGACGCCAGCCAGCCGGCCGCCTTGCGCACCCACGGAGCGTTCATGTCCGCTCCGATCGCGCGCAGGCCGATCAGCACCTGCCAGGTTCCATGCACGTAGTTGACGCCCCAGCGGCCGAACCAGGAACCATCCGGCTCCTGCGCGGCGCGCAGGAAGCGCATCGCCCGGCGCAGGAACGGCTCGCTCCCGTCGTACCCCAGGTGGCCGAACAACTGCAGGATGCGTCCGGTCAGGTCGGCGGTGCTCGGGTCGAGCAGGGCGTTGTGGTCGGCCCAGGGGAGATATTCCAGGACCTTGAGATCGACGTTCCGGTCGAAGGCGCCCCAGCCGCCGTCCGGATTTTGCATCGAGCGCAGCCAGCCGAGCGCCTGCGCGAACCCCGGGTCCGCCGCGCGGCCGGCGAACAGCAGCGCGAGAAGCACGGCGGCGGTGTCGTCGGTATCGGGGTAAATCGGGTTGTGGTGCTCGAAGGCCCAGGCCGCCGGTCGACTGCCGCGATTGTTGATCTGCCAGTCGCCCCCGCTGAAGATCTGCTTGGAGAGAAGCCACTCGGCTCCCCTGCGGACCGCGGCCTGATCGGGGCAGCCGCTGCGGGCCAGGGCGTGAACCGACCAGGCGGTGTCCCAGATGACGGAGAAGCAGGGCTGCATGCGCATCATCTCGCCATCCTCGATCTTGAGATCCCAAAACTCGCGCAGCGCCTTGGACAGCTCCGGGGAATCGTCGCGGTATCCCAGGGTCCGCAACGCCATCGCCGCGTTGAGCATCGGTGGATAGATGGCGCCGAGGCCGCCGGCTGGGCGAATCCGATCCAGCATCCACAGCCGCGCCGCGTCCAGGGCCCGCCGGCGCATCCGTCCCAGCGGAGCGCGATTGTAGAGTCGCATCGTCAGATCGAGGCCCCGGAAGCTCGCGTCCCAGAAGGCC
Source organism: Acidobacteriota bacterium (assembly GCA_041486695.1). Lineage (GTDB taxonomy): Bacteria > Acidobacteriota > Polarisedimenticolia > Gp22-AA2 > Gp22-AA2 > JBGPLZ01. Next base: position 17,351 of record JBGPLZ010000048.1, on the reverse strand, counting down.
CCCTTCGGTGATCGCGCCTTCGGACGCCGGCAGGGCAGGATCAGATCGCGCACCGAGAACGGCACCTCCACACGGGGCCGCAGCGCGTAGATGATCAGCATCGGCACGACGATGGTCCGCGTCCAGGCGGAGATCCGGTACAGATTGGGGAGCCACGATGAGCGCGGCAACAGCATGATCTCCGGGATCATGGCGGGGAGCCGGTGCCAATCGTACTGCCCGAAGATCGCCAAGTAGAACTTGGTGTAGCTGTTACACACCTCGATGCCGCCGAACTCGACGATGCGGGCGCCGGCGCGGCGGACCGGCGCGCTGTCGTCCGCGAAGCCGGCCAGTCGCAGCGCGAAATACGCCTTGACCGTGGCGTTCGGATCGCTCGGTCCGCCGTGGAAGATCGGCCAGCCCCCGTCCAGGTTCTGCTGGCTCAGCACGTAATTGAGGAGGCGCCGCTGCCGGGCGGCGTCGACGTCGCCCAGGAAATGCATGAGCATCACGGCGTCCGACTCGAGCGTCGAGTCGCCGATCAGCTCCGCGCTCCAATATCCCGGCACCGTCTGACGGGCAAGGAGGTAGCCTTGGCCCGCCTCGATGGCGGACTGAAGGCGGGGATCCCCCGCCGGCCAGGAACGCTCCCCGACGACTCCCTCGAGTCGCGCTTCGGTCAGGATCATGCCTTGGGCTCTTTCATGTCACGAGACCGACGGCGCGGGATCGAGATCGATGCCGCGAATCTGGAGCAGCCGGTCGATGACCCGCCCGACGATGTTGTCCGGCGTGCTGGCGCCCGCGGTCACACCGACCGCAAGCGGGCCCCCGGCCAGCCAGCCGGGCGCGGTCACGACCAGGCCCGACTTCGCTTCGCGATAACGGATCTCGGCGGCCGACAACAGCCCGGTTTCGTTCTCCACGTGGTACGTCGGGGCGTACCCGGCGCCCAGCTCCGCAAGATGGCCGGTGTTCGAACTGTTGAAGCCACCCACCACCAGGACTAGATCGAGGCGGACGCTGCGCAGGAGATCCATCAGCGTGTCCTGCCGGTCCTGGGTGGCCGAGCAGATCGTGTCGAAGGCGATCAGGTGGCGGGCGATCTCCGAGGCTCCGTAGCGCTCCACCATCGCCTCGCGCAGCAGCGTCTGTATCTCGAGCGATTCGCTGCACATCATGGTCGTCTGGTTCGCCAGGCCGATGCGGACGAGATCGCGGTCGGGATCGAATTCCGCCGAGGCGCTGTGCTTGAACCGTTCCATGAAGGCCGCACGGTCCCCTCCGTCGCGGATATACCCGGTCACGATGCAGGTCTCCGGAATGTCCCGCACCACGAGGTAGCGCCCCCCGGGATATTTGGTCACCCGGGAGATCGTGGCGCGCGTCTCTTCGTGCGAATACTTGCCGTGGACGATCGCCGTGACCCCTTCGCGCGCGTAACGCTCCACGTTCTTCCAGACGTTCAGGACCGAACCGCACGTTGTATCGACCAGGATGCAGCCCCGCTCGTGCAGGCGCTGCATCTCCTGCACCGGAACCCCGAAGGCCGGGATCAGGACGACATCACCCGGCCCCAGGTCGTCACCGTCTTGCCGCAACCGTAGCGCCCGAGCAGGAAACGCATTCCCAGGCTGATCAGCTTCTCGTTGACCTGAGGATTGTGGATGATCTCGTCGGTGATGTAGATCGGCGCGTCCGGGAATTGCTCCAGGGTCTCGTACGCATACTGCACCGTCCTCTCCACTCCATAGCAAAACCCCATCTCGCGCGCCATGTACAGAGAGAGATCCCCGGCCTCCAGGCAGAAGTCATTCGCCTTGATACGGCGCACGACCTCGCTGGCGTGAAAATCGTCCGCCAGCTTCTGCCGGACGGCCACCTTGTTCGAGAAACCCTTCCGGTGCAGCTCGCTCATCGTTGACATTGTCTGATGAAGTGATGACTCTAGCAGACGACGCCCGGGACGACAACACCCGGGAACTTTCCACCACTACGACAGGGCATTTTTAGCGAGGCGCACGCCGACCTCCCAGAAAGGACCCGGGAAGGCGTGGGCCGCGGCGAGCACGTCGTCGAACGCCCGGACGAAGGCGTCGAGGTCCTCCCGGGTGACCACCAGCGCGGGCGCGATCTTGAGCACGTCCTCGTTGTGTCCGGCCACCTGGGTCAGGATCGCATGCTTTTCGAGCAGGGGGATCGTGAAGGCCTGGGCGAAGAGCCCGGGATTGATCCGGTGCATCACCGACCAGGCGTTCCGGAGCAGGAACGATTTCGGCTCGCCGAACTGCACGCCCACCAGAAGCCCCCGGCCGCGAACCTCCTTGATGAGCTCGTATTTCTCCTGCAGCGGCCGGAGCGCGGCCACGAGGTAGTCCCCCATCTCGCGACTGCGACGGATCAGATGCTCGTCGTCCAGGACCTCGAGGGTCGCCAGGCCGGCGATCATCGCCAGGTTGTTGCCTCCGAACGTCGTCGCGTGGACCATGGAGCGGTCGAGGCGGGAGTACACCCCCTGGATGATCGCCTTGCGCGTCACCACCGCCGAGACCGGGACCAGGGCGCCGCTCAGGCCTTTGGAGAGGCAGACGATGTCGGGCTCGACCCGCCAATGCTCGGCCGCCAGGAAGGCGCCGGTCCGCCCGAGACCGGTATGGATCTCGTCGAAGATCAGCAGCGCGCCGTGCTGCCGGCACAGCTCCTGGACCCGCTCGAAGTATCCGGTCCCGGGCAGGATGATCCCCGCGCCGACCTGGATCGGCTCCAGCAGCACTCCGGCGACCTGCCCGCTCCGGAGCTCCCTGTCGATCGCCTCGGGGTCGTTCCACGGCACGGCCCGGGTCTCCGGCAGCAGCGGTTCGAACCCCTCCCGCCACATGGCGTGACCGGTCACCGACAGGGCACCGTAGCTGACGCCGTGATAGGAGCCGTCGGCGTAGAGGATGCGCGGCCGCCCGGTGGCCGCCCGCGCGAACTTGATCGCCGTCTCGATCGCCTCCGAGCCGGAGCTGCCGAAGTAGACCATGTCGAGCCATGGGATCCGCCGGATCAGGGCCTCGGCAAGCAGACCCGACAGGAGCGCGCAGTCGAGCTGCACCAGGTTCGGCCAGGCCTCCCCGAGGGCATCCTGGAGCGCCCGGCGCACGGCCGGATGATTGTGGCCGACGTTCGAGACGCAAAACCCCGAAACGCAGTCCAGGGTGCGCCGGCCCTCCGCGTCGTAGAGATAGCAACCCTCGGCGCGCGCATAGACCTTGTCGTAGCCGATGAGCCGCGTGACCCGGGCCCAGGTCGGATTGATGTAGCGCGCATGCAACGCGTAGTTCTCGCCCAGACGCCGGCGGAACAGATCGACGATATCGATCGGCATGAGGGGGCGAGTATAGAGAGCGCTCGAGTCGTGGTCAAACACTCGACGGGACCCCGCCTCCCGAGGATAATCATGGCGCCCCCGGCGATCCCGGCTGCGGGGGAAGGATGGGGGATGAAGAATCGTGAACCGGTGAATCCGGATGACCCGTTTCCGATCCGGTACGACGATGTGCTGGAGGCCCGCCGGCGTCTCGGACGATACCTCGCCCGCACGCCGCTGCGGTCGTACGCCGCGCTCGACGCGGTGGTTGGCGCCGGCATCCGTCTTTACGTCAAGCACGAGAACCACCAGCCGACCAATTCCTTCAAGGTGCGCAACGGCCTCGCGGTGATGACCGCCCTCTCCGAGACGGAGCGGGCCCGCGGGGTCGTCGCGGCCACCCGCGGCAACCATGGCCTGGGCCTCGCGTGGGCCGGCCGGCTCCTGAGCGTGCCGGTCAGCATCTGCGTCCCGGTCGGCAACAATCCCGAGAAGAACGAGGCGATGCGCGGGCTGGGCGCCACGCTCTACGAAGAAGGCCGGGATTACGACGCGGCGATCCTGGTGGCGGAGCGGCTGGTTCGCGAGCGCGGATTGCGGCTGGTGCATTCGACCAACGAGCCGCTGGTGGTCGCCGGAGCCGGCACGATGATGATCGAAATCCTGGAGGACGAGCCCGACCTCGAGGGGCTCGTTCTGGCGGTCGGGGGCGGCTCGCAGGCGGTCGGGGCGCTGGTGGTGGCGCGGGCCCGGCGCCCGGACCTGAAGATCTACGGCGTGCAGGCCGAGCGCGCCTCGGCGGCCCACGATTCCTGGCACGCCGGCCACCCGATCGCCAAGCCCTCCGCCGACACCTTCGCGGATGGGCTGGCGACGCGCAGCACCTACGCCCTGACCTTCCCGGCTCTGCGCGCCGGCCTGGCGGGGTTCGTCACGGCCACCGAGGCCGAAATCGCCGCGGCCGTGCGCTTGCTCTTGAGGACGACGCACAATCTCTGCGAAGGCGCCGGCGCGGTCGGCCTGGCCGGCGTCCTCAAGCTGACGGGGGTTCTGGGCGGCAAGAAGGTCGGAATCGTCGTCTCCGGATCGAACATCGACGCAGAGACGTTGCGGCGCGTCGTCACCGGGGAGATCTAGTCTCCCGAAATCCGGACAGGCTTCCGGGTCAGTGGCCGGCCTCGGCGTCGATTCGCGTCCGGACGCGAAGACCGAACCTGCCGATCCCCCGGTAGAAGATCGATCGCTCCTCCGGACCCAGCATCTCCGGCAGGACGACGCCGGTGCGGCGGATCTGCCCTCGCAGCAGCATCAGGGACAGGGTGGCCGCCGGCACCGAGGTCACCAGCGATACGTCGCTCGTCCCGCGGACGATGGTGCTCGCGGTCCGGAGATCCGGAGATTCCGACCAGAGAGTGATGCGGGTCTCCCGTCCACCCTTCCTGCCGGCCACTTCGCACACGACCATCGACTGGCTGTTGAGGCGGCCGGCCTCCACCCGCTCCAGCAGGTTCTGCGGCGCGATCGTTCTCGGGAGCCTTCTCAGGAGGACCTCGCGGGCGCTGACGCGCGCGCCGCGGATCTCCATGGGCGCATCGTCCAGCAGGCCGAGCCCCTGGACCATGAACCGCCAGACGTCGATGTCGGGATCCCCGAGCTTGTAATCGCAGTGGCGGACCGGTTTGCCGACGAACAGCGGCAGGGTGACCGGCTCCTCGTGTGCATGGTGGTAGACCTTGCCCCGGCGGGCGATCGGCGGCGGGAAGTCGTAGATCTCCTCCCCGCTGAAGATCGGCACGCGCTTCGGCGCCCCGTCCTGCCAGATCATCGGCTCGGTCGCGCAGTCGGTCACGAAGACCGGCAGCGACCAGAGCGCCACGAACTCGTCGCTGCTCACCACCGAGTAGTCGCGGATCCGGATCGAAGTGACCTCGTCGAGCCCGTCGACGCCCTCCCGCGCCATGATGTTGGTCAGACCGGGGGCGCTGCCCGCGTTGACCAGCGCCGTCTTCCCCGAGGCCTTCCATTCGTCCTCGTGCTCCAGCTGCTCGATCGGCTTCCCCTCCCTCTCGTAGAACAGGGTCGAGGAGAGATCGAGGTAGTGCGCGCCGGCGCGCAGCGCCGCCAGGTTGACCCGGGGGATGAATTCGGGAAGCGCCGTGTTGACGACCAGGTCGAAGCGCTCGGTTCGCAGGAAGGCGGTCAGCCCCTCGAGATCGCTCGCGTCGGCGCACTCGGTCCGGATCGCGCCGCTGGCGATATTCGCCGCCGTTTCCCGGGCCCGCTCCGGATCGATGTCGGCGAGGACGAGGGGGCCGATGTCGTCCGCCTTGGCCAGCACGCCGGCGAGGACGTTCCCCTGCGCGCCGGCTCCCAGGACGAGGACCTTGTGGGTCTCGGTTCGCGAGGTCACGCCCTCACCTCCCTTCAGGCGGCGGTGTAGCCGCCATCGACCGGCAGCAGGACTCCGGTGATGAAGCTGGCTTCGTCACTGGCCAGGAACACGACCGCGTCCGCCGCCTCGCGCGGGCGGCCGATACGGCCGATCGGATGGGCCTCGTCGAGCTTGGCGCGCAATGCCTCGACCGTCATCCCCAGCTGCCCGGCCTCGCGCACGAACAGCGGCGTGTCGATCTCACCGCAGCAGATGGCGTTCACGCGGATGCCCCGCCGCGCGTAGTCGAGCGCCAACGCCCTCGTCAGCTGGGCGACGGCGCCTTTGGTAGCGCAGTAGGCGGCCGACCGCTGGTCCCCGACGAGGCCGCACACCGAAGAGTTGTTCACGATCGCGCCCTTCCCTTGCGCCAGCATGCGGGGGACGACCTGTTTGGAGACCAGGTAGACGGAGCCGAGGTTGACCGCCAGGATCCGGGCCCAGTCCTCCTCGGCGACCTCGTGCAGTTCGTTCGGAATGAAATATCCGGCGTTATTGAAGAGGATATCGATGCGGCCGTGAGCGGCGATCACGCCGTCGACCAGGCGAGCGACCTCCTCACGGCGAGTCACGTCGCACGGAACCGCGCTCACCGTCCCGGGGCCCCGGGCGGCGAGCGACTTCACCGCCGCCTCACCCCCTGGTCGCGAGATATCGGCGATGACCACCGTGGCGCCCTCTTCGAGAAAGCGCTCGGCGGTCGCCAGGCCGATCCCGGATGCCCCGCCCGTCACCAGCGCGACCCGCTCCTTGAGCCTCACGACTCCTCCCCCAAGATCATCCCGTTCCGGCAATGGTACATCGGGCGAGAGGATCGCCGGCGGGCGAGTTGCGTTATGCTGTCCGCCGACGGTCGGAGGCAGGGTGACATGAGGCGTCGCCGGAACATCTCCGTGTGGGTCGGGTTCCTGATCGTGCTCGCCGCCTTCGTCACCTACCCGACCGTCTTCGCTCGCTTCCCCGGCACCCGGGATGTCCCCTGGGCCAGCCTGCTGATGTTCGCCGCCGGTCTCGCGCTCATCGCCCGCGGGCTGAGGCTCGCCCACCGGGAGCCGCAGCTCTACCGCGGCAGGATCTTCGGGGCCATCCTGATGGGTCTCGGCGTGGCCGCCACGGCGCTGTTCGGCTTCGTCTTCTTCCACCTCGCCCGGGATCTCCCGTCCTCGCGCCATGCGCCGCGCGTCGGCCAGAAGGCGCCCGACTTCACCCTTCCGGACAAGGACGGCAGCCCGGTCACGCTTTCGAAGCTGCTCGATTCCGGCGCGAGCGGCGCCGACAGATTGAACGGCGTGGTGTTGATCTTCTACCGCGGTTTCTGGTGACCGTTCTGCAACTCCGAGTTACGGAGTTTCGAGGAACACCTCGGCGCCTTCGACGACCGCCACGTGCGCGTGATCGGCATCAGCGTCGATCCTCCCGAGATCAACCGCGAGCATTGCCGCAAGCAAGGCACCACCTTCACGTTTCTGTCCGACACGGGTGCCGAGGTCATCCGCCGCTACGATCTGTTGCACGCGGGGGCGGGGCCGAACGGCACGGACATCGCGCGCCCCGCCGAGTTCCTGATCGATGCCTCGGGCACGGTCCGCTGGATGAACCTGACCGAGTCCTTCGCGGTGCGCGCCCGGCCAGAGCAGGTCTTGAAGGCCGTGGACGACCTCGGGATCGCTTCAACGTCCAGATAGCTAGGGATCCACGGCTCGCGCGTAGGCTTCCGCCAGACAGTCCGCCACGGTCTCCACCTGGGCGACCGTGGCCGCATCGAAGGCGTTCAATTCGTGACTGTCGATGTCGACCTGCGCGAAAATTCTATCTCCCTTGCGGATCAGGACGACGATCTCCGAACGGGTCGCCGTCGAACATGCGAGGTAGTTGGAAGTCTTCGACACGTCCGGAACGACGATGGTGCGTTTCTCCGCGACCGCCGTGCCGCAGACCCCCCGCCCGACGGGAATCGCGACGTGATCGGTGGGAGCTCCGAGAAACGGTCCGAGCCGCAGGACGTTGTCGGGACCCAGCTCGTAGATGCCCGTCCAGTGGAATCGCGGGTTGGATCGGTGCAGGTGCTCGACGGCGCTGGTGAGAATCGTTTCGAGCTTGGCTCCGGCGCTCGTCAATGCCGTCAGCGCCTGGCTGATCTCTCTCCCCGTCACTGAATCCTCCCATTGTGCGGGATGAAGCGTCCCTTGCCGCGACCCGACAGGTCATTGTAGAGCGTCTCAAGCCATTTGTCGGTATCCAGGAAGTCACCCGACCACTTCCGCGAGGCGCCCCCCGCGCAGGCAAGTCGCGCGCGCCATCAGGAGAGTTATGAAGCGCCGCCGAAGCCCGTCGATTCCAGCCGGACGATGTAGTCCTCGGCCAGACCCCGCGCCACCTCCCACTTGCCGCTCAGGACCGCCTGGTTGACCTGTCCGAGCAGTCCCAGGCAGCCGCCCATCTCGAGGAACCCGCGGCAGAAGAGACAACGCGTGCCGGCGTCCGCCCCGGAAGCCGCCTTCGATTTGAGGGCGATCGCCTCGTCGCAAAACTCATCCATCCCGTTGCTGAGCTCCAGGACGCCTCCTTCGTCGCCCGCCTCGATCCGCTCCAGGATCGTCCGCCAGCGGCCGATGACCTCCTGCCGCGCCCTGTCCCATCGTTCCTCGCCTGCCTTGCTCATGGTGTCCCCTCCTCGAAGCGACATCGTCCGTCCAGGTCCATTGCGAAAACCGTGCTTGGCCCGAGGGCGGAATCCGCCTGCTGCACGGACGATGGCGGGGGCCGCGCGGCGACCCAGGCGCAATCGGTTCGTGCGCCGCCTCCCCTGACGCAGTTCTTGCGTGCCGGCCCCATCGAAGCATGTTCGGCCCATAGGCAAGCACCGATGGCACCTGTCTTGCGAAACGATCCTGAGGAGGTGCCCATGATGAAGGTGTCAACCATGACGAACGTCGAGACAAAACCGGGCGTCGGCAGGACGGTCTCGCTGCCATTCGGGACCGTGCTCGACCGGGTCACCGATGAGCTGCGCAAGGAAGGGTTCGGCGTCCTGACCCGGGTGGACGTCAAGGCTACCCTGAAAGAGAAGCTGGGCCAGGAGATGGCGCCCTTCGTGATCCTGGGCGCATGCAATCCGGGGCTGGCGCACCGGGCTCTCGCGATCGAGCCGGAGGTCGGCCTGATGCTCCCTTGCAACGTCGTCGTGCGCGAGGTGGCGGATGGGCAGGTCAGGGTCGAGGCGGTCAACGCGCTCGCGATGATGAGCCTCTTCCCGAACGTCGGCCTGAGTGCGATCGCGACCGAGGTGAACGCAAGACTGACCCGGGTGGTCAACGCCGTCTGAGTGATCCGTGGTTTCGGGGAGGTGGCGATGAAGGCGAGCCGCAGCGAAGGGTCAGGTGACGTGAGGCGGGAAGGGTGGGTCCTGTCCGGCGTCGACTTTTCGGGGCCGGCGCGGCAGGCGCTGATCCAGGCGCGGCACATGGCGCGAGAGCGCGGCAGCCGATTGATGGTGCTGCACGTCATCGACGCCCACGGTCTCGAGGAAATGGCGCGCCTGACCGAAATGCCGGAGAAGCGACTGCGGGAGATGATCGGGCAGGAGAGGCGGAAAGGGCTCGCGGATCTCCTGAAGGACGTGGAAGACGGCGCCGGGGAATGCCCGACCGAGCTCGTGATCGCCTGGGGACACCCGTTCGAGGAGATCCTGAAGAAGGCGACCGAGCTTCCCGCGGAGCTGATCGTCCTCGGGACCCAGGGCCGTTCGGCCGACCTGGAGCGCGCGCTTTTCGGCAGCACGGCCGAGAAGGTCCTCAGGGCCACCCCCTGCGCGGTCCTGTGCGTCCCGATGGAGTGACGGTAAACTGAAGCTGGATGGCATCCGGGTGGAGCGCGCGACCCGAGCCGCTGAAGGAGATGACCCGATGATCGAGTACGGTCCCGGCAGAGAGCTTTTGCTCCTGGTCCTGCTTCTCGGCGGATGGTTCGTCCTCAATCGCTGGATCCTGCCGAAGTTCGGCATCCACACCTGACTATCCAAGCGATGCGGCCCCGCGGGGCGGGGCGCGACAGGTGACGATCCGAAGCACCCGCATTAGCCCGGCCGGCCTCCGCCGCATCGCCTGCTCAGAAGGCGAACGTCAGCATGAAGTAGCCCCACTCGGAGGGGTCGCTTCCGCGGCGCAGCTTCGCGAACCGGCCCGGATCGAAGCGGGCGAGGCCGGCCTCCACCGAGGCCTTCTCCTTCCAGGCGAAGCGATAGGTCAGGTCGACCTCGCGCCCGACGCTCGTGCCGGAGGCGCCGGCCGGGTCCGACCCCAGAACGGTCCCGGCGGCATCCTTCCAGGGACCGCGCGCCTCGTCCAGGTCGAAGTGGTGCACCTTCGCCTGCGCGAAGTGGCGGCCGCGCGTCAGGCTCACTCCGCCATAAGGGCTGTTGATGTTTCGCCACCCCTCGTAATCCATCAGACCGTAGTGAGGATGGTTGGTCGGGAAGAAGTTGAAGAACTCCTGGCGCTTCCCGTCGGCCGGGTTCTGGTCGCCACTGGCGAAGTCGTACCCCCCGAAGACCCGCACTTTGGCGCCGCTCCCCCAGGTCAGGCCGGCCTGCGCCGCCGCGGCGTGGGCGGCCAGGTCATCGCCGTTCCACTCGCCGCGCTCGAACACCGCCTCGGCGACGAAGTCCAGACGGCCGAAACGATCCTTCGCCCGGGCGCCGACGGCGTTGATGTTCGTCCGGCCGGGGGCCAGGCTCTCGCCGGCCGCGGCGACGTGGTCGGCGAAGCCCAGGTAGTAACCCTCGTACTCGGCCCCCTGGCGCGGCGCCGCCTGCGCGTAAAGACCGTAGAGAGCACTCCCGGTGTTTCCCCCCGTTCCCTCGGAACGATCGGAGATCGACGCGAACAAGCCGTCGAGGAAGAAGCGCTCGCGGGTCCAGTGCAGCTTCACCCCGTCGAAGGCGCGGCCGACGTTGTTCCAGCTGAAATTTCCGACCAGGCGATGGTCGCCGTAGGCCCACTCCTGGCGCCCGAGCGTCAGGAGAAAATTCTTCTTCGCCCCGAAGCCGGCGGTGGCGTACCCCTGGTGCAGATCGAGGTTTCTCTGATTGCTCGTGGTGGGGGACGGAGGCGCTTCCTCCCCCGCCACCCGCGAGTCCTGCACCTGGACGAAGAGGGTGTAGTCGTCCCGCACCGCCGCCCGGACCCCGAGGCGCACGCGCATGAATCCCTGGCGCGTGTCGTCATCGAGGGCATCATTCAGGTCGGCGTTGTCGCGCCACTCGGGGCGGAAGCGCGCCTCGCCCGAGAAGGACCAGCGGATCTCGCCCGCCTCATCCGCCCGCAGGGGTCGCGGGCCGGTCACGGAGGCGGCGCTCAGAAGCAGCAGGACGGCTCGCGTCGCTCGTCGCATGGGCCCTCCGGGAATCGCCGGCCCATCTTGCCGCGCGGCAGGTGCCGGGCGGCATGATCTGGATCATGCGGGCCGGCCAGGAGCCGGTCCGAGTATTCGCATGGGTCGCGCGGCTCAGCCCCGGGAGACTCGGCGGCGCAGGGAGCGGGCAAACTCGCGAACCTGCGTATAGACGGCGGACGGGTCCGGTCCGCGCGGATCGGTGCCGGGGTCGACGACTTTCCCGGCGCGCAGCGGCGCCGAGAAATCTCCGAACAGGGTCTTCCCCATCGGCGCCCGCAGGGGCGGCGCGGCCACCCGGATCACCGTCGCGGCCACCGGGGCGCTCTTGCGATCGCCCTCGCTCAGGACCCCTTTGACGGGAGCGTCCGTCTGCGCCGCGCGGATCGCCTTGCGATAGGCGGCGCGCGCTCCGTCCGCGTCCCCGCTCTCCTCCAGAAGATAACCGATGAGGAAGCAGGCCTCGACGCTCTTCGGGTTGGTGCGCGCCGCCGCCTCGAGCCATTGCCGCGCCTGCGCCAGGTCGCCGCGCGCGATCAGAACTTCGCCCAGGCGCACCATCGCCCCCGTCTCCTCGCGGTTGATGGCGTGCGCCTGCCGCAGGTGCTCCTCTGCCGCCTGCAGATCCCAGAGGGCCGCGGCGTCCGGAGAGGCCAACAGGGCGCCGAGCGCCAGGTGGCCGCGGGCGCTCGACCGGTTCAGCGCCACGAGCCGCGTGAACGCCTGCAGCGCGCCGTCGTAGTCGCCTGTTTCCTGGCGGCACTGGCCAAGATAGTAGAGCGAGTCCTCGTGCTCGGGGTTGAGGGTGAGCGCCTCCCCGTACAGGCGGGTTGCGCCGGCGAAATCCCCGCTGCGGCGCACGCTGGTCGCGTCGTTGAACGCCCGCCAGAACCGGAGGACCGAGGACTTCCGCTCCGCTTCATCGCCCGGCGCCTTCCCCGTCTCGCGCGGTTTCTCCGCGGCGGGGGCGGCCGCCGCCCGGAGGACCACGGGCTCCTGCCCTTCCACCAGCCGCACCGTCGAGCGGGCGGGCAGGTTCCGGAACGACTGCTGCGCGCCGCTGGGCCAGTTCACTTCGAGGAGGTCGATGGTCGGCGCGGCCCCGACGCCGAACGACACCTCGCCCGCGGGTGACTGGCTGAGGTACGAAGGGCCGCTGCCGATCTCGCGCATCTGCGACAGCCCGCCGGTGGTGATCCGGACGAGCGCGCCCGTGGCGAAGCTCGTCGTGGCATGCCGCGCCGCGGCGCGCGCGGCGGCACCTCGCGCGCCGGCCACTCGCGCGCCCGCCTGCGCGGAGGCGCCGGGCCGGGCGGATGGCCCGCGCAGCACGACCCGCAGCCAGCCCGCCGAGCCCTCCCCGTCATTGCGCAGCAGCCTGGCCGGACCGCCGTTCACCATGACCGCGACGTCGATGTCACCGTCCGCATCGTAGTCGGCGAAGGCGGCGCCGCGCCCGACGTTCTCCACCGCGAACGGCCCGCCGCTCGCCGCGCCCACTTCGTAGAAGCCCTTGCCCTTCCCCGCGTTCCAGAACAGCTGGTTCGTCATGGGCACCAGCCGCGACGGGTCGTCCTCGCGCTGGAAGGTGCTGCCGTTCACCACGAAGAGATCGAGCCGGCCGTCGTTGTCGTAATCGATGAACCCGGTGCCCCAGCCGACGAAATCGAGCGCGATCTGGCCGAGGCCGTTCGAGTCGGCGCTGTCGACGAAGTGCATCGGCTCGGCGGCGGTCGTCGCGACGAGCCCCTTCTGGTTTTCGTACAGGGCGTTCTCCTGCGCGATCCAGTGGGTGATGAAGATGTCGAGATCGCCGTCGTTCTCCCAGTCGCCGATGGCCAGGCCCATCGCCCCGCGGTAGTCGGCGACCCAGGCCGCGTGGCTCACGTCCTGGAAAGTCCCGTCGCCCCGGTTGCGGAACATGGCGTTGTCCGAAATGTCGTTGGCCACGTAGAGGTCGGGCCAGCCATCCGCGTCGAAATCGGCCCAGGCGGCGGACAGCGAGCGCCCGGTCGGATTGTCGACCCCGGCGACCCGGGCCACCTCGCGGAACCGCCCGCCCTCGTTGCGGAAGAGAAGGTTGCGCTCCGGAGGAAAGGTCGAAGGGTTCAGGGTGAACGGCACCACGGCGCGGTACTGCAGGGAGGTCTTCCCGGCGAGGGTGCTGTCGTAGCTGTACCGCACGTAGCCGCAGACGTACAGGTCGAGATCGCCGTCGCGGTCGTAGTCGGCCCACGAGGCCCCGGTCCAGAAGCCTTCCGGCGCGCCAATGCCGGTCGGGCCCGAGACGTCCTTGAAGGTGCCGTCGCCCTCGTTGTGGAACAGGAGATTCGTGCCGAAGCGGCTGACGAAGAGGTCGAGCCGGCCGTCGCCGTCGTAATCGCCCCACGCCGCCCCCATCCCGGTTCCCCGCACCACGAGCCCCGCCGCCTCCGTGACATCGGTGAAGGTGCCGTGGCCGTCGTTGCGGTACAGAACGGCGTGCGCCGGGGATGCGGCGGCGGCTTCCGGGCTATCGCTCAGGGGGCCGGACTCGTTGACCAGAAAGAGATCGGGATCGCCGTCGTTGTCGTAGTCGCCCCAGGCCGCGCCCGAGCCCATGTCCTCCGGAAGCTGGGAGGAGCGCTTGCCATGAAAATGGACGAACCGGATGCCGGCTTCTTCCGCCGCGTCCGTGAACCGGGCGCGCGGTGCGTTTTCGGGAAGGGAGCGCGTCAGCGTGCGGGTGATTTCGTCGCTCCGGGCCGCCTCGGCGCCGGGCGTGTAGGGGGCCGGCCGGGCGCGGAAGAACAGCACGCCCGCCGCCAGCAGGGCGAACGCCGCGCCGCCCGCGATGAGGTAATGGCGCGCCCGCCGGCGATGGCCTCCCGGAGGGACGGGGGGGCGGCCGCCGGTCACCGCGCCGCGATCCGTTCCCGCAGGCGGATGTCCGCGTCGGCGCGAGCCATCTCCGTCACCGGCGCCGTGAGCCCGGAGTTCTCGCCAAACATGAAGTTGAGCAGGTATTGATCGAGCTTCCGGTACATCAGTCGCGCCGACACGTGCAGCATCCTCCCGGCGCGCGGCGCGGCGAAGGAGAAGGAGCGCCCGTCGCGGGGCGGCCGGATGGTCGGCATGACGCTGCCCGGACAGCGGAACGAGTACTCGGCGGTGTCGGAGAACCCCGGGAAGAGCGAACGGCGGTAGCGCACTCCCACCATCTCCCAGAGGTTATGCCGGTCGATCAGGTTGCCGTACTGGTCGACCGGCTCCGCCTTGAACATGAAGGTCCCGGTCTGGATGAAGTGCCGCTCGTCCACCGTGCCCGAGGCGAAGACCACCGCCCCGGCCGGGTCGGTCACCTTCAGCTCGACCCACGCCTGGATGATGTCGAGAGGGCCGGTGGGGAAGTCGTGGCCGACTTTGTTGGAGGTGATCACCGCCTTGATGTCGATCGGATCGCCCGGCGCGACCTCCTCGGGCGACTGCAGCTCGATGGCGACGGCCGGGCCGCGCGCCCACTTGTCGGCGATCTCCGGGATGTCGTACTCCCCTCTCAGCCACTTCCCGGTCAGCTCGATCTGGCGCTCCGCCCCCGGGAGCTTGAGCAGGGCGGGCATCACCTGGTTGGCGGCGATGAAACGGTGGCTGCGATGCTTGCCATCGCCCGGCGAGCGATTGTAGTCCGACGCGTCTCCCGAGGCCGGGTCGGTCGAGGCGGCATCGGCCGAGGTCATGAGAGGCATGTGGCACTCGCGGCACTCGATCGTCTTGCGCGGGTCGCCCGGGTGGTTCCAGCGGCTCTTGCGCCAATTGTCGTACTGGTTCTGCAGTTGCACCCAACCGACGTTGTTGACCTCCTTGTCGATGAACTGCTTGTGGCACGCCGCGCAGTACTCCGAGGTCTTGTAGACCCGCTTGCTCAGGTCGGCGAGGTGCTGCCGCGGATAAGAGCGGATCAGGAAATCGCGCATCAGGCGCGCCGCCCGTCCGTCGCGCAGCTCGAACAGGTAGCGCGACGGCTGCGCCACGAGGTAGTTCGCGTTCCCTTCCAGGTCGGTCTTGCGCACCGAGTGGCAGACCAGGCAGGAGACGCCCTCGTTGTACCCCGCGAGGGCGGTCAGGTGCTCGTTGAAGATGTTCTTGGCCCCCGAGAACAGGGAGATCGGATCGTGGCAGCCGCCGCAGTAGCGCGTCGACTCCGGTCCGTTCTGCTTGGCCATCTCCGACTGGATCCTCTGAAACCCGGGATCCATCGCCGCCCAGCGGTGCGCGCTGACGCGCCACTCGGCGACGATCTCCGCGTGGCACCCGGCCGTGCCGCAGGACTCCGAGCCGGACAGCGAGCGCGGATCGTAGGCCCCGCCGGTCACGGTTCGCGCCAGGCTCGGGGCGAAGGGGCGATCGGGGCCGTACTTGTACGAGTAGTCCGCGGGGAATCCATTGTCCAGCCGCTCGCCGGGATAGACGGCCCAGAGGACGCCGACCACCGCGCCGCCCGCCGCGACCAGCAGCGTCACCTTGACCAGCGAGCGCCGCTGGGCCGACCGCAGGCCGACCGCCTCGGGGCGGGCGCCGAGCGCCCGGTCGCGCACCAGGATCACGACGACGTGCGGCAGGGTGAAGGCGATCAGGGCGAAGGTCGAGATGACGTGGGCGACGTCCCAGCCGTAGGAGATGCGGCTGCCGAGCAGGGCCTGCCACGTCAGGACGACGCCCGAGACGACGGCGGCCAGCGTGGCCGCCGAGGCCAGGTACCCCATCACCTTGATGGCGGTGAGCGACCGGCTCCAGTAAACCGCCAGGTGGCGCACCTGGTAGAAAAGCGCCGGCACCAGCGCCAGCAGGCCGGCCACGGTGTGCACCACGACCATCCACTGGTTCGGGACCGAGAAAGGCAGGAGATAAATCGCCAGCCCGCTCACCGTCTCGAACACGAGCCAGGCGAGAGTGACAGCCGCGAGGCCGCGCCGCCACTCCGACTCGCGCGCCGCGATCCCCGCCAGCGCGGGTGACGAAGCCGGCAACCCCTGCGTCTCTTTAGCCATGGTGACTCCTCCCGGATGTTCTGCGACGGGCCCGCAGAAATATGGACGCAGACAGGGCTGTAGACAATGCCCCGTCCGGGTGCTCTTCTTCACTCGAACGTGGGAGACTGGGCCGGAAAGGCGCGGCCCGCCTGTGGTCTATCTGGCGGGAGGGCGGATGCCGTGCGACAGGGCGTAGGCGACCGCCTGCGACCGGCTCCTGACCTTGATCTTCGGATAGATGTGCTTCAGGTGCGAGCCGACGGTATTGGGGCTCACGTGCAGCCGCGCCGCGATCCCCGCGTTGCTCAGGCCGGCGGCGAGCAGCGCCAGCACCTGCCGCTCCCGGACGGTGAGCGACGCGAGTGGCTCGGCGGGCTCATCGCCACCCGCCATTTCCACCAGACGCCGCGCGACCGTGTCCGAGAGCTCGACATGGATCTTCTTTTCGCGGGTGACGTCGCGCAGCAGCAGCGCCCTGCCGATCGGTCCCCCCGCGGCCGAGACGCAGACCGAAGCGGTCGCCCGGATGGCGGTCGCCGGGGGGAGCGTGAGATCGGTCGTCACCGGATCGCTCTCGCCCGCCGCCCCGTCCCAGAAGGTGAGCAGGCCCGGGTGCCGCAGCACCGATGCCAGCCGCGACCCGAGGACGCGCCCCGCCGCCAGATTCAACAGCTCCGCCGCGCGGCGATTCAGGTGGAAGATCCGCCCGTCGCGATCGACGAGGATGAGCCCGTCCGCGAGCCCCTGGATCGCCCCATAGAGCAGGCACTCGCCGCACGTGTTGTCGAACCCCAACGGAAGAGTCACGCGGTCCCCTCGCTCGCCGGCGACAGCGTCAACCTATCACTCCGCCCGGCCCGGCGGCAACCGGGGGGAATCTTGCCAGAGCCTCTGTCGGCGACAGGCGCTGAACTAGAAAAGATGCAGATCTGGCCCCGACTGGAGGAACTCCATTCGGCCCGGGAGGGGTGGCGGCGGGCAGCCTGAGGAAGCATCCCTGGCGCGGTGCCAGGAACGAGGATGCCGCCGGGCGCGCCGGCGCAGAGAGGCGAAAACCTCCCGCACGAAGGCCCGCAGCACCGCCGAGATCAGGCCGGCGTCGTAGGCCAGGCGGCGGCCGCCACACGAAGGACAGAAACCGCGCCCCTTGCAGGAAAAGGCGACGAGCCGGTCGTGACCGCAGGCG
>JBGPLZ010000047.1:0-24576 GCA_041486695.1 Acidobacteriota bacterium | reverse complement strand
CTCGGCGATGACTCGCATCGCCGTCGTCGCGGCGCCTCGCAGCCGACCCCGCGGCGCGGTGAACGCGACCCATGCGAATACTCGGACAGGCTCCTAGAAGTTTCGCGAAACGAGGCCGCGTTCATGATGGCGCCACCTTCCCGTAGCGGGGAGTGCGGCGCCTCTGTTTTGGCCCCCCCCCGCCCCCGCCCAGGGGTGCGGGGCGGATGCAGAGGCACGTTGCCGCAGTCCTGCTGAAACCTCTTGCGTCACTTGGCAAATCGGGTAGCATTGATCTATCATCCCGCCCGGTTCGGCGGGATGAGCCCCTCGCGCGCCACGAGGGGGCCTGAAACGCGCGCCCTTCCCCGACCTCCAGGTTCGGGCCGCCAAGTGGACGGAGCATGATGCGAAGACAGCGAATCGGGGTGGCGGCGCTCGGCGCCCTCTTCGTCATCCTCCTCACCGGGTGCGAGACGGTCGTCAACCGGCTGAAGGCCAATTACGCCGTCAAGCAGGGAAACGACCTGTACAAGGCCCAGGGGTACCTGAAGTCGATCGAGTGGTACCGGTACGCGACCTACCTGAACCCCGATCTTGAAGTCGCCTACAAAAACGCGGCCTTCGCCTACATGGGCGAGTACAAGCCCGGCTCGAAGCATCCCAAGGACCTGCGCTACGCTCAGGGTGCGATCGACAATCTCACGCGCTACCTCGAACGGGTGCCGGGGGACCGGGACGTCGAGAACTATCTGCTGACGATGTACCTGCAGACCGAGCGCTACGACGAGGCGGCCGCTTACTTCCAGGAGCAGCTCAAGGCGCGCGACAGCGACCCCGCCGTCGCCTCGGAAATGATGCTGCGAATCGGCATGATCTACGCCAAGAAGGGGGACTTCGAGTCCTCGCTCGAGTGGTACAAAAAGAGGGCGGAGATCGAGAAAGACAACCCGGAGGCCCTTTATACGATCGGCGTGCTCTGCTGGGACAAGGTCTTCCACTCTCCTCTTACGATCGATTTCGATCGGCGCAAGCAGCTCATCGACATGGGGCTCGACTATCTCACGCGGGCGACATCGATTCGCGACAACTACTTCGAGGCGGTGGCGTATATCAACCTGCTCTACCGCGAGAAAGCGAAGCTGGCGCAGCAGACCGGCAATGTCGAGGATTTCGCGAAGTACATGCAGGAAGCGGATAAACAGCAGAAGCTGGCGCTTGAGATGCGCAAGAAGCAGAGGGCCAAGCAGTAGCGGCCCGGAAGGAAGAGCGTAGCCTTGTTCGAATCGGTCGTCCTTTCCACCAAGAAGAAGAAGAAAGGCCGGAGCTGGCTGACCCTGCCGGTGGCGCTGGCCGTGCACGTCGCGGTGTTCGGCGGCCTGATCATTGCGTCGATCCTGAGCATCGAGTCCGTGCCGCCGCCGCCTCTCTCGATCTCCTTCATCGCCGCGCCGCCGCCTCCGCCGCCTCCGCCGCCCCCGAAGCGGAGCGGGACGAAGAAACCGACCGAGAAGCCGAAGGAAATTCCGAAGCCGACCGAGCTGGTGCAGCCGAAGCTCGTCCCCGAGGAAGTCCCGAAGCCGATCACCGCTCCGGAGGAAGAACAGGACATGGGGGACGACGGCGGCGTTGAAGGTGGCGTCGAGGGCGGCGTCGTCGGGGGTGTCGTGGGCGGCGTGGTCGGCGGTGTCCTCGGCGGCGTTCTGGGGGGCGTCGAAGGCGGAATGGGTGACCAGCCGCTGTACGCCGGGATCGGTGGCGTGTCGAACCCCGAGATCATCACATCCTCGCAGGTCAGGCCGCGTTACCCGGACATCGCGCGCAAGGC
This sequence comes from Acidobacteriota bacterium, assembly GCA_041486695.1. Lineage (GTDB taxonomy): Bacteria > Acidobacteriota > Polarisedimenticolia > Gp22-AA2 > Gp22-AA2 > JBGPLZ01. The sequence continues at coordinate 22,769 of JBGPLZ010000047.1, read as the reverse complement.
CAAGATCCAGGGGGAGGTTGTTCTGCAGGCGGTCATTCATAAGGACGGGACCGTGGGGGACGTCACCGTGCTCAAGTCGCCCGGGTCCAAGTTCGGCTTCGACGAGGCCGCGGCCGCGGCGGTGAAGCAATGGCGGTACAAGCCGGGCCTGCAGAACGGCAGGCCGGTGGACGTTTACTTCACGGTGGTCGTCACGTTCACGCTGCAATGAGAGAATAGACGAGTGATGACAAGAGGAGGAGCCTGCTCATGATGGGACATGGAGTGCTCGATATTTGGAACCAGATGGGCTTTCTGGCCAAGCTGGTGGCCTTCTTTCTGATCTGCATGTCGGTCTACTCGCTCGGGGTCTTCATCGAGCGGATGCTGGCGTTCCGCGCCGCCAAGAAGCAGTCGATCGATTACCTGCCGGTGGCGACCAAGGCTCTGCGCGAGGGGAAGTATCGCGAAGCGGTCGAGGCGGCCAAGCGCTACCCGAAGAGCCACCTGGCAAAGGTGCTCGCGGCCGGGCTGCAGCAGTTCCTGTTCGAGAAGGAAGATCAGCCGACCCACGACGCGGTCGAATCGGTGCGCCTCGCGGTCGAGAGGGCCGCGGCGCTCACCACGGCCGAGATGAAGAAGGGCCTCGGCGGCCTCGCGACCATCGGCTCGACCGCCCCGTTCGTCGGGCTGTTCGGAACCGTCGTCGGCATCATCAACGCCTTCACCGGGATGGCCGCCACCGGCTCGGGCGGCATCGGCGCGGTCTCGGCCGGTATCTCCGAGGCGCTGATCACGACGGCGGTCGGTCTCGCCGTGGCGATTCCCGCGGTCTGGATCTTCAACTATTTCACCGGTCTGGTCGAGTTCTTCGGCATCGAGATGTCCAACTCCTCTTCGGAGCTGATTGATTTCTTCAACAAGCGGCAGGGACAGAGCGTCCAGAGGTAGGCGATGAGCATGCAGGCTGGCGGCAGCAGGCCCCTCAACTCCGACATCAATGTCACGCCCTTCGTCGACATCTGTCTCGTGCTCCTGATCATTTTCATGGTCGTGACGCCGATGCTGCAGGAAGGGATTCAGATCAACCTCCCCTTCGCCAAGCATTCGGAGAAGCATGAGGATGACGAGGCGCACGCCATCATCGTCGCCGTGAAGGGGCCTCAACAAGTATACGTGCAGCAGAAACCGGTGCCGCGCGACCAGTACCTGGCGGAGATGACCGAGGTGCATGCTCGCATGCCGGACAAGCTCGTCTTGATCAAGGCCGACCGCTCCTTGAAGTACGGGGATGTGCGCAAGGTGATGGTCGAGACGAACGAGGCCGGCTTCACCGAGGTCTCCCTCGTCACCGAGAAGATGCCGGGGGCGGAGGAAGAGGGGGGAGGCAACTGACATGGCGATGCAGATGGGTGGAGCGGGCGTCAAGTCCGATATCAACGTCACCCCGTTCGTCGACATCGTGCTTGTGCTGCTGATCATATTCATGGTGGTCACGCCTCTGCTCAGCCGCGCGGTGGACGTCTCCGTTCCTCCCAAGTCGGACGCCAGCCCCGTCGACGTGGTCGCCTCCGATCAGCTGATCCTGACCGTGAAGGGCCCGGACACCTCCCCCAGGATCTTCCTCAACCGCGATGAGATTTCCGGCGGCCCCGACGAGGTCAAGAAGCGGATCGGCGAGCTGATGAAGGGACGGCGCGAAAAGGTCGTCTTCTTCCAGGCCGACAGCGAGCTGCCGTATGCCTTCGTCATCCAGGTGATGGACAGCATCCGTGGCGGCGGGGCGGAGAAGATCGGCCTGATCACGGACGAATCCCTCGACGCGACCGCCGCCGGCGGTGGCGGCCGTTAACGCCTCTCCACCCCTCCGTAGAATTCACCTGGTCGGGATCTGCGGCACCGGCATGGGGTCGCTTGCCGGCCTTCTGGTCGATGCCGGGTACGAGGTTCGCGGCTCCGACCAGTCGGTCTACCCGCCGATGAGCACGATGCTCCGTGACAAGGGGATCACCCTGCGCGAGGGCTTCAAGGCCGAGCATCTGGACCCTCCGCCCGATCTCGTCGTCATCGGCAACATCGCGACCCGCACCAACCCCGAGGCCGTGGCCGCCGCCCTGCGGGGCATCCCGTTCGTCAGCATGCCGCAGGCGATCGCCCGGCTGTTCCTGGAGGGCAGGCACTCGATCGTGGTGGCGGGGACGCACGGGAAAACGACCACCTCGGCGCTGATGGCCTGGGTCCTCGCCGCTGCGGGCAAGGATCCCTCCTTCCTGGTCGGCGGCATCCTGAGAAATTTCAATCGCTCCTACAGCCTGGGGAAGGGACCGGATTTCGTCATCGAAGGGGACGAGTACGAGACAGCCTTCTTCGACAAGGGGCCGAAGTTCCTGCACTACCGCCCGCAGACCGCGATTCTCACCTCGGTCGAGTTCGATCATGCCGAGATGTACGCCGATCTCGACGCGGTCAAGGAGGCGTTCCGGAAGCTGGTGCGCATCGTTCCCGCGGAGGGGCTCCTGGTCTATTGCGAGGACGACCCGAACGTGCGCGAGGTCGTGGTGGAGCGCCGGGGTCCTTCGGTGTCCTACGGGGTCGAGCCGGGGCGGGGCTTCAGCGGGACAGTGCGGGCGATCGATCCCGAAGGCATGGAGATCGAAGTGCGCCGGAGAGGCGCCTCGTTCGGGATCTTCCGGACGCCGATCACCGGGCCCCAGAATCTCAGCAACATCCTGGCGGTGGTGGCCGTCGCCCACAGCCGCGGGCTCGAGGCGAACGCCATCGGCGAGGGGTTGCGGACCTTCGCGGGGGTCAAGCGCCGCCAGGAGATCCGCGGGGTGGCAGGCGGGGTCGTGGTTCTCGACGACTTCGCGCACCACCCGACGGCGGTGCGTCTCACCCTGTCCGGCACTCGCGATCGGTATCGCGGTCGGCGGCTCTGGGCGGTCTTCGAGCCGAGGACGAACACCACGCGGCGCAGCGTTTTTCAGGAGGAGTACGCGCGCAGCTTCGACCATGCCGATCGTATCGTGATCGCGGCGGTCGATCACCCCGAGCGCGCGCCCGAGGGACAACGCTTCTCGTCAGAGCGGCTGGTGGCTGAGCTGCGGGCGAGAGGCAAGGACGCGATCAACCTAACGGCGGTCCCGGACATCGTCGAGCACTTCACACGCGAAGCGCGTCGGGACGATGTCGTTCTGGTGATGTCGAATGGGCCGTTCGACGGACTGCACGAGAAGCTCCTCGCGGCCCTCAGCGCCCGCGGCTGAGCGGGCCGCCTCGCGGCGGGGCCCGGCGTGGGACCGGCCCGATTTCAGTTGCGGAGCAGGCCCGTGTCGCCCAGCGCCAGCTGCCGTACCAGCTCTGCCTCGAAGTAATCCTTCCCCGACGGCGTGAGACCGGCGGCGCGCGCCTCGTACGCCTGCCGGCTGCGCTCGATTTCCTTCTTGAGACGTTGCTTGAGGTCGCCATGCTTGCGTCCCTGGATGACGGCCGCCTCGTTGTACAGGAGAAGCTCCGACACCAGCAGGTTCGCGAAGCGCCGGGCGTCGGCATGCCGCCGGCGGTCGTCCTCCGACAGGCTGCCGTCAGCGGATTCGCGCCTCGGCTGATGCGCGAGGTCCCCGAGCAAAGCCTGCATCTCGGCCTCCTCCGGCGGAGAGGCCCCTCCGGGCCGGACCGAATCCCCGGGCATGGCCGTTGCTCTCCGGGTCTCCTGATGAGCGCCGGCTGGGGTCACGCGCGGCCCGCCGGTGCCCGGAGCGATCCGCTCCATGGCGATCGCGGCGATCCGGGCCACGATCTCGAGCGGCAGCCCGTGACCGGAGGAGGTGCCGTTGGAGCCGGTGTCGCCGTAAAGGACCGCCACGGGGCGGCCGCGCAGCAGGAGGGGTGTGGCGCTCGCCTCGCCCGGAACGACGCCGCCGAGCGCCCGGACGATCTCCGCGCCCGGACCCTCCTTGCCGGCGCGGGCCAGGGCGCGACGCTTCACCGCCAGCGCGAGGAGATGTTCCCCCGCCCCGGAGATCGTGATGCGCGGCAGGTCATCGCTGCCGAGCCCGCCTTCCCCGAGGAACCCCAGCCCGGCCCAGCCGCAAAAGCCGCTCCCCTTGAGGACGAAGATTGCGGCCCGTGGATAGAACGCGGCGGCGGCGTCGAGCAGGGAAGCCAGGATCTCGCGCTGCGTTTCGCCCCTTCCGAGAACCTCGACGGCATCGCGCACCGACTGGAGCAGCCCCGATCCATCGGCGGCCCCCCAGTCGCCCGGTGAAAGCGGGAATTGCATCGGCTCGCTCAGGAGACGGAGGGCTTCCTCGATACCCTGGCGGAAGCGGGCGGTACGCTCGCGGAGGAGTCGCTGGGCCTCGGCCTCGACTCGATCCCGGAGACGTACGCTCATCGAACCTCCATTGCAGCAGGGGGAAAAGCGCCGCGGGCCGTAGGCCCGTCGGTGCGAGGCCACGAAAATTACCATAGAGAATCGAGACAGTCAAACCGGTGTCATTGGCACGATTGCCACAGGATCGCGTGGCAGGAATGCGACAATCCCCCCCGAGGTCGTCGCCACTGATATCGGGTGTGTATTGTAACGTATGGCAAAGTCAAAGGCTTAATGGATCCTTTCCGTCGCGCCCCCGGATGGCACGCAGGGTGCAGTAGGTAGGCTGACCGCAAGGCTTGGGCGATGCGGAGGCTTAGGATGGCCGAATTCCAAAGAACGATTGCGGCACCGGTCACGGTCGAAGGGATCGGCCTGCATTCCGGTGCGCCCGCGACCGTAACCCTGCGACCGGCTGAGGCGAACCAGGGCATCATCTTCGTCCGCCGGGATCTGAATGGAGCCGAGATACCGGCGACCTATCGCCAGGTTCAGAAGAGCAGCCTGGCGACAAGCCTGGCGCGAGGCACCGCCTCCGTCTCGACGGTGGAGCATGTCCTCTCCGCTCTGCGCGGACTCGGGGTCGATAACGCGCGCATCGAGGTGGATGGCCCCGAGATCCCGATTCTGGACGGCAGCGCCCTGCCTTTCGCCCTGTCGATCATGGCCGCCGGCCTTCGCGCGCTGAGGGACGAGCGGCGGTACATGACGCTCCGCCGGCCGGTCTCGGCGGTGCTGGGGGACAAAGAGATCCTGGCGATCCCGGCCAATGATTTCCGCGTCACCTACGCCATCGACTTCCCGCACCCGGCCATCGGGTACCAGGCTCTGACCGCCGCAATCACGGAGCGGGATTATGCGGAATCGATCGCGCCGGCGCGCACGTTCTGCCTGTTGCGTGACGTGGATGCGATGAAACGCTCCGGGATGGTCCGCGGCGGATCGCTGGAAAACGCCATCGTCGTCGGCGAGCAGGGCGTGCTGAATGCCGCGCTCCGATTCCCGGACGAGTTCGTGCGCCACAAGGTCCTCGACCTCATCGGCGATCTGGCCCTTCTCGGCACCCAGCTCCGGGCGCACGTGATCGTCTTCAAGGGCGGCCACCGGCTGCACGCGGCGCTGCTCGGCCGGATCCTCGCGAGCCGTGCCTCCTGGGACCTCGTGACCTCCGACGAGCGTCTGCCGGCGTCGCACCTGGAGCGCTTCGCGCATCTGATGGATCGCGTCCTGCCGCGCCCTGCTTCGCTGCACGCCTGAACCTGGACTCCGTCCCCTTGTCTTCCGGGTCGCGGCTTAGGTAAACTGCCGTCGATGAAGGCCGTGATTGCGGCCGCGGCCTGTCTGGCGGCGGCCTTGAGTTCCATCCGTGCCGAGACCCCGACCCTCCAAGATCTCACCGTGGTCGTCGAGGGCGAGCATTATGTCGCCTCCTGCCGTTTGAACGCCGGCCTCACCCCCGAGATCCTCGAGGAGATCGACGCCGGCCTCGAGACGACGATCGGATACCGCCTGCAGTGTCTTCGCATCCGGCACGGCCTGCCCGACGAAATGATCCTCAAGCGCCGCATCCGCTGCACGGTTCGCTACGATGCTCTGACGAAGCAGTACACCCTGACGCGCCGCGTCGATGGGGAGGTGCAGGACACGCGCGTCACCCACGATGCCCAGGCGATGCGGGGCTTTCTGACCGCGCTGCATCGGCTGCCGCTCGTCCGCGTCGCCGACCTGGCCCCGGACCAGGAGTATTACCTGCGCGCCAAGTCGGACATCGGGCTGGTCTGGCGCTTCTACCTGATTCCCTGGACGCTCGATACCGACTGGATCCGGGTGCCGATCACGCCTTCAGGCGGCGGGGCCGACCATGTCGCACCCTGAGGAACCCGCCGGCCACCCCGCCTCGCGTATCCGCATCGACCGGGTCATCCTGCTGGGCCTGCTGATCCTCCTGCTGTTCTTCCTGGCGGGTTACCACCTGCTCCGGAAGACCGCCAATTTCTCCTGGCCCTACATCACCAACTCGGTGCTCCTGTCGGCTCTCCTGGTCACCAATGCCCTCCTCGTCCTGACCCTGGTGACCCTGCTGATCCGCAACCTGATCAAGGTCCTGGTGGAACGTCGCCGAGGCATCCTCGGATCCCGGTTCCGGACCAAGCTGGTGTTTTCGCTGCTCCTTCTCTGGTTCGTGCCCTCAGGGATTATTTTCTACGCGGCCCTGCACATGATCCAGCGCAGCGTCGATGGGTGGTTCAACGACCCGATGGATCGCCTGACGGAGGCCTCCCAGAGGATCGTCGGGACCTACTACGACGAGGCGGGGCAGCGGGGCGCAGCCTTCGCTCGCGAGGTGGCGCGGCGGATCGAGTCCCAGGGCCTGCTCAAGCCCGACGGCCGTCCCGACTCACACGATGCCCTCGGTGAGCTGCTGCGCGAGTACCACCTCGACCTCATCGCGCTCCAGGGTCGAACCGGTCCGCCCTATGTCGTGCTCGACCCGCACGTCCCGGCCACGGGCGACCTCCAGGAGGTGCCGTCCGAGATGATGAGGGCAGCCTTCAGGGGCGAGCCGTTCGCGTGGACCTCGGAGTTCCGCGGCGGTCATCTGATCCGATGCGGCCACCCGGTCCGGGCAGACCCGGCCGGCCCCGTGCTGGCCGTGGTGACGGTCGGCACCTACATCGCGCGCGATCTCGCGCGCCTGGCGCGAGCCGTGACCCAGAGCAACGAAGACTATCGCCAGATCCGGGCCCAGAAGGGGCTGATCAAGCGGGTCTATGTCCTGGTGTTCGCCCTGATTACCCTGGTGGTGCTCTTCTCGGTGACCTGGATCGGTCTCTACATGGCCCGCCGGATCACCGAGCCGATCCAGTCGCTGGCGGAAGGCACGCGCGAGATCTCCTCGGGGAACCTCGACTACCGCGTGGAGGTCGAGGCGGGCGACGAGCTCGGGATTCTGGTCGAATCCTTCAATCGAATGACCGCCGAGCTCAAGGCAGGGAAGCAGACGATCGAGCGCCGCAACCTCGAGCTCATGGAACGGCGCCGCACCATCGAGACGCTGCTGCAGAACTTGACGACCGGGGTCGTGTCGCTCGATCGCGAGGGCCGTGTGACGACCATCAATCGGGCCGCGCTCCGGCTGCTGGCGCTGCTGCCGGGGCCCGATCCGGTCGGCCAGCTGTTCCCGCCGCTGCTGCCGCCGACCGGGCGGCCGGTGATCGAACCGCTCCTCGCGGAGGTCCTCTCGGGCACGAGGGGCCGCGCGGCGCGCGAGGTCGATCTGGCGGTCGGCGGACGCTCCAGCACGCTGGCCGTCAGCGCCACCGCCCTCAAGGATGATGCCGGCCAGCTGCTCGGTGTCATCCTGGTCCTCGAGGACCTGACGGACTTGATGCGGGCCCAGAAAATCGCCGCCTGGCGAGAGGTGGCCAGGCGGCTGGCGCATGAGATCAAGAACCCCCTCACACCGATCCAGCTGTCGGCGGAACGGATTCGCAAGAAGTATGCGGAGCGCAGCGGCGACCTCGACGAGATCGTCGAACAGGGGACGGCTGCGATCGTGCGGGAGGTGGCCGGTCTCAAGAACCTGGTCGATGAATTCAGCCGCTTCGCGCGCCTGCCCGCGCCGAACCCGGTGTCCACCGACCTCCGGGAGGTCATGGACGCGGCCCTGGCTCTCTACCGGGGAGGTGCAACGCAGGTGGCCATCCTGCCGACGACCGAGGCCGGGCTGCCGCGCGTGCGCGTCGACCCCGAGCAGATGAAGCGCGTGCTGGTCAACCTCCTCGACAACGCCGTCGAAGCGATGGGCGGGCACGGCACGGTCACCGTCGCCGCCTCACGCGACCGGGAAACCGGCGCCGTCCGGCTCGAGATCGCCGACGAGGGGCCCGGGATCCGGCCCGAGGACCGCGAGCGTCTGTTCGTTCCCTACTTCTCTACGAAGAAGAGCGGAACGGGGCTCGGTCTGGCGATCGTGCACCGGATCGTCTCGGACCATCTGGGGAGGATCCGAGTCGAGGACAATCAGCCGCGCGGTGCCCGGTTTGTCATCGAACTCCCGGCCGACGCGGCCTGAGGCGCAGGCAGCCTCAAGTAGAATGGGATAATGGCCAAAGAGCGGGTTCTGGTGGTGGATGACGAGGAAGGAGTGCGTGATTCGCTGCGCAACATCCTCAAAGACGAGGGGTACGCCGTCGACCTCGCGGAGTCGGGGGAGCGGTGCCTCGACATGGTTCGCCGCAAGCCCTATCACGCGGTCCTGCTGGATGTCTGACTCCCCGGGCGGGACGGTCTGTCGGTCCTCCAGGAGATCGTCACCCTCGACGCGCCGCCTCGGGTAATTATGATCTCGGGACACGCCGACGTGCCGGTGGCGCACCGCGCCGGCCGGGTCGGAGCCTTCGATTTCATCGAGAAGCCGCTGTCCCTCGAGAAGGTTGCGCTGACGCTGCGCAACGCGGTGGCGGACAGGAAGAAGGACGACGATTTACGGCGTCTTCAAGAAAGGCTGGGGGAGGAGAACACGATCATCGGGGAGAGCCCGTCGATCCGCGCCCTGCGGCAACAGATCGAGGTGACGGCTCCTACCCAGGGCCGCGTCCTGATCTTCGGCGAGAACGGCACCGGCAAGGAGCTCGTGGCCCGCACCATCCATCGACTGTCCCTGCGGCGAGACGAACCTTTCGTCGAGATGAACTGCGCCGCCATCCCTGAGGAGCTGATCGAGAGCGAGCTGTTCGGCCACGTCAAGGGTTCGTTCACGGGGGCCACCGAGAGCAAGCCGGGGCGCTTCCTCCTCGCCGACGCCGGCACCCTGTTCCTGGATGAGATCGCCGACATGTCACTGCGGACTCAGGCGAAGGTCCTGCGCGTCCTTCAGGAGCAGGCCTTCGAGCCGGTCGGGGGAGCCACTCTGCGGGTCGACGTCCGGGTCATCGCCGCGACAAACAAGGATCTGCTTCGCGAGATCGCTGCGGGACGGTTCCGCGAGGACCTCTACTTCCGGCTCAACGTGATCCCGCTCCGGGTGCCCCCACTGCGGGAGCGCATCGAAGACATCCCGCCGCTCGCGGCGCATTTCGTCGAGCATTTCTCCCGCCAATACGGCAGGCTCAAGAGGCTCGCCCAGGAGACCCTTCCGGCGCTCCAGAGCCACCGCTGGCCGGGCAACGTGCGGGAATTGAAGAACATGATGGAGCGTTTGGTCATACTGGGCCAGGGCGACGAGATCCGTCTGGCGGACCTTCCGGACGATTTCCGGGGTGGCAGCCGGCCGGTTCCCGGCAGCCCCATCGCCGCCTCCGGGTCCCTGAGGGAGGGGAGGGAGCAGTTCGAGAAGCAGTTCATCCTCATGAAGTTGGAGGAGGCGGGAGGAAACGTCGTGCGGGCCGCCGAGCTGCTCGGCCTCGAGCGCAGCAACCTCTACCGCAAGATGAGGGCCTACGGGATCCGCGCTTGACACCGCGGGCGAGCGGTGTTATCAAGAGGGGCATATCGTTGCGAGGACGATAGATATCAATGCAGATGACCCGGGGCGTCGAATATGGGATCGAGGGTATTCTTTACTTGGCGCGCCGGGAGCCGGGTCGTTCGACGTTCATCCGGGAGATCTCGCGGGCGACGGCCATCCCCGAGACTTTTTTGTCCAAGATCTTCCAGAAGCTGGCCACGAAGGGTCTCTTGAGGTCGCGCCGCGGGTACCGGGGCGGCTTTCGGCTGGCCCGGCCGGCGGGACGAATCACGCTGAAGGAAATCGTCGAAGCGGTTCAGGGCCCGATCGAGTTCCACCGCTGCCTGGATCATCTGCGGGCCCGGGGACGACGGGGTCGCTGCCATGTCGCCAAGGTCTTCGGCAAGGTGCAGGGGAAAGTGGCGATGATTCTGGAGCAGACCACTCTGGAGGACATCCTCCAGGCAACACCATAGAGGACGCAAAGGCATTGTCGTCATCTGCTTTCGGACCAAAAGAGTCTGATTCCTCTGCTGGCGGCGCCGGGGCGGGGTGGTTGCGGGCCGACCTGCACGTTCACTCGCGCCATTCTCGGCCGTGTCATCTCGGCCGGCTCCGGGGCGCGTGCGCTCCGGGCGCGCCCGACGAGATCGATCGGGCGGCACGGGTGCGCGGGATGGACCTGGTCACGCTGACCGATCGGGACACGATCGACGGATGTCTCGAGTACCTCGACCGGCACCCCAGAGCGCGGCACTTCTTCATCAGCGGAGAAATCACCGCGCGCGATCCGCGCCATGGCGCGCGGCTGCAGGTGCTGGTTTACGGGATCAACGAGGCGCAGCATCGTGAGCTGGCGCGGAGAAGAAACGACGTCCGCGAGCTTCTGGCCTACGCCCGCGCCGAGGGGATACCCGCGTCGCTCGGCCCCTGGTTCGGCGATTGGCACGGAGACGCTCCGGCAGAGGCCTTCATCCACGAGACGCTCGCCCTGTTCGATCTGTTCGAGGTCGCCAACGGCGCCTTCAGCCCGGATCACAACCGGATGGCGCTGCGTCTGGCCCACGAGGCCCGCGGCGAACGCGGATTCGGCGCAACGGCGGGCAGCGGCGCCCACGGTCCGGCGCGTGCCGGCCGGACGGGAACGGTGGCGGAAGCCGACTCGCGCGAGGAGTTCCTGCGCGCCCTCCGCGAGGGACGCGCCAGGATCGCGGGGGAGTCCGGCAGCCGCTGGGCCTCAGTCGCCGATCTCTACCGTGTCCTGCGGCACGAAGAGAAACGGCTGGCCGGGAGCGCCCCGTTGCTCATCCGTCACGGCCTGGAACGGGTGCGCCTGGGGGCCCGGCTGCGGTCGGGACACCGGCGGCTCGATCAGATCGAGGTCCAGCGCTTCCAGGAGAAAACCCGCTCTTATCGCTCCTCCGTCGCGCCGGGTTCCGAACCGGTCCGCGCGGCGGAGGTTCGTGCTACATCGTCGCGTCACGTATCTTCAATCACAACGATCGAATGACTCATAGAGGAGGAGTGGCCATGAATCAGGCTGCGGCCCGCGAGTTGGAACAGGCCGAGGTCGGGACGGAGTCACCCCAGGCGCCCCCGGCGCCGCCGACCCCGAGAGGGAGCATGCAGGCAACGCCGTCGAAGAGAGGTCTGTCATGGTACCTGCGGCCGACCGTGGTCGCGGGGTCGGGCCTCAACGTGGCTGCAAACCTGGTCTGGCACGCGTTCCAGGCGATCAATCGTCTCGTCCCTTACCGGACGATTCAGCCGAAATGGGCTCCCGCGCCGCTCATGAAGAGCAAAGAGCGCACCTTCCCTCAGCTGGGGTTCCCGCGTGAGACCGACTCGCTCTGCCCGCAGTGCGTCAAGGAGGTGCGCGACAAGATCGTCAGGGGCGAAGCCGACTGGAAACTTCTCATCGAGGGCAAGCCCGCCGAGGTAAAGGCCCGGATCATCGAGCGCGACAACGAGATCTGGATGGTCAAGGACTGCCCCCGGCACGGCCACTGTGAGGATCTCATGGCCATCGACGCCGGCTTCCTGCGCCGGATGGAGAAGCTGTATCCGGGCCGTGACTTCCGAATGACGCCCGACCCCTATCACAACCATGGATCCTCAACCGTGAAGTACGGACGCGGAGCGGTGTTGACCGTGGACCTCACCAATCGTTGCAACATGATGTGCAACCCGTGCTTCATGGACGCCAACCAGGTCGGCTACGTGCACGAGTTGACCTGGGACGACACGCGGCAGATCCTCGACAATTCGATGAACGTCAAGCCGCAGCGTCAGATGTCGGTGCAGTTCTCGGGGGGCGAGCCGACGCTGTCGCCGCACTTCCTCGATGCGGTCGCCTACGCGCGCAAGCTCGGCTACCAGAGCGTGCAGTGCGCCACCAACGGCATCCGCTTCGCGCAGGACCTCGATTTCGCGCGGCGCGCCAAGGCCGCGGGACTTCGCCTGGCGTATCTGCAGTTCGACGGGGTCACGAACGAGGCCAACAACCACCGCGGTGTCGGCAACCTGTTCGACGTGAAGAAGCGCGCCCTGGAAAACCTCAAGGCTGCCGGGATCGACGTGACGCTGGTCGTGACCATCGTGAACACCATCAACAACGACCAGGTCGGCCCGATCGTCAGGTTCGCCATCGACAACGTCGACAAGATCAACGCCGTGTCGTTCCAGCCCGTTTCGTTCACCGGCCGGGACGAGGACATCGACGACGAGACCCGCACGCGCCAGCGCTACACACTTTCCCACCTGGCGCGTGACGTCAAGGATCAGCTCGGCGTGACGGAACCGATGCGGGATTGGTACCCGTTGTCCGCCTCCGGCCCCTTTTCAGACCTGCGCGATCAGCTCGACGGCCTCGACGCGGAGTGGGGCTCCTTGAAGTGCGGCTGCCACCCCAACTGCGGCATCGGCACGATGCTCCTGGTGAACCAGAAGACCCGCAAGGCCGTCCCGTTCCCGCAAATCCTCGACACCGACCAGCTCCTCGAAGATCTCAAGCTCATCAACGACAGTGCCCGCTCGAAGCCGCTCACCATCTTCCAGTTCGCGCTGTCCACCTTGCGCAATGTCCGCTTCTCGGAGATGCCGGAGGGGATGGGGCTCTGGCACATGCTCAAGGTCATCGACGGCCACAACGGAGGCCGGCTGGGATTGGCGGACAAAGCCCGCTACGACTGGCGGGTGATGATGATCGCCGGGATGTGGTTCCAGGATCTGTTCAACTATGACTTCCGGCGGACGGAGATGTGCATCATCCCCTATGCGACTCAGCTGGGGGAGGTGTCGTTCTGCGCTTACAACACGGGGGTTGGCTGGCGGCAGATCGTGGAGAAGATGTTCTCGACGCACAGCACCGCCCAGTGGTTCAAGGAGAAGGGTCGGCACCCGATCTACGCGGCCGGACGGCCGGTGCCGCTTGGTCCTCAGGAGATGCCGGCGGATTCCAAGGTTTCGATCCCGGTCCTCGCCGCCGCGGGCCAGACGGGGACGACCGAGAGCTGCGGCACCGGCTGCGGCTGTCACTGAAAGGATGTAGGGCCCGGCTCGCAGCCCATCGTCTCGTGAGACACACCAAGATCATCGCCACGCTTGGACCGGCCGTGACGGACGAACGTGCGCTCCTCGCGCTGGTCCGGGCCGGCGTCGACGTCGCCCGGCTCAACCTCTCCCATGGCACCCATGCAGGGCACGCCCGTGTGATCGCACGCGTTCGGCACGCCGCGGCGGTGACCGGCCGGGCGGTGGCCGTCCTGGTCGATCTGCAGGGCCCGAAGGCGAGGGTCGGCCGCCTGGCGGGGGGCGGACCGTTGCGCCTGCGCGCGGGCGAGACGATCGTCCTGACGCCCCGGCGAACCGTGGGACGGCCGGGTCTGATTCCCACCTCGCACCGGAGCCTGGCCAAGGACGTTCACCCGGGCGACCCGATTCTGCTGGACGATGGACGGATGGAGCTGCGCGCCCTGCGCGCTCGCGGCCGGGATCTGCTCTGCCGGGTGGTCACCGGTGGCGATCTTCTGGAGCACAAGGGGATGAACCTGCCGCTCTCATCGCCGAGCAGCCCGTTTCTGACCCCCAAGGATCGCGCCGATCTCGACTTCGCGCTCCGCCAGAAGGTCGACTATATCGCGCTCTCGTTCGTGCGTCGCGCGGAGGACATCGAGATCGTCCGCCGTTTTGTCCGGCGGCGCGGGCGCGCGGTGCCCCTCATCGCCAAGTTGGAGCTGAGAGCCGCGGTTGAGAGCCTGGGAGAGATTCTCCGGGTCGCGGACGGAGTGATGGTGGCGCGTGGCGACCTCGGCGTCGAGGTGCCGCTCGAGCGCGTGCCCATTCTCCAAAAAGCGATTCTGCACGAGGCCAACAAGTCTGGCGTCGTGGTCATCACCGCCACCCAGATGCTGGAGTCGATGGTGGAGCGGGCGACGCCGACGCGTGCCGAGGCCTCCGATGTGGCCAACGCCATCTTCGACGGGACCGACGCCGTGATGCTCTCCGCCGAGACCGCGTCCGGGCGTCACCCGGTGCAGGCGGTGCGGGTCATGGACCGGATCATCCGCGCGGCGGAGCGCAGCGGTTTCCGCTCCGCCGGCCAGGCCGAGTCGCTTCCGGGCGCGCAGCGGGAGGTCCATGCCGTCGCCCATGCCGCCTGCGACGCGGCCCGGCAGTCCGGAGCCCGGGCGATCATCGTCTACACCCAGACCGGGATGACCGCGCGGATCCTCTCGAAGCTGAAGCCGTCCTGCGGCATCATCGCCATCGCCCCGTCGGAAGCGGTGCGGCGGCAGATGGGGCTGTATTGGGGCGTGCTGCCACTGGCGATGGCGCTGCATCGAAGCACGGACCGGATGCTGGCGGATGGAGATCGGGCGATCGTGAGGCTGCGGCTTCTCGCCCGGGGGCAGCGCGTGGTCGTGGTCTCGGGCACGTCGCCACGCGCCGGGGCGACCAATCTGATGACCATCCGCCGCCTGGGTGAAGGGGCCTGAGCTCCGGGTCCGGACACGCTCCTGGGGGGTGGCTTCAGAGGCGGGGAGTCCGGGCCCCCGGGTAGGACCCGAGCACGCGGACGAAGTGGCACACTTCCTCGAGATGACGCAGGGCGTTGCGGCAGCGTTCCTCGTCGACCGATCCGGCGAAATCGAGATGAAAGACGTACTCCCAGGGTCGCCCCACGAGCGGTCGGCTCTCGATCTTGAGCAGGTTGATCTGCCGCAGCGCGAACACGCCCATGCAGTGGAACAAGGCTCCCGGTACGTGCCGGGTCGCGAACAGGATCGTGGTCTTATCGGGACGGCCGAGCGGCCGGCCATCCCGCGACAGCAGGAAGAAGCGGGTGAAGTTGGCGGGGTGGTCCTCGAGGTTGCGTTTCAGGATACGCGCGCGGTACAGGCGGGCGGCGAGATCGGAGGCGATGGCGGCGGTGTCGTGAGACTCCTCCTCGCGCAGCATCCGGACGCTTCCGGCGGTATCGTTGGTGGCGACCCGAGTGAGTTGCGGATGTTTGCGGAAGAAGCCTTCGCACTGCGCCAGGGCGACCGGGTGCGAGGTGACTCTGCGGATCTGGCGGAAGGAGACGCCGGGCAGCGCGATCAGGTGATGGTGGATGCGGACGATCGCCTCGCCGACCACCTTGAGCCGCGTGTCCAGGAGCAGGTCGTGCACGCGATGGATCGAGCCGGCGATGCTGTTCTCGATCGGCGCCAGGGCATAGCGGGCGCGGCCGGCCGCCGCGCTCCGGAACAGCGAGTCAAAGTCGGCGCAGGGGACGATGCGGGCCCGGGCGCCGAACAGGCCGCGCGCCGCGCGCTCCGAGAAGGACCCCCGCTCTCCCTGAATCGCGACGGTGACGGCGCGCCTCATGGGCCGCCGTCCGGTGTGGGTCCGGCAGGACGGGCGGGTGCCGGAGCCTCCTCGGCCAGCCGGCGCTCGAGGACCTTGGCCGGATCGAAGCCCGCGAGCCTCATGTAGAACGCGGCGGCATCGATCAGGGCGTCCTCGGGCACCAGACCGACGATCTCGCTGCCGGCGATGTCGACTCCGTAGCGCGCCGCCTCGCTGCGCACCATCTCGAACACCCTGTGGAGCGGCGTGCCGCGGAAGTTGGTCATGTTGATCGAGACCTGGGCCTGGCGGCGTTCCTCGAGAAGCACCCCCATCGCCTTGACATAGCGCAGGCCCCCGCTGCTGTGCCGGATCACCCGAGCTATCGCCCGCGCGATCTCGAGATCGTCGGTCATAAGATTGATATTGAAGGCGATCAGGAACTCGCGGGCGCCGACCGCCACGCAGCCAGCGGATGGGTGCACCCGATCGGGCCCGAAGTCGGGTTTGAAGCGCGGGTCCTTCATCTTCTCGGTGAAACCCTCGAACTCGCCCTTGCGGATCTCGGCCAGGTTCCGCCGCGACTCATTCGTCGCCGCTTCCTCGTAGAGGTAGACCGGCAGGGCGTGGCGCCGTGCGATCGTCTCCCCGACCTCACGGGCCAGGGCGACGCATTCCTCCATGGTGATGCCGCGGACCGGGATGAGCGGGATGACGTCGATCGCTCCCATGCGTGGATGGCGCCCGCGATGCGTCCTGAGATCGATCCGCTCCACGCAGGCCGCGACCAGCGCCTCGATCGCGGCGCGGACCGCGGCGGCGTCACCGGCGAAGGTGAGGACGGAACGATGATGGTCGGCGTCGGAAGAGAGGTCGAGAACGCGGACCGGTCCGCTGGCGCGAACGGCGTCCACGATCGCGGTGATGACTTCGCCTCGGCGACCCTCGCTGAAGTTCGGCACGCACTCGATGATGGCCAACAGAGTCTCCTGGGGGCGCCGCGCCGGACGGCCGCGTGGCTCCTAGATCAGCGCGAGCTGGGACGTTGCCTCGATCAGCTTGCCGGCGTCGCGCCCCATGGCGCCCTCCCACTCCGCCGTCAGGCGGTAGGCGGGACAGCCCCCTTCCCCCCCGAGGCGGCGATCGAGCAGGTCCAGGAAGGCGGCTTCTTCGGGAACGCCCTGATTGTTGAGCCCCTGGCGGGCCAGGCGGACCATCTCGATCAGCAGATCGCGGACCAGGGACGGCGCGTGCCCCGCGCTCTCGGCGCGGCCGGAGCGCCCCTCCGGCAACCTGGCGGCCGGCCCATGCCGGCAGACGTCTTCAAGGAGCGCCACGCGCTCCTTGAAGGTGAGGTCACGCACCATCTCCCAGGCGGCGCGGCGCGAGGCTCCGTCGTACAGAAGCCCCTTCCAGAGCGCGGCCAGGGCCAGACAGGAGAGAGGTTCTCCCGAATCGGCGCCGCGCACCTCGAGATAGTGCTTGAGGCGGACCTCGGGGAAGAGCGTGGTCAGGTGCAGCTCGAAGTCGGCCAGCGTGGCCCGCTGTGCCTCGAATCCCTTGCGCAGAAACTTCCGGAAGGTCATCCCCTGGGCCGGTAGATAGCGGCCCCCCCGGACCACGAAGAACATCGGAACGTCCAGGGCGTATTCGAGGTAATCGGAGAAGCCGGCGCCGTCGCGGAACACGAATGGCAGCAGTCCGCAGCGATCCGGGTCGGTGTCGCCCCAGACCCAGGCGCGGTAACTCATGAACCCGTTCAGGCGTCCCTCGGTGATCGGTGAGTTGGCGTAGAGGGCGGTCACGAGCGGGGACAGAGCCATCGCCGTCCGCATCTTGTCGGAGGCGTCCGCTTCGCCGCCGTAGTCGAGGTTGACCTGCATGCAGGCCGTCTGCTTCATCATGATCAACCCGCGCGTGCCGCGACGAGGCAGATAATCCCGCATGATCGCGTAACGCGCCTTCGGAATGAACCCGATCTCATCGAGCGGAGTGAAGGGCTGCAGTCCGAGGCCCAGCCAGGCAATTCCCAGGGGATGGGAGACATCCTCGATCTCGCTCACGAAGGTGGCCAGCTCGTCCCGCATCGCCAGCAGACTGCGCTGGACCGCGCCCGACATCTCGAGCTGCGCACCGGGCTCCAGGGTGATGCGCGTTCCGCCCCGAGACAGCGCCAGGATGTGGCCGCCTTCGTCCTCGGGAGTCCAGCCATGATCCCGGACGAGGTTCCTCAGCAAGGTCTCGACCGAAACCGGGCCGGAATAGGGCACCGCACGGCCGCTCTCCCGGAGGACCCCGACCCGCTCGAACTCGAGCCCCACGCCCCATCGCTCACGGGGCTTGGATCCGCGCTCGAAGTATCCAGCGAGATTTTCTTCAGTGGCGATGCCGTCCGCCGACTCCATCGACGCCCTCGGAAAGGCGTCATTCTATCATCGAAGCGCGGGAGGCCCCCGGCGCTCCCGGGCCGGCTCCTAAGAGCCCGCCCGCGAGCCCGGGCGGCCGCCGGGCGGCGGTTTCTGGCGCGACTCGTGCCAGTCCTGGTAGCGCTTCATGTACAAGCGGGTGATCGGGTCCGAAGGAAGCCCCAGGGACCGGGCGTATTCCTTGAGGAAGCCGCGGACGAAGACGGCGGCGGGCAGGTCGCCGAAGCGCTCCTCCTCGATGGCCAGGAGGTGGCTGGGCCGGATCTTGGTCTTGTCGGCGATGGCTTCGACGCTGAGCCGCTGCCGCTCGCGTTCCTGCCGCAGCGCCGCCCCGCTCTCCGGGGCGGGCGGGTCATCGTCCGGGGACGCCGCCGGCGCTGCGGCCGCCTCCGGGCCGGCCGCGCCCCCTTCGGAGACCATCTCGCCTCCCGCGACCTCCAGGGCGGCCGCCGGGCCGGGCGCCGTGGCGTGCGTCTCTGCGGGCGGGGACGGCGGCGCGCCGGCGTGCAGGCCGCGCACGTCATCGGCCCTAAGCGCCCCGGCATCGAGCATCTGGCGATCGTAGGTCGCGCGGCTCTCCAGGAAGATCAACGAGCGATAGGCCGCCTCGATGCGGGCCTGGAGCTCCCGCAGACGGGGCGCCTCGATCACCGGGGCCAGAAAGGTGGTCTCGGGGTCGTAGGTCTTTTTCAGCAGCTGGTAGGCCGACTGGACCTCCTTGGCCGACGCCTTTGGAACGACCTCGAGAACGCGATAGTGGTCGATCGCCTCCAGGTCTTCCCATTCCAGATCGCTTTCCCGGATCGGCCCCGAGCCGGCGGCCATGAGACGGGTCGCGACGCGGCTGATCCCCTTGGTGGCCGCGGCGTTGGGATACTGCTGCGACAGAGAGCGACGCTTCTGGACGGCCTGCAGGACCGAGAGGTCGTGCTCGACCGTCCCGGCCGTATGAAGATTCAGCCCGAAGCACTTGCGAAAGCCGCTCGCGAGGGAGGCCGCGGCCTCTTCGTCGGCGTCGCCGCGCACCTGGTTCAGGATCAGCTCGAGCCGGGTCCGACGCACGACCCGGGCCACCTCGTCGCGCGCCGCCGGGTCGATGACGCCCAGACGCGTCATGAAGGTTCGAAAAGGAGTGTGGGCGGGGTCCATCCCGCTGTCGCGCAGCTTCGCCTCGATCCCGGCCATCGTCTGCGCGGTCAGGGCGCGCACCAGGCACCAGCGCAGGTGCGCCTCGGCGAACAGGTAGATCGACTCGATGGAGGCCGGCTCGGGGGTGGTGGCCAGGATGCCGACATCCGCCTCCGCGAAGGCGGCGATCGTCCCTGGCGAGCGTCCGGACCCGCAGTCGACGATGACATGATCGGCAAGGAGGCCGGTGAACTGCTCGGCCACCTGACGCACGAAGGCGACCGGATCGTCCTTGAGATCGCCCTTCTGCAATCCGCCGATGAGACGCAGGTGGTGGGTGGGAGTCTCGCAGGCGAGCTCCGACAGGAGCGCCACCCGGCCGGCGGCCAGGTCGGCGAGCGACAGCGGCAGCCGCTGGAAGCCGAGACAGGTTTGAAGATTACTGCCCTGGAGATCGAGGTCGACCAGCACCACGCGGCGGCCGGAACGGGCCACCTGCACCCCGAGGTTCGCCGCCAGAAGAGAACGCCCGACCCCTCCCTTGCCACCGGCCAGCGCCCAGACCGACGGGCGCGCCGCGGCCGCTTCCGGAGCGCGCGTGGCGGGGGAGCTCGTGGCCGTCACCCCGTCCTGTTGACCCGTCAGGGACTCCATCACGCCACCTTGTCCTGCATGTCCTTCTCCTCGAACTCCTCGCCGTTATAGGAGATCAACCGGTTCTTCTCGTCCACCACGGTCTCCAGATTGACCGGCCGGCCCCAGACTCGATGCACGTTGCGCAGGGTGTCGCGCGCCTCGTCGTGCTTGAGTTCGATGCCCTCGTACTTGTGCTTGAGCAGCAACTCGCCCTTGTTCCGGAAATTGCCGTCGATGGCCTCGATGAACGGCTGGCCGAAGTTGGTCAGCTGGAAGAGCAGGCGCTGCTTCACCTTCCTGAAGTCCCGGTCGCTGATCTGATACATGCCGGTCTTGGGGTTGTAATCGTAGATGAACATCTTCTGCTCGCGGCAGAAGTCTTCGGTCAGGTAGTCGTCGATGAAGGTGACGTCATTGCACAGCTTCCGGACCTCGAAGACCTTGTCGCGCCCCAGACCGAGCTTGCGGTCCCACCGCGCCCGTTCGCGGAGATCCTCGCAGTCGTCGTAGTCCTTGCCGAAGCGGCCCTTGTTCCAGCGCTCCTCGATGTTGCGGTAGAGCTCCACGCCGAGCTTGTAGGGATTGACGCGTCCGCTGCGTCCGCCGAGAGTGCCCGAATGATGGTCGGCGTAGTCGATGACCTCGGCGTCGGTGAGCACCTTCTCAGTCATGAGCTTCGAATGCCAGTAGGTCGCCCACCCCTCGTTCATGATCTTCGTCTGCGCCTGCGGGGCGAAGTAATAGGCCTCCTCGCGGACGATCGCCAGGATGTCCTGCTGCCAGTTCTCGAGAGGCGAGAACTCGACCAGGAACCTGAGCACGTCCTTCGCCGGGCTCTCCGGAAAACGCTTCTTGCGGCGGGCGTCCTCGTCGAGCCGGCGGCGCTCGGCCTCCAGGATCTCGGGGGGATTGATGAAGTCGTTCATGTAGGACTTGCTCTTCAGGCGGCGTACCTCGCGGCGTGGCTCCTCGTCGCGGGGCTGCGGACGATCGCGCACGATGAACGGCGCGTGCGGGTCGATCAGGTTTTCGATCGACAGGCAGATGTCGATGAAGTTCTCGACCGTCTCGACGCCGTGCTTGTCCATGTAACGGCGAATCCGCGTCGCGTGGTTCGCCATCTCGTCCATCATCTTGCGATTGGTCTTCGAGAACGACAGGTTGTTCTTGAAGAAGTCGCAATGCGCGTAAACGTGGGCCATGACGAGTTTCTGGTCCACGGTCGCGTTGCACTCGAGGAGATAGGCATAGCACGGGTCGTTGTTGATCACCATCTCGTAGATCTTCGACAGCCCGTACGAATAGGACTTGGCGAGCGATTCGTACTCCATTCCGAACCGCCAGTGCGGGTAGCGCGTGGGGAACCCGCCGTAGGCCGCGACCTGGTTCAGCTGCCGGTAGTCGAGGATCTCGAAGATGACGGGGAAGAAGTCGAGCCCGTAGGAGCGGGCATGGGCCTCGATTTCTTCCTGAAGACTCTGCAGCTCCGGGGGCAGGCTGGCCATCGCTACCGTCCCCGTCCGAGGAAGTCCTTGATCGAGCCGAGAATTCCGTCCTTGTTCTCGATCTTCGACAGGGCGACCCGCTCGTCATCCGCGAAGCCTTCCTTGAGATCGACCAGGAACTGCCCGGTGCCGTAGGGGCTCTCCACCTGGCCATAGCAGAACAGGTTCGCCCGGGGCAGGATCTGGGTCTTGAGCAGGGTCAGGCACTCCTCGGTGTCGCCCTGCGACCAGTTGTCGCCGTCCGAGAAGTGCAGGCAGTAGATGTTCCAGTCGTCGGAAGGGTAGTTCGTGTCGATCATCTTGGAGCAGAGCTTGTAGGCGGCCGAGATCACCGTCCCGCCGGACTCGCGCGTGTGATAGAACGTGTCGCGGTCCACCTCGCGCGCCTCCGCGTCGTGGATGATGTAGCGGATCTCCACACCCTTGTAGTGATGCCGCAGCCAGGTGTCGATCCAGAACGATTCGATCCGGACGATCTCCTTCTGCTCCTCGCCCATCGACCCCGACACGTCCATCATGTAGAGGATCGCGGCATTGGCCTGCGGCGCGACCGAGCTCTTCCAGGATCGATACCGCTTGTCCGGGCGGATCGGGATCAGGACAGGGTTGTCGGGACGGTAGGTCCCGGTCGAGATGCTCCGCTTGAGGGTCTCCCTGTAGGTGCGCTTGAAATGGCGCAGGCTCTCGGGGCCGTAGTGCGAGATGCCCGTATAGCGGTCCTTCAACGACACGATGTTCTTGCGGCCCTTGGGCTTGATCGCCGGCAGCGCCAGCTCTTCGCCGAGCATTTCCGCCAGCTCATCGAGCGTGATGTCGACCTCGAGGAGATGCTCGCTGGCCTGGTTGCCGGCGCCCTTCTGACCGCCCTCGGCCTCGCCGGCGCCGAGCACGGTGCCGACCGCCCCCTCGCCCTGGCCGACGCCGCCCGTCTGCTTCTGACCGAAGATGAACTGCGGGATCCGGATCTGGGGCAGGGGAATGGAGACGAGATCCTTGCCGCGCCGTCCGATAAGCTCGCCGCTGCTGATGTACTTTTTCAGCTCTTTCTTGATGCGGCCGCGGACGATCTGCCGGAACCGGTTGTGATCCTTCTCGATCCTGAGGATCATCGGGTCTGACCTCAGTCGCGCGCGTCGCCCCGGGCGAAGATGCTGGCCACATAGTTGAGGACGTCGGTGGCGCAGATGTCGCAGTAGCCGTAGTCCTTCTTCAGGCGGCTCTTGACGACATCGATCTTCTCCTGGGTGTCCTTGTCGACGACTGAGGAGACCAGGGAGGTCAGCTTGATGGAGTCCTTCTGGTCCTCGAACAGCTTCAGCTCGAGGGCCTTGTGCAGCCGCTCGTTGGTCTTGTAGTTGAAGGTCTTGCCTTCGACGGCCAGCGCCCCGATGTAGTTCATGATCTCCCGGCGGAAATCGTCCTTCCGATTTTCGGGGATG
>JBGPLZ010000046.1:0-24651 GCA_041486695.1 Acidobacteriota bacterium | reverse complement strand
GTGGGAGCGAGGCGAGCCGAGGGGAGGCTCGCGCAGCGAGCCGGACCCGTGCCCGGCGAGCGCGGGGTGGGCGCCTCACGCCGGGGGTGGGGCTTCAAACGACTGTCCACAATATGAAATCCAGGTTGATTCCGGACCACCAACGGAGTATATAGATTGTCATCTCATCAGGGGGGCGTGTGGCATTAAAGGGTCGTATTGCTCCGGAAGCCGCCCAGGGCCATTTCGCCCTCGGGCTCCCGGTCTGCCAGGGTGTCTGCTGCACCTGTTGTTGTCGGCCACATCGGCCGACGGGTGGCAGCGGGCGCGGAGGGGTTTGAGGCAGAGGCGACACCAGGACCCCTCAGGTTTCCAGGGACGCAGCCCACGGCCAAAGGCAGTGGGCTTTTTCGTTTTCAGGCGTTCGGTCACATCATCACGGGCCACGGGCCCGCGGAACGACGGGAGGGAATGCGTGGAGGTCATCAAGTCGGTGGGCAAGATCGATCCCGAACAGCTGAAGACGGTCGCGGCGGAGCTCGAGCCGGGAGGCCCCCAGGAGGTCCTGCGCTGGGGGATCGAGAAGTTCCGCGGCGGCATCACCCTTGCCTGCAGCTTCGGGGCGGAAGACGTGGCGCTCGTCGACATGGTCGCCCGGATCGATCCGGCGGTGCCGATTTTCTATCTCGACACCGATTACCTTTTCCCGGAGACCATCGAGGTCCGCGATCGGATCGTCGCCAGGTACGGCGTGACGGTGGTGGCGACGCACCCGCTCATCACGATCGAGGAGCAGGCGGCCCGGCACGGCGCCGATCTCTACGGGCGGCAACCGGATCTCTGCTGCAAGATCCGCAAGATCGAGCCGCTCAAGCGGCACCTCGGCGGCTTCGAGGCCTGGATCACCGGCATCCGCCGCGACCAGGCGCCGACGCGCGCCAACGCCGCTGTGGTGGAGTGGGACGCCATCTTCGGTCTCGTCAAGCTGAACCCGCTGGCCAAGTGGACCTCCGAGGATGTCTGGAGCTACATTCGCGCCAACGACGTCCCGTACAACGTTCTGCACGACCGTAACTATCCGAGCATCGGCTGCTGGCCCTGCACACGGCAGGTGCAGCCGGGCGAGGACCCGCGCGCCGGGCGCTGGGCGAATTTCGAGAAGAAGGAGTGCGGGCTGCACGTGGAGACCGGCACGCCGTCGTCCCAGTAGGCGCCGGCCTCCGGGAGGCTGTCATGGCGAATGAGGAACCGGTTCAGGCGACCTCGGGGGAGCTCGTTCACGAGGGCCCAGGGGATGCCTCGAAGGCCGACGAGGCGGCCGCGGCGCCGGCGCGCCGCTTCGCCTCACCGCAGGATGTCGAGGAGTTCGTCCGCATCCTCGAGTCGTTCGAGCGTGCCGAGATCGGGCCCGACGAGTTCAAAACCTTCCGGCTGACCCGCGGCATCTATGGCCAGCGCCAGGACGACGTGCAGATGATCCGCGTCAAGATTCCGCAGGGAGTCCTGGACGCCGCTCAGCTGCGCGCGCTCGCCTCCGTGGCGCGCGACTATTCGCGCGGCTACGGGCATGTCACCACCCGCCAGAACGTCCAGTTCCATTTCGTCAAGATGGAGGTCGTGCCGCAGGCGATGGCCGTCATGGAGCGGGTCGGTCTGACCACCCGCGAGGCCTGCGGCAACACGGTCCGCAACATCACCGCCTGCCCGATGTCCGGGGTCTGCCCGACCGAGCCGTTCGACGTCACGCCGTACGGCGAGGCGCTCACCCGCTTCTTCCTCAGAAATCCGATCTGTCAGGCGCTGCCGCGCAAGTTCAAGATCTCCCTCTCGGGCTGCCCCAGCGACTGCGCCCTCGGCGCCATGCACGACATCGGCCTCATCGCCCGGACCCGCGACATCGACGGCGCCCGGCAGATCGGCTTCAAGGTGGTGATCGGCGGCGGGCTCTCGGTCTCGCCGCAGAACGCCTGGGTGCTGCACGAATTCCTGCCTCCCGAGCGGCTTCTGCCGGTCTGCGAGGCGGTGGTGCGCGTCTTCGACCGGACCGGAAATCGCAAGAACCGCAACCAGGCGCGGATGAAGTACGCCATCCGCAAGCTGGGCTTCGAGGCCTTCAAGGCCGAGATCGAGACAGAAGCCGCGGGGATTGCCGCCAGCCGCGATCCGGAGATCGACAAGTATCGGGAGAGCGAGCCGCCCGCGCGCCCGGACGCCCCCGCCGAGCTGCATGCCCGGGTGGTCCGCTCGGGGGACCCGGCGTTCCGTGCCTGGGCCGGGAGCAATGCCCTGCCGCAGCGACAGCCGGGCTACTCGATGGCCTTCGTGACGCTGCCGCGCGGCGACGTCACCGCCGCGCAGCTCGACCGGCTCGCCGACCTGATCGGCCGTTACGGGGCGGGAACGCTGCGCACCGCGGTCGATCAAAACCTCCTGATGCGCTGGGTCCGGAGCGAAGACCTGCCGGCGCTGCACCGCGATCTGCAGTCGATCGATCTGGGGGCCGGCGAGGCGGGACGGCTGCTCGATCCGACCTCCTGCCCCGGCGCCGAGAGCTGCAAGATCGCCATCACCGGATCCCGGGAGCTGGCGCTGTCGGTCAAGCAGTCGCTCGAGGCGCACGCCGGCAACGGCGGCCGGGACCTGGTCGCGGCGGCATCCGATCTGAGGATCAAGATCAGCGGCTGCCCGAACTCGTGCGGGCAGCACCACGTCGCGGGGATCGGCTTCCACGGCGCGGCCCGGAACATCGGCGGACGGCTGGTCCCGGTCTACCAGCTGTTCCTGGGCGGCGGGGTCGACGGCGACGGGGCCCGTTTCGGCGCGCGCTCGGTCAAGATCCCGGCGCGCCGAGTGCCCGAGGCGGTGACGCGCTTACTGGCTCTGTTCGGCGACGAGCGCGCTCCGGAGGAGACGGCGCTCGCCTTCTTCAGGCGGGTCGCCCCCGACCGAGTCAACGTGGTCCTCGAGGATCTGGTCAACATCACCGCGGCGGATCTCGTCGAGGCGGATTATCAGGATCTCGGCGAGGAAAAACCGTTCGAACTGATCCATGGCGAAGGTGAATGCGCAACCTAGCCCGGTGAGACATCCGGGCCAGGGACCGGCGCGCGAGAAGGAGTCTGATGAGCCAAGAACTGCGGAACATCCTGGACGCCAATAAAGCGTATGCCGCCGGCCTCGGGGAAAAGGGAAAACTCGCGATGCCGCCGCGGCGCCGGTTCGCCATCCTGACCTGCATGGACGCCCGCCTCGATCCGGCCAAGTTCGCCGGCCTCGACGAGGGGGACGCGCACGTCATCCGCAACGCGGGCGGCCGCGCCAGCGATGACGCCATCCGTTCCCTGATCATCTCCTACAAGCTCCTCGGGACCCGGGAGTGGCTGGTCATCCATCACACCAATTGCGGCATGGAGACCTTCACCGACGACGTCATGCGCCAGCTTCTGCTCCGCAGCCTGAAGACCGCAAGCTTCGACGGAAAGGTCTGGCAGGATCCGGGAGATGGCCCCGGGTCGCCGGAAGGGCAGTACGTCGACTGGCTGACGATCGCCGACCAGGCCAAGAGCGTCTGGGCCGACGTGCAGAGGATAAGGCGCCATCCGCTGGTGCCGAAGGAGATCCCGATCTACGGGTATCTCTACGACGTGCGAACCGGAGCCCTGAACGAAGTCCCGGAAGCAACCCTCGCCGGCCGCGTCAGCTCTTGACGATCGCCAGCGATTCCTTGGCGGCATCGGATCCGGCGCGGGTCGCCAGCTCGAAGCTCGGCATGCCGTTCCGATCGCTGTGCGCGAAACTGACCCGGCCGAGCGGCCGGGTCAGGTTGCGGCGCAGATCGCCGGTCAGGAAGCCGGGGTACGGGATCACCATGTGGTGCCCCCAGGCGTAGATGTCGAGTCGCGTCAGATCGTCGATCACCCCCGGCACCATGTACTCGAGATCGTCGGCCAGACGGTCGGCCCAGTGCGACCAGGGTTGGGTCATAAGCTCCATCCGCGTGACTTTGCCTTCGAGCGGCGCCCAGAGACAGAGGACGTTCGCCCGGCGCGCATCCCCGGTGCGCCAGCGGTCGGAGTTGTAGTCCGCCACCAGGAACCCCTGCGCCAGACGGCGCTGGCCGCTGACGCTGTTGAACCAGCCGAGCGGCGCCCCCTTCAGGACCGGCGTCCGCTTCACCGACGCCGCCCCCATCAATAATGCCCCGTAGCGATACTGCAGATAGCCGTTGCGGCCGGCTGCCTGCAGCTCGGGCACCATCCGTCCGGTGATGTGCTTCGGACAGGCGATCACCACCGTGCGGGCCCGGCGCATCGAGAAGCGCCCGGTCTTCGGATCGAGCAGGACGACGCGCGCCTCGTCCCCTTGGTTCGCCACCCGCACGACCATCTGGTCGGTCCGCAGCCGGTCGCGCCCGACCTTGTCCATCATCTTTTCGGCCACCCAGGCGTTGCCGCCCGGCAGGGTGATGTCCTCGCCACCCTGCCCCAGACCGTTGAACGACCAGAACCCATAGGCCGAGACCTGCTGGATCGTGCCGCCGATGTCGCTGGTGCTCCAGTCGTTGGCGACCGACATGGCCCGCGGCCCCCAGCCCTTCCGCGTGCAATACTCCTCCATGGTGATCCGGTCGAGCTCGAGGATCTCGGGGTCGCGGCTCCCCTCCTCGACCGGCATGGCGAAGGCGGGCCGGCCGTCCTTGCCGCGCCGCCGCCCCCAGTCGTTCATGTCGTCGTAGAACTCGACCAGGTCGTGGCGGTCTTTCTCGGACAGCGGCATCTTGGCGGCGTTCGCGGCGACGGTGGTCGAGCCGGGGCTGGCCTCCTCGATGTACCAGGTGCCGTCGATGAGGGTGTTGAACTCGGGTCCGCCGCCGAGATACTCGGGGCGGATCTTCGGGGTGCCGTCGGCGGCGAAGCCGGAGACGATGTCCAGATCCTGCAGGAGCCTGGTCAGGAACGGATCCCTCGGGCGGACCAGCGACCAGGTCGCGCAGGTGTAGTCGGTGCCGTTGGCGTGGCCCTTGCGGGCGTTGCCCCCGATATAGTTCTCCTTCTCGTACAGGACGACGTCGCTCAGGCCGCCGCGCTCAAGCTCCCAGGCGGCCATCAGGCCCGAGACGCCGCCGCCCACGACGATGGCGTCGTGCAGCGGTCCCTCCGGGACGAGCGCCGGGATCGACAGCGTGCCGTCGCGCAAGCGGTGGGCGATCTCGTACGACTCGGCGATCCACTCGCCGTCGAAGCGGCGGCCGGGCTTGCCCGCGCCGGGGGCGGCGCCTGCGCCAGCGCCGGGGATGGCGCCCGCGCCCGCGAGCAGATCGCCGATCGACAACCCGGCGCCGACGCCGGCGGCCAGGGTCGCCTTCAGGGCGCCGTCGAGGAACAGCCGGCGCGTCAGCGAACGGGAATCTGCCCCACTCCGGCGTCGGTTGCCTCTGTCGTCCACGTTTCACCTCCTGGGATGAAGGTTACTCCGGGATCATACTCCGGCCGGGAGCCGGGCGCCGACGCGATCCAGAGCTTCCGGAACCACGCGGCGGCGGCCTCGATGCCGAGGTTGATGTAAGGAAGGACCAGGAGGGTCAGGACGGTCGACGAGGCCAGGCCGCCGATGACGGTGCGCGCCAGCGGGTAGTAGTAGGCGTCGCCGACCGCCGAGCGCCCCAGCGCCAGCGGGATCAGGCCGACGATGGCGGTCAAGGCCGTCATCAGGACGGCGCGCAGCCGGTCGCGCCCGGCGCGCAGGATCGCCTCGTCCCGCCCATACCCGGCCTGGCGGAGCTGGTTCATGTGATCGAGCAGGACGATGCCGTTCTTCACCACGATGCCGATCAGCATCAGCATGCCGATCTGCGCCATGATGTTGCAGGGCGTGCGCGTCAGCGCCAGCAGCCACATGGCGCCCGGAAGGGCGAAAGGGATCGAGAAGAGGATCGCGAACGGCTGCGCCATCGACTCGAACAGCGAAGCCATCGCCAGGTAGACGAGGACGAGCGCCAGCACGAAATTAATCAGCATCTGCTGGTTCTCCTCCCCCTGCTGGAGGATCTTGTCGTCCCACGACCAGGTGGTGCCGGGCGGCAGATCGAAGGCGTTCATCAGCGCCTCGATCCGCGACCGGGCCTTCGGCCACTCCTTCCCCTCGTAAGTGGCGTTGACGGCGAAGCGCACCTTGCGGTTCTCGCGCGCGATCTCCTGGGGCCGCCGCACCGTCTGGAACGAGGCGATGTCTCCGAGATGAACCGGGCGGTCCGGCGGACCGATCTGGATCTTTTTCAGGTCGTCGAGATTCTCACGGTCGGCCTGCCGGAGCTGCAGCCAGGTCTCCACCTCGCGGTCGCCGGCGTTGAATCGCCGCAGCCGCAGTCCGCCGAGGGTGAACTGGAAGATCTCCGACACGTCGGCGGCGGACAGAGAGTGGCGCATCGCCTTGTCCCGATCGATGACCACCTGGATCTCGCTCCGCCCCTTGTTGAAGGGGGTGGAGATGTCCTCGACGCCTTCGACGGTCCTCAGCCGCCGCGCCGCCTCGGTCGCGAGCCGTTGCAGGGTCGCGCTGTCGTGGCCGAAGAACTTCACCGCGAAGGAAGTGCTGCTCCCCGCCTCGTTGGCCTCCTCGTCGAAATAGATGCGCGCCCCCGGCACCTGCGGCAGTCCGGCCCGGATCTCCTTGCGAAGCGCCTTGGTCGTGTCGTCATCGAGGTCCGCGCCGCGCAGCGTCAGCACCGTGTGGGCCTCGTTTTCGCCGTAGACGCTGTAGACCGACTCGATCGGGAGGCGGACACCGCGCTCCCGGAACCAGGCCTCCACCCGGTTCACGGCGCTCTCGGCGTCCGATTTGTAGGCGAAGTCCGAAAACTCGTAGGCGAGGCGCAGCCGTTTGTTGGAGGTGGCGGCGAACGGCGTGAAGTCGACCATGCCGAGGATCGGCGGCACCAGGCCGACGACCAGCCCGAGGATGACGATGAGCAGGGTCCAGGCCTTGTGCCGGAGCGTCCAGCCGAGCACCCGCGCGTAGCGCTCCTCCAGCCGGGCCAGGCTCCGCGGCGCCGCCGCCGGCCGCCGTCGCAGCCACTGCGCCGACATCAGGGGGATCAAGGTCAGCGACGAGAACAGCGAGCAGACGAGCGCGATCGAGATCGACAACCCGACTTCCTTGAGCCAGGTGGTGAGCTCGGTGCCGGCGCCGACGATCAGCGGCAGGAAGACGATGACCGTGGTCAGGGTCGAGCAGGTGACCGCCATCGATACGTCGCGCGCCCCGATCAGGGCCGCCGTCCTCGGGTCAGGCTCCTCGCGGCGCTTCCGGTCGATCGCCTCCAGAACGACGATGGCATCGTCCACCAGCATGCCGACGCCGAGCATCAGCCCGCACATCGACAGGACGTTCAGGTTCTTGCCCAGGAAATACATCAAGCCGCAGGCGGCGATGATCGAGAAAGGGATGGAGAACGACACGATCAGGGTCGAGTCGAGGCGCCGCAGGAAGAAATACAGCACGAGGATCGCCAGGAGGCCGCCGACGAATCCGGCGTGCGCCAGCCCAGACAGGCCGGAGGTGATCTGCTCGGCCTGATCGTCCCAGACGAAAACCTTGACGCCCTTGAGGAGCGGATCCTTGCCGATCTCCCCGTTGATCACCCGCATGACGGCGCGGACGACGTCCACGGTGTTGGCGGTCGATTCCTTGAAGACCGACAGGGCCACCGCGTACCGGCCCTCGAGATGGCGCCCGAAGTTGATCGGCGGCTCCTCGTAACGCACCTCGGCGATGTCCTTGAGCCGCAGACCGCGGTCGTCGACCACCAGGTCCTCGATCGCCTGCAGCGACTCGAACGCCCCGAGGGCGCGGGCCGCGTAGCGCAGGCCTTGGTGGCTCACCGGTCCCAGGACCAGGTTCGACGAGGCCCCCTGCAGCTTCCGGATCAGCTCGCCGACGTCGACGGCGTGCTCGCGCAGCCGGTCGAGGATCAGGTCGATGTAGATCTCGCGCGGCGCCACCCCGTTGAGATCGACGCGGGCGACGCCCGGAACCCGGCGGATGCGGTTCACGACGCGGCTCTCGAGAAGATCGTAGTGGCGCGACAGATCGACCCCCTCGGCCGCGATGCGCGCTTCCACCACCGGGATGTCGCTGGTGTTGAAGGAGACGATCTGCACGTCGCCGATGCCGCTCGGCAGGGTCGGCTTGACCTGGTCCATCTTCTCGCTCACCTGCATCCGGACGATGTCGAGATCCTTGCCCCAGTTGAACTCGACCTGGAACTCGGCGCTGTCGGCGCTCGAGGTCGAGCCCAGCCGCTTGACGCCCGGTAGCGTCGCCAGCACCTCCTCGACCGGCTTGGTGATCTGCTTCTCGATCTGGGTCGGGTTGGAGTTGGGATACGGGATGGTGACGCCGATGAACGGGATGTCGACGTTCGGCAGGAAGGCGAGCGGCAACCGGGCCATGGCGATGCCGCCGACCACCATGACCGAGAGCAGCACCATCAGCGTCGTGACCGGACGCCTCACCGACAGCCCCGAGAGGCTCACTCCGCGGCCTCGGGCTGCCCGGCGAGGAGCGTGGGCACGTCGAGTCCTCCGGGGAGCGGCGCGGGGACCTTCGCGGGGTCGAACAGCACGTAGATCACCGGGATCACCACCAGGGTCAGGACGGTCGCGACGCTCAGCCCGCCGATCACCGTGATCGCCAGCGGGGCGCGCAGCTCGGCCCCCTCGCCCAGGCCGAGCGCCATCGGCAGGAGACCGAGCACCGTCGTCGCCGTGGTCATCAGGATCGGACGCATGCGGTTCAGGCCGGCGCGCACCAGCGCCTCCTCGCGCTCGAGCCCCTCGGCGCGCAGCTGATTGACCGCGTCGATGAGCACGATGGCGTTCTTCACGACGATCCCGGCCAGCATCACGGCGCCGATCATGGCGACGACATTGAGCGCGTGGCCGGTGACGACCAGGGCGAGCACGGCCCCGATCACTCCGAGCGGCACGGTGACCATGACCACGAGCGGGTGGCGCAGCGACTCGAACTCGCACGCCATCACCAGGTAGACGAGGAAGATCGCCAGGGCAAGCGCCATCTTGAGGGAGCGGAACGAGCGCTCCATCTCCTCCTCCTGCCCGCTCAGATCCGCCACCACGCCCGGCTTGAGGGTCACGCTGCGGAGGGCGCGCCTCACGTCCGCCGCCACCGCCGCCATGTCGCGCCCGGAGATGTCCCCGGCGATCACCGCCGCCCTTTTCTGGCCGATCCGGCGGATCTCGCTCGGCCCCTCGGCCAGCCGGACCTCGGCGACCGACTTGAGATAGAGGGGCACCCCGTCGCGCTGGCCGATGATCATGTCGCTGACGTCGGCGACCGTGGCCTGGCCGACCTCGACCGAGCGGACCAGAATGTCGATCTCGCGATCGCCTTGCAGGAAACGGGTGGCGATCTCTCCCTGCACCTTGTTGCGGATCGTGCCCGCCACCTGAAACAGATCGAGTCCGAGCCGGGTCAGCTGATCGCGGTGGAAGGTCACTTGAAGCTCTGGGTTCTTGACCTCCATCGACGACTTCACGTCGACGAGGCCGGGCACCTTCTGCAACGCCTGCTTCAGATCTACGGCGGCCGACGTCAGATCAGCGATGCTGTCACCGTAGATCTCGACCTCGATCGGGGTCCGGAAGGTGAAGTAGGACGGACGCTCGAACTTGAAGCGCGCGCCGGCGGCCTGTTCGAGCCGGCGACGCAGCACGGCGGCGACCCCCTCTTCGTCGCGCCGCCGCGTTCCCGGCGCCATCCGGACCTGGAGGCGGGCGGCGTTCTCCCCCTCGCTGCCGGTCCTGGCGAGCGACAGCCCGGCGCCCCCGATGGTCGCCGACACCGAGGCGACGCGGGTATCTCCCTGAAGGGCCGACTGGACATCCTCGACGAAGCGATCGGTCGTCTCGAGCGGCGTGCCCTCCGGCAGCTCGACCAGGTAGCTGAACTCCCCCTGCGAGAAGGACGGGATCAGATCGACGCCCAGGGTGCGCGCCAGGAAGAGCGACCCGACGAAGGCCAGAATCGCCGCCGCCAGGACCATCCCCTTGGAGCGCAGTGCCCAGCGCAGGACGTTGGGATAGGCGCGCAGCACGGCGTTGAGGGCGCGATCGAACGGGACCGTGATCGGCCGGGCCAGCACCGCCAGGTACGAGACCAGCCGGGCCGCGCCCCGGCGCGTGAGCCTGAGAAGACCCGCCGGGCCGAAGGCGCGCCAGCGGCCTGCCGCCCCGCTCGCGGCGGGGAGGCCGGGAGGGGGCCCGGTCATCAGGAGGGCGGCGACCATCGGGATCAGGGTCAGGGAGACCACCAGCGAGGCCAGAAGCGAGAACGACACCGTCAACGCCTGGTCGCGGAACAGCTGGGCGGCGATCCCTTCGACGAAGACAACCGGGACGAAGACGGCGATGGTCGTCAGGGTCGAGGCGACGACCGCGCGGCCGACCTCGGCCGCCCCGCGCTGCGCCGCGACGGCGCCGCTCTCGCCGCGCTCGCGCCTTTTGTAGATCGCCTCCAGGACGACGATCGAGTCGTCCACGAGCATGCCGACGCCGAGGGCCAGGCCGCCGAGCGACATGACGTTCAGGGTGGTGCCGGTCTGGTACATCAAAAAGAAGGTCGCGATGATCGAGATCGGGATCGAGACCCCGATGATCGCTGTGCTGGCGATGTCCTTGAGGAACAGCAGGATGATCAGAATCGACAGCGCTCCGCCCTCGAGCGCGTTGACGATCACCTCGTGGATCGAGTCCTCGATGAAGCGCGACTGGTCGACCCCGGTCACGAGCGTGATCCCGGCGGGCAGCTCCTGGCGCACCCGTTCGAGACGCTTCCTGACGGCGCGGGCCACCGAGACGGTGTTCGCGTCGCCCTCCTTGTAGAGCGCCAGCTCGACCGCTTCTTTGCCCCCGTAACGGGTGATCGCCTCGCGCTGCTTGTGGCCGCGCACCACCTGGGCCACGTCGGAGATCAGGATGTTGCGGCCGTCCCGGGTCAAAAGGACGGTGCCCAGGATGTCATCGAGATCCCGAAACTCGTTGCGGGCGCGGACCAGGAAGCGGGCCTCCCGTTCGTACAGGCTGCCGCCCGCCTGGTTGACGTTCTCGCGCAGCAGCTTCTGATCCACCTCCTGGATGCTCACGCCGAGGAGCGCCAGCTTTCCCTGATCGACTCGAACCTGGATCTCCTCTTCGTAGCCGCCGTTGACCTTGACCGCGGCTACCCCCTCGGTCGACTCGAGGTCCTTCTTGAGGACCTCGTCGGCGACATAGCGCAGCTGGGTGAGGCTCTCGCCTCCGCTCAGGTAGAGCCGGACGATCGGATCGTTGTTCGGGTCGAGCCGGAGGACGACCGGCTTTTGCGAGTCCTTGGGCAGCACGACGAGATCGAGCTTCTCGCGCACATCGAGGGCGGCGAAATCCATGTTGCGCCCCCAGCCGAATTCCAGCGTGACCTGTGACAGACCCGGCCGGGAGACCGACGTCAGCCGCTGCACGCCGGCCACCACACCGACCGCCTCCTCGATCGGCCGGCTCAGGAGCGTCTCGATCTCGGCGGGCGCGGCGCCCGGGTAGCGGGTCTCGACGGTCAGGCTCGGGTAGGAGATGTTCGGCAGCAGATTGATCGGCAACCGGGTGAAGGCGACGATCCCGAAGACGACGAGGGCCACGGCGCCCATGGTGACCGTGACCCGGCGCCGAAGCGAAAAGTCGATGAGGCTCATCGTGTCCCTAAGGGAGCGTGCGGTCACCCCGGCGCGGTGAACGCGACCCATGCCAATGCTCGGACCGGCTCCTAGCCGCTGATGGTGCGGGCGGCGACGGCGCCGAGGTCGGACGCCTCGCGGATCGGGATGACCTTGATCATCGATCCCTGCCGCAGGCCGCCCTGACCGGCGACGATCACCCGCTCGCCGGGCGAAAGACCAGAGATCGCCTCGATCCGGCCCCCTTCCTCGAGGCCGAGAGAGACGGGACGCTTCTCGACCATGTCGCCTCGGGCGACGAAGACGTAAGAGTCTTGAAGCTCGCGGATGACCGCCTCGCGCGGGACCAATACAGCCTGAGGATGGACTTCCCGGACGATGTCGAGGGTGACGAAGGCGCCGGGGCGGACCTCGGGAGGCGTCGCCGTCGCCTCGACGGTGATCTTCACCGTGCCGGTGCCGGTGTCGACGACCGGGCTGATCTGCCGGATCCTGCCGTGAAAGCGGGTCGTCTCGTTGGCCTTGAGGGTGATGCGCACCTCGCGCGCTTCCTGGAGGCCGTAGACATCCTTTTCCGGCAGGTAGATCCGGGCGATGAGCGGATCGAAGTCCGACACGGTGAACAGGATGTCTCCCGGCCGGACATGCTGCCCCAGCTTGATCGACCGATCGGTGATATGGCCTCCGAAGGGGGCCCG
This sequence comes from Acidobacteriota bacterium, assembly GCA_041486695.1. GTDB lineage: Bacteria > Acidobacteriota > Polarisedimenticolia > Gp22-AA2 > Gp22-AA2 > JBGPLZ01. Next base: position 12,249 of record JBGPLZ010000046.1, on the reverse strand, counting down.
GATGAAGGTCTTCTCGAGCTTGAAGCGCGCCTCGGCCAGCTCCTGGCCGGCCACTTCGTTCTCGAAGGCGGCGCGGTCGTAAGCCTCGCGGCTCACCAGGTTGTCCACCAGGAGGCTCGCCACCCGCTCGTAGGCGCTCCTGGTGCTCGCGGAGCGCAGCTCGGCTTTCTTGAGCGCGATCTCGGCGTCCTCGTGGGCGAGCGCCGCCAGGATCTGGCCGCGGCCGACCCGGTTCCCCTCCTCGACGTGCAGCTCGGCGACCCGCCCCTCCGCCTCGGCCAGGATCTTGACCTCCTGTTCGGGGACGAGATTGGCGGTCGAGGTGATGTAGGAGGAGATGGACCCCCTGACGATCACCGCCACGCTCACCGGGATCGCGGTCTTCTCGGGCTCCGCCATCGTCTTGTTGCTGGCTGGGAGAGCCGCGGCTCCCGGCGCGGCCGCCGCCCGGACGGCGCGGTGTCGCCTGAGCGACCACCCCGCGGCCGCGGCCCCGGCGCCCAGGATCATCAAAACGACCGCCAGCACCCGGATCCGCCTGTCTGGCCACCGTGCCTTCATAGTCACTCCTCGAGGTCCGGATCGGGCAGGACCCTTCCCGCCTGATACCCGAATGAACGGCGGGCCCGGGCGGAAGGTTCCAGAATGTTCGGCTGGTCGCTGCCGGGGAATGGCCCGCGTGTGTTATCAGTTGCTTCGATGACGATGACGATCGCGGAGCTCTGGCGTTATCCGGTCAAATCGCTCGCCGGCGAGCGGCTGGAGTTGGTCGACCTCACCTTGAACGGGATCGCCGGCGACCGGCTGGTCCAGGTGCGCGAGGCGGACGGGCGGATCGTCACCTCGCGCACCCGTCACCAGCTGCTCGGGTTGCGGGGCACCCTCGACCCCGCGGGCCGGCCGCTGATCGACGGCCATCGGTGGGATTCTCCCGAGGCGATCGCTCTGGTGCGACGAGCCGCCGGTCCCACGGTCCGCCTGACGTACGACCCGGATCCGCACCGCTTCGACGTCCTGCCGCTCCTGGTCGCGACCGACGGAGCGATCGCCCGGCTGGGCGTCGACCGGCGCCGCCTGCGGCCCAACCTCCTCATCGCAGGCGTTCCCGACCTCGCCGAGCGCGACTGGCCGGGCCGGACGCTGCGGATCGGCCGGGCCGCCATCGGCGTCCGGCAGCTGCGGCAGCGCTGCGTCATGACCACCTTCGACCCCGACACCCTTGAGCAGGACGTCTCGGTGCTGCGCCGCATCTACGAAGAATTCGACGGGACCATGGCGCTCGACTGCGACGTCATCGCCCCCGGACCGCTCGCGGTCGGGGATCGGGCCGCGCTCGCCCCCCTGTGATAGTCTCCCCCGCCGGGCCCGCGGCAGTGGCGGGCCGACTCGGGGAGGCTGACGTTGGTAGAGAAGCGCGCTTCACGCGGGAGCATCGGTCGGATGCCGCCGCGGGTGCGCACCGGCCTCGAGGTTCTGGCGCGGGAACGGCCGAAGTGGCTCCGCGGCCGGAGCGTCGGCCTGCTGATGCACCCGGCCTCGGTGACCTCGTCCTATCTAAGGGCGCGCGACGTCGTGTCCGACCTCTGCGGCAAAGGGTTGCGGGCCCTGTTCGGTCCGCAGCACGGCTTCGCGGGCGAGAAGCAGGACAACATGATCGAATCGGGGCACGGCCGGGACCCCGATCTCGATATTCCGGTCTTCAGCCTCTACTCCGAGACCCGCTCGCCGACCCGCGCCATGCTGCGGGGGATCGATCTCCTCCTGGTCGATCTTCAAGATGTCGGCACCCGCGTCTATACCTTCGAATGGACCACCGCTCTGGCGATCGAGGCCTGCGCCGAGGCCGGATGCGAGGTGGTGGTCCTCGACCGACCTAACCCGATCGGCGGCCTCACCCTCGAAGGGAACTTGATCCGGCCCGGCTACACCTCCTTCGTCGGACTCTACCCGGTGCCGATGCGGCATGCGCTGACGCTCGGCGAGCTGGCGGCGCTGGTGAACGTCCGGATGGGGGGCAGCGCGGCAGAGACCCGCGGCGCGGCCGGCCGCGGCCCCGGCCGGGGGGCCCGGCCGCAGCGGCGGAACGACGGCCCCGGCTGGCGCTGCCCCGGCCGATGCGATCTGACCGTCGTGCCGATGGATGGCTGGCGCCGGTCGATGTTCTTCCCCGACACCGGGCTTCCCTGGGTGCTGCCCTCCCCGAACATGCCGACCTTCGACACCGCCCTGGTTTATCCGGGCCAGGTCCTGCTGGAGGGGACCAATCTCTCGGAGGGACGCGGGACCACCCGGCCGTTCGAGATCTTCGGCGCGCCGTACGTCGACCTCGAGGCGGTCGGCCGGCGCTTCCTGAAGCGGCGCCTCCCGGGTTTAGTCCTGAGGGAGCACTCCTTCGAACCGACCTTCCACAAATGGGCCGGCCAGGTCTGCCACGGATTTCAGATCCAGGTGGCCGATCGCGCCGCCTATCGCCCCTACATCACCACGCTGGCCCTCCTTCAGGACATCATCGCGGAGCATCGCGACCGGTTCGAGTGGAACAAGCCGCCCTACGAGTACGTCACGGACAAGCCGCCGATCGACGTCCTGACCGGCGACCCCGCCGTCCGGGAAGCCCTGGAGTCGGGCGCGCCTCTGGCGCCTCTCGAGCGCTCCTGGCGCCGCGAGATCGCCGCCTTCGAGCGCGAATCGCTTCCCTTTCGCCTCTATCGCTAGGAGCCTGTCCGAGGCAGGCCCTAGGAACCTGTCCGGGAAATGGCGGCCGCCGGGGCGGTTTCCGGGACAGGCGGCGGGAGAAGCCTGAAGGGACGGCGCGCCAGATCGACGGGCATGCCGGCTCGCAGCGCCTGCACCAGCAGCAGATACTCTCCGGCCGGCAGATCCTCGACCGGCAGCCGCGCTTTGATGGTTCCGCTGGCGAGGCCCGAATCGGGATCGAGCTCGATGGTCTTCACGGTCGCCCCACCCTTGCGAATCAAGAGCGTGATGCGATCGTCGCCGCCGTCGCGCGGCTTCTTGAGCTTGAAGCCGCAGGCCAGCGGCTCCCCGACCGCGAAGGCGCTCTTGAGCGCCGGCCCGAGCCGGTCGTCCTCTACGATCGCCTCGGTCGGGCCGGCGTCGGCGGCCGCCAGGATCTCGATCCAGAGGCTCTGCTCGATCAGGGAGTAGATCGACAGCCCCAGGACCGCCGGATCGTCGTCGAGGCGAAGCGGCCCGCCGATGCGCTGCGCGCCGACGACGCCGGTCGAGAGGTCGGTCACGACCGCCGTGATCGTGTCGACCGCCGCGGGAAGATGCGTCCGGTGAAAGAGATTCAGCCCCGGCCGGGTCCCGCCCCCGGCCGTTCCGCTCAAACGAATGGTCACCATCCGCGACAGGCGCAGCACTTCGCCGTGCGCGGAGTCGAGCGCCACCAGCCCGACATCGAGCCGTGCGGTGGCGCCCTCCTCCCCGGGGAGGTAGAGAATCCGGTCGGACGGAACATGCAGCACGAGATCGGCGACCCGGCCGGCCCTATCAGCGGGGCCGGGCACGACGGAAAGATCCAGGCCGAGGCTGGGATAAAGCTCCGGAAGAACATGGGCCGACTGGAGCAGCCGCTCGCGCGCCTCCTCGGGACGCAGCCTGACGAACTGCCGGCGCCAGGTCAGATGGGCGCTGACTTTCTTGACGCGGAGCTGCACCGAATGCGTCCGACCGTCGGGCGGCCCCTCCGGGGCATAGGCGATCAGGTAGTAGGCGCGGCTCGACTCCTCGGCCTCCGCGAGCCCCTTGAGGGGGTCGTTGGAGGTGGAGGCGATCCCCCCCGTGTTCAAGGCGAGCGTCGGCAGCGTGCTCGAGCGGCGCGACGCGGAGCGTCGTGCCGACGAGCCGGGCGTGCCGAAGCTGTCGGCCGCGGCGATTCCGGCCGTATCGATCGTGTGCACCGTGACCCCGCCCGCGCCGGCGGCATCGACGAGCGCCTTGAACTCGCTCCGGAGGTTCAGCACCTCGACGTCGGACGATAGTTGCGGGCTGGACGCCAGTGCGGGAATGTCGTGCAGGCGATCGAGGTAGTAGGCGGCCGGGTTCTCCGGAATGCCGTCACCCATGTAGACGACCGCCTTGTACCCGGGCCAGGGGACGAGCGACTCGACCACGGAGCGAATCGCATCGAAGGAGTCACGGACCCGGACGGCATCCGCCGTCGTGAAGGTCGTGATGAGGCTGTCGACGCGCAGCACGGCGACATCACTATGACCGGCCACCGGGATGTCCCGGTAAGCCTCCCGCAACATCCTCTCATTCTGGAGCAGGTCGGCGGCGAAGTTGGAGACGCGCTCCTTATCCCCCAGGCTGGCCTCGAGGGCGCGCCGGAGCTCCGCGCGGTCGGTCGTGAAGTCGCACAGGACGCGGATCCGCCTCCCATGCGCGACGAGGGCGACCTGATCCGAGGGCCGCAGGTTCGCGCCGATGAACTGCGCGGCGGCGCGGCGCGCCATGGTAAGGCCTTGAGGCGCCGAAAGATCATCTTCAAAGTAGAGGACGAAACGCCGGCTCGCCTGGGGCGACTCCGGCTCGGGGGGCCCCTGGCCGGTGCCCGCAGCCGGGCCGGGACCGGCGGTAGCGCTCCCGGGGCCGAGCTCGCGGTACTCGACCGAGGCGATCGGCGCCACCTTGCCATCAACTTGAAGCACGAAGTTCTCGGCGGTGAGCCCCTCGAGCGGGCGTCCGCGCAGATCGGTGACGTAGGCCTCGATCAGGACCAGCTCGCTCGTGACCCTTTCGACGAGCGACGACGAGGGAGCCTGCGGCTTCGCAGCGCCGGCCGCTCCGGAGGTGGTGAGCAGAACGAGAGCCAGGAGCCTGGCCGGCAGACGGGCGGCACGGCGACGCATCGCGTCAGCCCTGCGGCCTGATCCAGCGGGCGATGTCGTCGATGACCTCGGGAGCGACATGGCCGGAAGTCTGATACTCCTCCGGGCGGCTCTTGCCGGAGCCGGTCATGAACAGGTGGTTGAGATCGGGGTAGAGCTTCATCTCGACGCCGCTTCTGGCGGACAGCGTCTTCTTCCAACCATCGAAGTCGACGGTCGTCACCTGGTAATCCCGCCCGCCCTGCAGAACAAGGAGCGGCTGGCGCAGCCTCGCGGTTGCGGCGGGATCGGTCCCCTGCGCAAGATCCGACCAGTAAGCCCAGCTGATTCCGAGAGGGCGCTCGCCCTCGGTCGGCGCATCCGCGCGGACGCGGGCTCGGAGACGGGCGATCTGCAGGCGCATCTCGTCGAGCCTCTCCTGCTCCTCGGGCGAGATGCTGCCATCGAGCCCGAGAATGTAGGTGATCTGCTCGAGCATCATCTCTTCGAGCGGCCGGCTCGGCGCCGCGAACAGGATGAACCCGGCGATCTTCGGATCGAGCGCGCCGATGCGCGGCACCGCGAGGCAGCCAAGACTGTGGCCGAGGATGAAGACCTTGTCGGGATCGATCTTCTTTTCGGACTTCATGAGAGCTACCGCCGCCACGGCATCGTCGATCGTCTCTTCCTTGAGCGTGAAGCGATCCGCAATCGCCGCCACCGCCGACGGGTGGGCGAGCGTGCGCTTGTCGTAGCGCAGAACGGCGATCCCGCGGCTGCCGAGCCCGGTCGCCAGATCGCGAAACGGCTTGTTCGGACCGACCGTTTCGTCACGATCGAGCGGCCCCGAGCCATGCACCAGGACGAGGGCGGGGAACGGCCCCGCGCCGACCGGAACGGTGAGCGTCCCCCGGAGGGCCCACTCCCCGCTCCCCACCAGGACCTCCTGGTCGTTGAATGCCGCCGGCGTGGCGTAGCTTGGGGGGGCCGCCGCGGGCGCCGCCGTGTCCCCCGGGGTGAAGAAGAGCCCGGCGATTTTCGAGGCGGCATCGAAGACCACCTTCGCCTCGAGGCGTGCGTTGGTGAACCGGCATGCGACATAAACGATGTCGTACCCCGCCTCCTGGCCCTGCCGGACCCCCGTGCGCTCCCGGAAACGGCCGGCCTGAGCGGCAAGCGCGCCCCATATCTCGGCCAGTTTGGCCGCTGGGAGCGCCGATCGCATCGTCCTATCGAAGTCCGCCCCGGCGTCACTGAAGCTCCCGGCGACCAGCCGATCGATCAGGGTCAGAGCCGCCTGCTGCCGGCGATCGGCGGCCCCCAGTCGCCGCGCCGCCGCGCCGAGGAGCGCCAGCGCGGCGAGCGCGATGACGGCGATGCACAACGCCTGCTTCATCGACCCTCCCCCGCGCTCCGTCCGTTGTCGCGCCTTCATGCGGTCAGCCGCCCCGAACCAACGCACGCTCGTGGTTCAGCCTTTCGATGAAGAGATCGGGAGATTGAGGCGTCACGACGTACAGCCTGCCGGCTCGAACCAGGACATAACCGTCGCCCCGCGTCGCGTACATGCGGAAGCTGCCGAGCGCCGGGCTGCGGAACTGGCCGTAGTATCCGAACAGCCCGCCGTTCCCCAGCGTGCGCCGTGCCCCGGCCAGGCGCTCCACGGGCAACGCCTCGACCGCTTCGACCGACGCGAGAGGGATCTCGATCGGCGCCAGCCAGCGATTGATCCGGAGCGTCCCATTCCTAATCGCGTAGCTCCGGGGCGCGAGAAGGGCGCAGACGAAAAGCCCGCCGATCGGGATCAGCCCGTTCAGGAAGACGATGACCCGGACCGGCCCCACCGGAATGCGCGTCTGCCCGATCCAGATCATGAGCGCGGTGGCACCCAGCAGGATCGCCGAGAAGAGGAGGGTGAGCCAGGTGAGCTTCTGATCCCAGGGGGCGCCGAAGACGTTCGTGTCGGTCATCATGATTCTCCTTGGATGAGTTGGTCGGGACGCCAGTCGATGCGCATCTGCGCGCGCGGCAGCGCCAGACGCTCGACCCAGCCGCCGCGAATCCAGGCATGTTCCTCGAGATCCCCGGCCAGATGCATGGTGACGTCGGGCAAACCGAGATCCTGACCACCCAGCAGGATCGCCCCTGCGCCCGGCGCCGTCGCCCTAAGCTCGAAGCAGGCGGGAATCGGGGTGAACAGCCGGGGCGTTGCGGTGCACGCGCCCGCCAGGAGCGCTGCGACGGCGTGCAGCGCGAAACAATTGTCGATCAGCAGGAGCGGCTGGTTCGGCATCAGCATCACACGTGCCTGGGTCTCGCCGTCGAGGATGCAGCGGACATCCGCCCGGTCATCACGGATCTGGATCTCGAGAGACATCTGCCGGGGTCCGCTGGTGGCCGAGACGATACAGGATCGTGGCCGCAGGGCGCAATCGAACTCGGCCTCGACCGATTGCCGCAGCTGGAACCTCTCGACGGCGAGGTCGGTCTCCGCCGAGAGGCGAAGACCGCCCGCCGCCGTGGTGGCGGCCCGCACGATCTCGTGTCCCACCGGACGATTGCGGAACAGCGGAAGAAACCGTCCCGAGATCCCCGCCAGGAGCGGGACGTCAAGCGGTTCTGCGATCGCGGCGCTCATCGGGCCGGCCCGTCCTCGATGACGGCGTGCCCGCTCATCTGCCTCATCAACTGAACCCGCACGGCGTCACGCAGCCGCGACGGCTCCATGGTCGAGTTGTCGCGGAAAAACTGCAGGCCCTCGATCGCCTCCGCGACCCGCTCGACATGCTCTTCGATGAAGGTGTCCGCGACCTCGCCCGCGAAGATCTCGCCGCCCATCACGGTGGCGAGTCGGAGCGAGGGGACGCCCCCGCCGCCCTGCCACACCGTCAGTTTCCTTCGAGGCCCCCCGACCCCCGTCCAGGCGAGCGCGTACACATAGAGGGAGACGACGGCGAGCGCCGCCACGGAAACGACCACATCCTGGACGGCAGCGACGTAGATCCAGACCGCCAGCACCAAGATGCAGACGGCGAAGACCGAGCAGGCTTCGGGAGTGAACCCGGGGCCCATCTGCGTCTGAAGGTTCGCGACCTGGTCGGTCAGCTTCGAGACCAGCTGTGAGGTCTCCGGACGGCGCAGCAATCCCCGCCGCTCGATCACCTCGAGAAAGGCCTTCGGGTCCTGCCTCTCCACGGCCTCGCGGATCTGCGGGTCTCCGAGGGCCAGGGCGACCTGGACCTCGGCCGTCGCCGGGTCGAGCGCCACATCCGTCATGCCGATCGCCTTGAGATAGCCGCCCGGATTGCGGCTGAAGGCTTCCGCCACTTTGGGATTCTCGAACACGTCCTGCGCCAGCAGACCCAGCGCGACCACGTCCTGCCAGGCCTCGGGCGGGAGATCGGTCTGGGCCAGGGAGTACCTGGCCAGATTGTGCGTAAGCGGAGAGCGGAGCTTGACGCTGTCGGGGATGCCGTAGATCCGGCGCTTCTCTCCCGGACGGTCGAGCAGCCGGCCGGCCCCCCCGCCGCCGGCCAGGATCGCTCCGAGCCCGATGGAACCTCTCTGGATGAACGTTCTGCGCTTCATGCGTGACCTCCTTCTGTCGGCGACACGGTTTCAGGCCCCGAAGCCGACGTGCTCCGTGGCCCCCTCTGGTTTGGGGGCGAAGCTCGGATCGGATCGACGCTCGAGCGAGCGCATCATCTGGTAGCGGAACATCACCTCCGGAACCTTTTCCAGGTAGTGCGCCTGGAGCACCTCGCGGACCCGGGGGTTGAGGAACAGGGCGGCGCAGCTCTGGCACGGGTGCGTGGCGCCATCGGGGAAGGTCAGCCCGGGGTCCTTGCGGACCGCGAAGTCGTAGATCTTCTCCGGACCTTCGACGCGCAGCCAGATCTTGATGAAGTCCTCCATCTGGCTGTCGTAGAGCTCGCGCAGGCTGCGACGTCGCGCATCGCCCAGCTTCATCTCGGGGATATGCTCGAAGGTCAATCCGCAGCAGGAGGCCAGCTGCTCGTGCGGCGTGATCACCATGTTGTCGAGGACGTTGTCGCACCCCTCGAAGCGCTGCAGGCGGTCGCGGCGGCGATAGAGGGCGTCGGCCTGCGTCAGCGGCGCATCATCTTGAAACGGGATCCAGATGTTGTTGAGAAGGAGGAGCCGCTCGCGGGCCGGGCTCGACTTCAGGAACTCGGCCAGATCGGGGTGGGCGACGACCTCCTTCATGGTGAACCTGGCCTGCTGCGACCCCTCGACGACGATGAGCGCCGTGATGCCGAACTCCGCGGCGGCCAGCGCTCCGTGGACCACCCGATCGAATGGGACGAACTTCTGGTGGTCGTCGCCGGTGCTGAAGTTCAGCTCGCTCAGCCCGGCCTGGTAGAGCGGCGCGACCCGCTCCCGCGCCGCGCGGCGCGACGTCGCCCAGTAGCCGTTGGTGACGCAGCGGGTCATGAGACCGTGAGACGCGGCGCGCGCGATCGCCTGGTCGAGGTCGTCCCGCAGCAGAAAGCACTCGCCGCCCGAGAACACCACCAGCTTCAGGGTCGGGAAGTCGCGCGCCGCCTGATCGATGTAGTCGAGGAGCCGCTCGATCGGGATCCGCCCCTCGACGTGCGGGTTGCTCTCGAAGCAGCACTGCTCACAGGCGGCGGTGCAGCGGTAGGTGGGAAGAATGGTGAGATGGGTCGGGCCGTGGACGAGCGGGTCGGGCCAGCCTCCGGGCATGATGCGCCTTTTCCGGGGGCGGGCGATGCGATTGGGGGGCGGGATGAACGAATCGAGTATACGGCGCACCGCCGTGATGTCAAGAACAATTTCTCTCCCGATCGCACCGACCTCTTGGGAGACAGACTCTCCATGGGAATGGTCGCGCGATCGCCCCGGGTTCGACGCCGGGCGCCGGAATCAGCTATCCTTGGACCTCCGGAGGGTACGGGATGCTCGATCTGTTGAGCCGGCCGCTGGCCGACCCGCTCGTGTCGCCCTGGATCGAAGGTCTCTTCGCTTTCGCGCTCTGGCTCACCGTGCTCTGGGTCGTGAAGCGGGTCCTCCTCGGCGCGCTGCGCCGCGTCGCCTTGCGAACCACCTGGACCTGGGACGACGTCCTGGTCCGGGCGCTGTCGCGGCCGCTGTCGATCGCCATCGTCGCCAGCGGCCTGCTGCTGCTCGATCGGATCCTGCCGCTCTCCCCCGAGTGGGACCGGGCCTTCGACGTCCTGTTCGCCTTCGCCTTCGTCCTGGCGCTGGTCCTCTTCGTCGATCGCATCACCTCGGGCATCCTCGACCGGCTGACGCGAGAGTCGACCGTCTTCCAGGGAGCGCGCGGCCTGATCCAGGGTGTCGTGCGGGGCATGATCATCGGCATCGGCCTGCTGATCTTTCTCGACAGCATCGGCATCTCGATCACGCCGATCCTCGCCTCTCTCGGCGTCGGCTCGCTGGCGGTGGCCCTGGCTCTTCAAGATACGCTCACCAACCTGTTCGCCGGCATCTACATGGTGGTCGACAAGCCGATCGAGGCGGGCCACCTGGTGAAGCTGGAGAGCGGCGAGGAGGGGACGATCGTCCGCCTCGGCTGGCGTAGCACCTGGGTCCGGACGCTCGCCAACAGTATCGTCGTGGTGCCGAACATCAAGCTGGCCGGGAGCGTCATCACCAACTACAGCCTGCTCGATCCCCAGGTGGCGACCTACGTCAACGTCGCGGTCCATTGCGACAGCGACCTCGAGGCGGTCGAGCGCGCCACGCTCGACGTCGCCCGGGAGGTGATGCGCACCGTCGATGGGGGCGTGCGCGGCTTCGAGCCGACGGCACGGCTGCAGGGCTTCGGCGACAGCAGCCTCAACCTGGTGGTGGCGCTGCGGGCGGCCGATTTCCTGGGGACTTATCGGGTGCGGCACGAGTTCATCAAGCGGCTGATGGCGCGCTACCGGAAGGATGGGATTCGTCTCCCGTTCCCGACCCGCACGCTGCATCTTTCCTCCGGGAAGGACGCGGCGGCAGGCTTGCCCGAGAACTGAAGGGGCGCGACGATGACCCGTGCTCCGGAGATCCTCTACCTGTCGCGCGCCGACGTCGAGGCGGCCGCCGTGACCATGCCTCAGATCATCGAGCGGCTGGAGACCGCCTTCAAGGAGAGGGGCGCCGGGCGGGCCGAGATGCCTCCGAAGCCGGGGATTCACCCCGGGCCGTCCGGAAGCGACAGCTTCATCCATGCGATGCCGGCCAGCATTCCGGCGCTGCGCGCGGCCGGGATGAAATGGGTGAGCGGGTTCCCCGGCAACCCGGCGCGCGGGCTGCCGTACATCTCCGGCCTTTTGATCCTGAACGACCCGGAGACCGGCCTGCCCGTGGCGGTGATGGACGCCACCTGGATCACCGCGATGCGTACCGGCGCCGCCACGGCGGTGGCGGTGAAGCTTCTGGCGCGGCGGGAGGCGGCGACGCTCGCCATCCTCGGCTGCGGCGTGCAGGGGCGGACCAACCTCGAAGCGGTGGCGGCGGTGGCGCCGAAGCTGCTCGAGGTCCGGGCCTATGACATCGATCCGGAGGCCGCCGCCCGGTACGTGAAGCAGATGCAGGTGGCTTTCCCGGGACTGCGGCTCGTCGCCTCGACGACGCCACGGGCCGCCGTCGAGGGAGCGGAGATCGTGGTGACCGCGGGGCCGATCAAGGCCGCTCCGCAGCCGACCCTGGCCGCCGACTGGTTCGCCGAAGGAGCGCTCGGAGTCCCACTGGATTACGATTCGTATTGGATGGCGGAGGCGCTGCGCCGGGCCGACCGCTTCTACACCGACGACACCGCTCAGCTGCTGCACACTCGCGCCGGCGGAGTCTATTTCCAGACGGTCCCGGAGATCTACGCCGACCTCGGCGAGCTGCTGGCCGGCCGCAAGGAGGGACGGCGCAACGAGCGCGAGCGGCTCATCTGCATGAACCTGGGCATCGCCCTCGAGGACATGGCCACCGCTCCCCTCGTCCTCGAGAGGGCGCGCGCCCGCGGTCTCGGGACCCGCCTGCCGCTCTAGGAGTGTGTCCGAGCATTCGCCCCGGCGGACCTCCACAAACATCCCCCTGCTGATGTATCATTTCGTCGACCAATAGACTGACTTCTCCGAGGGCATCGATGACGCCATCCAAGGCACCGACCGTGACCGGAACGACTTCCCGACTGATCGACCTGGCGGAGACCTGGAGCGCCCACAACTACCATCCGCTTCCGGTCGTGTTGACCCGCGGGGAAGGGGTCTGGGTTTTCGATCCCGACGGGAATCGCTACATGGACATGCTGTCGGCCTACTCGGCGCTCAACCAGGGGCACCGGCATCCGAGGATCATCCAGGCGCTCCAGGACCAGGCCGGGAAGATCACCCTGACCTCGCGCGCCTTTCATAACGAGCTGTTCGGGCCG